>JAEYGD010000554.1 GCA_023402505.1 Actinomycetes bacterium
ATATTCCGGTCAGGCATGAATATGCCTGACCGGAATACCGCTCTGCGCCGCATCCTTGTCCGCGTCCGACACGCCGGGCCGGCACCCACGCCGCCACGCCGAGCCTGCCGACCGGAGCCGGCGGCAGCCACGCCGAGCCCCGCCGGTCGAACCCGCCGGCAGCCACGCCGAGCCCCGCCGACCGGACCGGTAGCGGTCCGCCGGCGGAACCCGCGCACCGGTCAGCGGTGGCCGTCGAGCCAGCGTTCGACCAGGAAGAGGGCGATCGACGACGGGGGCGGAAGGACCAGCCGGTCGCCGTCCACGTCGACGGTCCGCCCGGCCAGTGCCGCCCCGACCTCGGTCCGGGTGAACCAGCGGGCGTACGCGATCTCCGTCGTGTCGACCCGCAGCGGGTGCCGCGGATCCGCCGTGGCGTGGAAGCCCAGCATCAGCGAACCCGGAAACGGCCAGGCCTGGCTGCCCGCGTACGCGATGTCGGTGACCGCGACGTCGACCTCCTCGCGGACCTCGCGCAGCACGGCCGCCTCGGCCGATTCGCCCGGCTCGACGTAACCGGCGAGGCAGGAGAAGCGCCGCTCGCCCGGTACGCGCGGCCAGGTGGCGTTGTTGCCGAGCAGGCAGCGACCGTCGGGACCGGGTACCCCGTCGTGCACCAGGACGATCATCGCCGGGTCGGTACGCGGCCACATCCGCTCACCCCCCGGCGCGACCCGGGACCAACCGCCCTCGTCCATCGTGGTCGCCTGGCCGGTGAGTGGGGAGTACGCGTGCCGCCGGTGCCAGTTGAGCAGCGCCAGGCCGGCGGTGAAGAGGCCGGCGTCCCGGTCGGCGAGCAGGTGGCCGACCTCCCGCAGGTGCGCCGCACGGGTGCCGGGCCGGGCCGGCAACGGCGCGTCCACCGCGAACACCGGCACGCCGTCCGGCTCGACGCCGAGGAACATCGCGCGGGCGACGGCCCCGGCCGGCAGCTCACCGGGGCCGACCAGCGCCAGCTCGGGCGGGTGGGTGTCGGCGCGTACCAGTGCGCGCCCCTCGTTCCCGCTGTCGAGCACCAGCACCCGGGCCCGCCCCCACGCGCGGCCCAGCCAGTCCGGATCGGTACGCCGCTGCGCCGCGCGGTCCAGCGTGGAACGGGCCAGCGGTGGGGCGGGCTCGGCGCCGCTCACTGCCCGGCCGGTTCGGTGACGACCGTGGTGAGCGCCGCCAACTGCGGGGCCACCCGCTCGGCGTCACCCAGGACGACGGTGACCGCCCGAGCCGGGGCGAGGTAGCGGGCCGCCGCCTCGGCGACGTCGGCCACGGTCGCCTTCGCCAGCCGCGCCGAGTGCTCGGCGAGGAAGTCCAGGCGCAGGCCGTTGCCGGCGTACGCGCTGGTCAGCGACGCCAGCCCGGACTGGGTGGACATGCCGAGCTGGAGGGTGCCGAGAGCGTACTGGCGGGCCTGCTCCAGTTCCTCCTCCTTCGGCGGGACGGAGGCCAGCCGGCCCAGCTCGTACGTGGTCTCCAGCAGCGCCGGCCCGGTCACCTCGGTGGCCACCTCGGCGGCGGCGACCAGCACGGACCCGGCGACGGAGTGCTCCACCAGCGAGTGCGGCCCGTACGTGTAGCCCTTGTCCTCGCGGATGTTCTCCACCCAGCGGGAGGAGAAGTAGCCGCCGAAGATCAGGTTCGCCAGTTGCAGCGCGGCGTGGTCGGGGTGGGTCCGCGGTACCGCCGGCAGCGCCACGCGCAGCGAGGACTGCACCGAGCCGGGGCGGTCGACGAGCAGCAGCGGCCCGGGTTCCAGCGGTGGGGCGGGCGGCAGGTCGGTGACGTGGCCGGCCCCGTTCCAGCCGGCCAGCGCCGCCTCGGCCGCGTCCAGCGCCCGGTCCGGCTGCACGTCCCCGACCAGCACCAGGACCGCGTCGGCCGGGTGCACGCGCTGGGCGTGCAGGGTCCGCAGCACACCCGGGCGCACCGCCCGCACCTGCTCCGGCTCGGGGGTCTGCACCGCGTACGGGTGCCGGCCGTAGATCCGCTTGAGCAGCGCGGTGCGGGCCAGGTGCGCGGGCTGGCTCTGCGCCACCTGGATCCGGTCGACCAGCCGGTCCCGCTCGGTGGCCACGTCGTCGGCCGGGTACGCCGCTCCGGTCAGCACGTCGGCCAGGATCTCCAGCATCCGGTCCAGGCCGGTGACCAGCCCGGCACCGGAGAGCATGAGCCGGTCCGGGTCGATGCCGGCGGACAGCCCGCCGCCGACCTTCTGCAGCTCGGCGGCGATCCGCACCGCGGACATCGTCTCCGTGCCGGAGAGCAGCGTCTGCGCGAGCATCGCGCCGCGGGCCAGGCGCACCTGCCCGAACGGCATCCACAGCCGCAGCTCGACCAGGGGCACCGCCGGTCGGCGTACCGCGATCACGGTGAGCCCGTTGGCGAGGGTGCGTTCGGCCTGCCTGGGGAGCTTGAGCCGGCGGGTGGGGCCGAGCGGCGGCAGGGCACGCGGCACGGTCACCGTCGTCATCGGGCACCTCCGGCAATGACCTCGACGGACGCGCGGCGCTCCGGCCGCAGGGTGGCGGCGGCGGCCCGGACGGCCTCCTCGGTGACCTCGCCGACCAGCCGGGGCAGCTCGTTGAGCAGGCCCGGCTCGCCGCGTTGCTGTTCGAGGACGGCCATCCGCAACGCCCGGCCGAGCACCGCGTCGGTGTCGCGCAGCAGGTGGGTGGCCATCCGGGCCTGGGTACGGGCCAGTTCGCCGTCGGCCAGCCCGTCGGTGGCCAGCCGGTCCAGTTCCTCGTCGACGGTGCGCAGCACCTTGTCGACGTCGCCGCCGGGCGGCAGGTGCGCCTGGAGCAGGAGGGCCGTCGGGTCGCGGACGTCGAACGGGTCGCCCATGAAGCCCAGGTACCCGCCGAGGCTGGTCACCGCGCGGTCCCGCTGGACCAGCCGCTCCACCAGCCGGGAGGCGTCGCCGTCGGTGAGCACCTCGGCGAGCACCACGTACGGCAGGTAGCCGGCGAAGTCGCCGACCGGGTCGGGCACCCGCCAGGCCGCGGCCACCGCCGGCAGCGGAGCCAGCTTGTCGGTGTACGACCGCCGCCGCTCGGCGGTCAGGTCCGGCTCGACGAAGCTCGGCCGTTCGGGGGCCGGCCGGGCGGGCACGTCGCCGAAGTGCCGCTCGATCAGCTCGGTGGCGTCGGCGACGTCGATGTCGCCGCTGACCGTCAGCACCGCGTTGCCGCTGGCGTAGTAGCGCCGGAAGAAGTCGGCGGCGTCGTCGACCGTGGCCGACTCGAGGTCGTCGAAGGAACCGTAGCCGTCGTGGGCGTTCGGGAAGGTGTCGAACATGACCGGCGGCAGGGTCAGCCACGGGAATCCGCCGTACGGCCGGTTGAGCACGTTGACCCGGATCTCCTCCTTGACCACGTCGACCTGGTTGCGCAGGTTCTCCTCGGTCAGCCGGGGGCCGCGCATCCGGTCCGCCTCGAGGAACAGCGTCCGCTCCAGGGCGTTGCCGGGCAGCGTCTCGAAGTAGTCGGTGTAGTCGAGGTGGGTGGACCCGTTGAAGGTGCCCCCGGCGCCCTGGACGTGCCGGAAGTGGGCCAGCTTCTCCAGGTTCTCCGAGCCCTGGAACATGAGGTGTTCGAAGAGGTGGGCGAAGCCGGTGCGACCCTCCGGCTCGGAGCGGATGCCGACGTCGTAGACGACCGCCACTCCGATCACGGGGGCGCTGCGGTCGGGGGTGAGCACCACCCGCAGGCCGTTGTCGAGGGTGAACCGCTCGACCGGGTACCTCGTCGTCGGGATCTTCGCTCTGCGCGTCGGCACGTGACCGACCCTAACGCGTCGGTGCCTCCGGTACCGGTGACCTTCCGGCACCGGCCGCCGCCGCACCCGCCCGTTGCGGCGTGAGGTGCCGGACCGCTGCCGCGAAACCCAGTGAGTCAGTAGGAAAGGGTGTCAACAAGCGGACCGATCGTCCCGGGATGTGGATGACCCTTGACTGAGGTCGAGCGCAAGTCCACTCTTCCTACCAACCAAGTAGGAATACTGCGGATTGGATGGACGATGAGACGCTCCCCCATGCGCCGGCTGGTCTCCCTGGCCGCCGTCGCCGTCGTCGGCGCGGCGACCCTGGGCACCGCCGCCGCCTGCGGCGACGACAGCGACAGCGCGGGGAGCGGGTCCGGCCCGGTCGCCCTGCGGCTCGGCTACTTCCCCAACATCACCCACGCCCCGGCGGTGGTCGGTGTCGAGAAGGGCATCTTCGCGGAGAAGCTGGGCGACGGCGTCAAGCTGGAGACGACCACCTTCAACGCCGGCCCGTCGGCCGTCGAGGCGATCTTCTCGGGAGCGCTCGACGCCACGTACATCGGCCCGAACCCGACGGTGAACGCCCATTCGAAGTCCAAGGGCGAGGCGGTCCGGGTCATCTCCGGCGCGGCCTCCGGCGGCGTCGCCCTCGTGGTCAAGCCCGAGATCACCTCCTGGGAGCAACTGCGCGGCAAGAAGATCGCGACGCCGCAGCTCGGCAACACGCAGGACGTGGCGATCCGCCACTGGCTCAAGGAGAAGGGCCTCCGCACGACCAAGGAGGGCGGCGGCGACGTCACGATCGTCCCGCAGGAGAACGCCCAGACGATCGAGACCTTCGGCAGCGGTGCGATCGACGGCGCGTGGGTGCCCGAACCGTTCGTCTCCCGGCTGGTCAACGCCGGCGGCAAGGTGCTGGTCGACGAGCGTGACCTCTGGCCGGACGGGAAGTTCGTCATCACCAACCTGATCGTCAGCACGAAGTTCCTCAAGGCACACCCGGACGTGGTGCAGAAGCTGGTCGAAGGGCAGGTCGCGGCGAACGAGTTCGTCAACACCAAGCCGGACGAGGCGCACCAGGCGATCTCCGACCACATCGGCAAGATCACCGGTAAGCCGCTCGACCTGAAGCTCATCAAGCAGGCGTGGTCGACGCTGGAGTTCACCAACGACCCGATCGCCTCGTCCCTGAAGACCGGCCTCGACCACGCCGTCGCCGTCGAGCTGACCCAGCCGGTCGACCTCACCGGCCTGTACGACCTCAGCTACCTCAACACGGCGCTCAAGGCGCAGGGACGGCCCGAGGTGGCCCAACCATGACGTCGACCACGACGCCCCCCCCCCCCCCCCCCCCCCCC
>JAEYGD010000009.1 GCA_023402505.1 Actinomycetes bacterium
GCCGTGACCACACCCGGCCGGACACGGCCGGTCAGGGCGCGGGGGACGACGGCGCCGTGGCGGCGCCCAGGTGGCGCGACAGGGTCAGCAGCGCGTAGCCGATCAGCGTGATCACCAGACCGAGACCCATCGCCATGGCGGCGACGCCGAAGGACACCACCGAGGTGAACAGGGACGACCGGAGGAACGAACCGGTCATCACGGTCTGCCGGTTCGGGTCCTCCCGGTCCAGCTCCGCGTAGGTCTTGCCACCGCTGGCCTCCAGCGCGTGCTTCTCGATGACCTCCGCCTCCGCGTACGCGGTGAGCGGCCCGTCGATCTTCTCGCCCGCGAACCACTCCGCGTCGTCGGACACGGTGATCCGCTCGTCGGCCAGCTGGTTCTGCACGGTGAACCAGGTCGCCGCGCCGCCCACCAGCATGATCAGACCAGCGGCGATCACTAGGACGGACAGCAGCCGCACGGTCGAGCCGAGCGACTTCGGGGCGGTGGCGGCGGGCGCGGTAGCGGTCATGGCATCTCCTTCAAGTGCGGGCGTGACCGCATCATCGTCGACATGATCTCCCCGATCGGCAAGCCGTCGCGGGGTGCCAGCCCTCGGCGACCGCCTCACGAAAAGCCGTCTGACCTGCGGGTTTGTCGGATCTCATCAGTTGGTGACAGTGCTGGCAGGGTGATATGACTGACCTGTCGGCCACCAACGACGCTAGTCGTCACTCCCTCGGCCGCGCGGATCCGTTCCGGATCGACAGCGCGTACGGCTCGGCGAGAGACCCTGAGGAGCTACGGTGCCGAACAGGTTGGTCTGGCGTAACCGACGGCCCTTCCAGAACGCGGTCGTCGCCATCGCACCCGTGTGCGGGACCCTGATGCTGTGCATGGAAACCAGGCCGCCGGCGGTCGAGATCGCCATGCCCGATCCGGTCCGCATCGGCTGGGAACTCGGCCTGATCCTCGCCGGCCTGGTCGGCATCGCCGGGCTGCTCTGGCCCGGGCGGTGCTCCACCCGGCTCGGCATGGAACTCGCGTCCATGCTGATGCTCGGGACCGTCACGGGCATGTACGCGGTCACCCTGGCGGTGATCTCCGGACGGACGTCCGTCACGGCGGCGTCGTTCATCAGCGCCGTGGCGGTCGGGTCGTGGTGGCGTGCCGGTGAACTCCTGCGCGACCTGCGGGGCATGGTCGATCCACGGCGGTCACCCACGGACGTCGTCGGCGGATTCCCATGACAGCCCCACCCCCCTCCAACGCCGCACCCCAGTGGCTCCAGATCCTGCTGTCGGTGCTCGGCCTCCTCGGTGGCGCCGGCGGGTTGGCCGCCATCGCCGCCGTCGTCGTACAACGCGGCAAGTTCCGCGCCGAGGCGGCCGACCTGCTCACCGACACCGCACTCACGCTGGTGCAGCCGATGCGTACCCGGATGGCCGAGCTGGAGGCCGAGGCGCAGGCCGCGCGCGAGCAGCTGCGCGCCCTGGACGAACGCACCCGGCGGCTGCAGACCACGGTCGCCGAGCTCCGCGCGATGCTGGACCGCTGGTACGCACTGATCTTCGCGCCGGACGCGACCCTCCGCTCGATCCGCTACGCCGTCCGCGAGGACCGTCGCCGGCGCGACCGGTCCTGACCGGGCCCGGTCGTCACCCGGGCAGCGGCGCCGGAACCGCCGCACCGGGCACCGGCAGGTCCACGACGCGCGTGGCCCACCGGTCCAGCAGCGCCGCGTCGTGGGTGATCAGCAGCACCCCGGCGTCGTGCCGCCGCTGGTAGTCGGTCACCACGGCCGCGACGTGCGCCTGGGTGGAGGCGTCCAGCATGGACGTCGCCTCGTCGCAGAGCAGGTAGGCGGGCCGGTGGACGAGAGCCCGGGCCAGGCAGGCACGCTGCAACTGACCGTCGCTGACCGCGTGCGGGCGCCGGGTCAGCAGGTCCGGTGTGAGACCGACGAGGTCGGCCAGCTCCACCGCCCGGTCCCGGGCCTCGTCCCGGCCGGTCCCGGTGGCGCGCAGCGGCTCGGCGACGAGGTCGGCCAGGGTCAACCGGGGGTCACTGGCCGCCCGGGGACTCTGGAACAGGATCGCCACCCGGGTGCGGACCGACGCGGGCACCCGGTACCGCGCGCCGTTCACACGCTCGCCGTCGAGCGTGACGTGACCGGCGTCCGGGGTGTGCAGCAGGGCGAGGACCCGGGCCAGGGTCGACTTGCCGCTGCCCGACGGGCCGCGCAGGCCGACCGTCTCGCCGCGCGAGATCGTCAGGTCGACGCGGTCGAGGACGGGGTGCTCCCGGTAGGCGACGCTCACCCCCTCCGCCGAGAGGCTCATGCCGCCCCTCCGCTGCGCTCCGGGCCGGCCTGAGGCACCACCGCACCGCACCGATGATTCACTCGCTGACGCTCGCTCATGCCGCCCCTCCGGCGGGTCGGGGGTGGTGGCAGGCCACCCGGCCGCCACGGTCCGTTACCGGGGCGGGCTGCGTGGCGCACCGGTCGGTGGCACGGTCGCAGCGGGCGGCGAAGGCGCAGCCGGCCGGCAGGTCGGTCAACATCGGCGGGTGCCCCGGCACCGGCCGGAAGGCCCGCTCGGGCAGCGCGTCCAGGAGACCGGCGGCGTACGGGTGCGCGGGGGCGTCGAACAGGTCGGCGGTGGGGCGGTGTTCGACGATCCGGCTGGCGTACATGACGGCGACCGTGTCGGCGACGCGGCGTGCGGCGGCCAGGTCGTGGGTGATGAGCAGGACGGCGGCGCCACCGTCACAGCGCCGGCGCAACAGGTCGAGGGTGTGGTCGACCAGCGGGCGGTCGAGACCGGTGGTCGGTTCGTCGGCGAGCAGGAGCGGCGGGTCCGGGGCGAGGGCGAGCGCGGTCACCAGGCGCTGGGCCATCCCACCGGACAGCTCGTGGGGGTAGCGGTCGAGGTCGGCCGGGTCGAGACCGACGTCGGCGGCCAGCCGCTCGGCTGCGCCGGGCGCGGCGCGCCGCGGGTGGCCGTGGGCGCGCAGCGTCTCCTCGAGCAGGCGGCGTCCGGTGCGGACGGGAGTCAGCGCGGTGGCGGGGCTCTGCGGCACCAGTCCCACCGCGCGCCCCCGGACCGCGCGCGCCAGGTGTCGCTCGCCGCAGCCGACCAGCTCGACGGGGGCCGGCCCGTGCAGGCGCGCGCGACCGGTGACCACGGCGTTGCCGGGGAGCAGCCCGAGCAGGGCGTGGGCGAGCACCGACTTCCCGCACCCCGACTCCCCCACCACGGCGAGCAGCTCGCCCGCCCGCACCGTCAGGTCCAGGTCGGTGACGGCGTGCACGACGGTGTCGCGGAGCCGGAACCGCACGGTCAGCCCGTCGACCTCCAGCAGGGCACGTCCGGCCGGGGCTGCGGCGGTGCGGGTGTCGGGCGCGGCGGCGGTCACAGGTTCAGCTCCGCTCGTACTCGCGGGTCGAGGCGGTCGCGCCACCGGCCGGTGAGGGTGGCCAGGGCGAGGGTGACGACGACGAGGAGGACCCCCGGGACGATGCTGGCCCACCACGCACCGGTCAGCAGGGACCGCTGCCCGTCGTTGATCATGTTGCCGATCGAGGCCAGGTGCGGCGGCAGCCCCAGCCCGAGGAAGGACAGGGTCGTCTCGTGCCAGACGGCGTGCGGCACGATCAGCGTGGTCGCCAGCGCCAGCCGGGGAAGCACGTGCGGGAGCAGATGCCGGGTGAGGACCCGGACCCGGCCGGCGCCACCGGAGACCGCCGCATCGACGAAGGGACGGTTGCGGAGGCTGAGCAGCTCGGACCGGACGATGCGCGCGGTGGACAGCCAGTGGGTCAACCCGATGGACAGGATCACCGCGTCGAGCCCGGGTCGCATCATCGCGACGATGAAGATGCCCAGCAGCAGGTGCGGCAGCGCGGCGATCGTGTCGACCACCCGCATCAGCACCCGGTCGACCGCGCCGCCGACGGTGCCGGCGACCGCGCCGACGAGCCCCCCGATCACGGTGGCGACGACCGCCGCGACCGCGCCGACCAGCAGGGAGACGCGCAGCCCGTACAGGCTGCGGTGGGCCACGTCGCGGCCCAGGTCGTCGGTTCCGGCCGGGTCCGTCCAGGACGGCGCGAGCCCGGTACGGGCCAGGTCCACCGCGCTCTGGTCCAGTGGCCACAGCAGCGGCGCGAGGAGGCACGCGACGACCGTGCCGGTGAGCACGGTCGCCGCGACGGCCGCGCCGGTGCGGCCGGTACGCCACGTCCGGCGCCGGGTCGGTGCGGGCAGGGCGAGGTCAGTCATCGAGACGCACCCGGGGGTCGGCGGCCGCGTAGGCGAGGTCGGTGAGCAGGTTCGCGGCCAGCACCACCACGGTCGTGACCAGGGTGATCGCGGCCAGCAGCGGGAAGTCGCCGCCCAGCGCGGCGTCGACGGTGACCGCGCCGAGGCCCGGCAGCGAGAAGACGGTCTCCACCAGCACGGCGCCGCCGACCAGTTCCGGCAGGTGCGTGCCGACCAGCGTGAGGAAGGGCAGCAGCGCGGTACGCAGGGCGTGGCCGAACAGGACCGTGCGGCCGGACAGGCCGCGTGCACGCGCGGCGAGGACGTGGTCGTCCCGGAGGCTGTCGGCGACGGCGTCCCGGACGAACAGCACGAACCACGGCGTCTGCGACACCGCCAGCACGGCCACCGGAAGGACGAGGTGCCGGGCGACGTCGGCGGGATCGGTCCCGGTGGCGGTGACGTCGGTGAGCCCGCCGGCCGGAAGCCAGCCGAGGGCGAGGGCGAACACCGCGATCGCGGCGAGCCCGATCCAGAACACGGGCATCGACTGCACGGCGTACGCCGTGGCGCGCAGCCCCCGGTCGAACCAGCCGCCCCGCCGGTACGCGGCGAGCGTGCCCAGCAGCAGGCTCGCCGCCAGGACGAGCGCCAGGGCGGCGCCGACGAGCAGCAGGGTCCAGCCGACGCGGGCCGCCAGCACGGAGGTGACCGGCTCGTGGCGGTTGGCGGACCAGCCGAGGTCACCGCTGAGCAGGTTGCCCAGCCAGCGGGCGTACTGCACTGGCGGCGGGTCGTCCACGCCCCAGTTGGCGCGGATCTCGGCCAGGTTCTCCTCGCTGGTCGTGAACGCCGCCGCGCCCGCGTACTGCTGTGCCGGATCGATCGGGGACGCCTTGCCGAGGGCGAACATGCCGGCGGTGGTCGCCAGGAGGATCGGGACGGCGACCAGCAGGCGGCGGCGGACGGCCACGCCCGCTCCGGCGAGCCGCCGTGACCGCCGGCCGGCCGGATTCCCGCGCGTCGGCGCGGTCACGACGCCCGGGACCAGGTGTGGACGTTCCACCAGAGGCTGTTGGCGACGTCGTGCTCGTGGGGTTCGACCCGCGGCGCCAGGCCGGCCACGGTGTCCCGCACCACGTAGGTGTGCTGGAGGTAGGTGAGGAACACCCACGGGACGTCGGCGGCGAGCTGCTTCTGGAAGGTGGCGTAGGCGGTCCGGCGGGCGGCCGGGTCGGCGTTGTCCCGCCCCTGCTGGAGGGCCCGGTCGGTCACCTCGGAGCGGTAGGAGCCGGGGTTGAAGAAGCCCTGGCCGGCGAAGGCGGAGCTGAACAGCTTGAACGAGACGAAGTCCGGGTCGTACGGGGTGCCGTAGCCCATGACCACCGCGGCGTCCTTCATGCGCGGGGTGATCGCGTCCCAGGTCAGGCCCTCCGGTGTGATCCGGATGCCGACCTTCTTCGCGTCCGCGGTCACCGCGAGGGCGAGTTCCTTGCGCAGGCTGTCGGCGGCCGGGTACATCAGGGTGAACGCGGCGGGCCGTCCGTCGCGGACGCGGACGCCGTCCGGGCCGGGCTTCCAGCCGGCCGCGTCCAGGACGGCGGTCGCGGCGGCCAGGTCGGCGGTGGGCCGGCCGGTGACGGCGGGCTCGGCGAACTCCGACGATGGCGGCACCGGCCCGAACGCCGGCTCGCCCGCGCCGCCGAGCACCCCGGTCACCATGGCCTGACGGTCGACGGCCGCGTTCAGGGCCCGCCGGACGGCCAGGTCACCGGTGACCGGGTTACCCATCGGCAGCATCACTCCGCGGTAGTCGGCGGTGGGCACCCGGTGCACCCGGTAACCGCTCGCTTTCTCGAACCCGGCCGCCAGCCTGGGGGCGAGTTCCGCCGCGTCGAACTCCCCGGCCCGCATCCGCTGGGCGCGCACGTTGTCGTCGGGGACGAACGCCACCACCACGCCGGAGTTGGCCGGCCGGCCGCCCCAGTACGCTTCGTTGGCCGCGAGGACCAGCCGGTCCCCGGGGGTCCACGAGGTGACCCGGTACGGGCCGGTGCCGACCGGGCGGCGGTTGAACGTGGCCCGGTTGACGTCCTGCCCGGCGAAGGCCTTGGCCGGCACGACGCCCAGCGTCAGCCGCTGCAGGAACGGCGCGTACGCGTACCTGAGGGTGAACACCACCGTGGACGGGTCGGGCGCGGTGACCGAGGCGAGCATGTCGAGGTCCGAGCGGAGCGTGGAGTCGACCTTCGGGTCCAGCACCGCCTGGTAGGTGAACACCACGTCCTGCGCGGTCAGCGGGCTGCCGTCATGGAACGAGACCCCGTCGCGCAGCTTCGCGGTGACGGTCCGCCCGTCCGCCGACACGGTCGGCAGCTCGCGGGCCAGCGCCGGCACCAGCTGGTTGCGCGCGTCGCGGCCGACCAGCCCGTCGAAGATGAGCGAGCCGCCGTCGACGCCGTAGTTGAGGACGGGGTTCAGCGCGTCCGGCTCGCCGGCGGTGGCCAGGACGAACGTGCCGGCACCGCTCGCGCCACCCGGTTGCGCCGCCGGCGACGAGCAGCCGGCGGCGGTCAGGACGCCGGCGAGGGCCAGCGCCGTCACGCGCGTGGGCAGCGGCTTCCCCATGTGAACTCCCGTCGCTGGGTGGCGCGGCAGGCCGTCTCCGGGACCGGGCGGGCCGGCCCGGAGACATTGATGCCACTCATATGTTGTTGCAAGATCCTAGCAACAGTGTCTGATCGGGCCGTCGGGGCCGTGCTGCGGCGGCCTTCCCCGCGCGGCCGACACCGTAGGCTGTGCGCATGCGAGCCCGGCCTGCCCCTGACCGACGACACGGCCCGGAGGCCGGGGATCCGGGCCCGTGGGGGCGGTGAGCCCGGGGACGCGGCCCGGCCGGGACCGGCCCGCCGCAACGTCCACCCTGGCTCGGCGGTGCGCCCGGATCGTCGCGTCACGGCCGTTCGAAGTGGCCATCGTCGTGCTCATCATGGCCAACGGCATCGTGCTGGGGCTCGAGACGTACCCCGATCTGGGCGCGGCGGGCCCGGTGCTGCACGCCCTGGAGTGGGTGTTCCGGCTGGCGTTCGTGGCGGAGATCGCGGTCCGGATCGCGGCGCACGGCCGGCGACCGCTGGACTTCTTCCGGCACGGCTGGAACGTCTTCGACTTCCTGGTGATCGCGGCGATCTTCATACCGGGCCTGCACGGCGACTCGGCCGTGCTGCGGTTCCTGCGGGTGGCCCGGGTGCTGCGCCTGGTGCGCTTCTCCCCCGGTCTGCGGACGATCGTGGCGGCGCTGTGGCGCAGCCTGCCCGGAGTCGCCGGCTTCTTCGCCCTGACCGCGGTGACGCTCTACGTGTACGGCATGGCCGGCTGGCTGATCTTCGGGAAGCGCTACCCGGAACAGTACGGCGACATCGGCCAGTCCCTGCTGACACTGTTCGTGCTGCTCTCCCTGGAGACCCTGCCGGACCTCATCGAGCAGGGCATGGCGGTGTCACCGCTCACGGTCCTCTACTACGTCAGCTTCGTCGTCATCACGGTCAACCTGCTGCTGAACATCCTCATCGCGGTGATCGTCAACTCGATGGAGGAGGCGCGCCGGCTGGAGATGACCGAGGGCCTCGCGTCGGACTACGACGAGGACGGCGACGGAGTGCCGGACGAGGTGGACCGGATCGCGCTCACCCAGCGACTAGACGACCTGCGTACGGTCGTGGCGGAGCTGGAGCGTGAGCTGCGGATCGACCGCGGTGACGGGCACGGCCGGCCGGTCGTCGTCGCGCCCCGGCGACGACCGGACGAACGGCCGGAATCGGTCCGTCCGTCCGCGTCTGGTCCGCCGACTACCGATCATGATAGGGATTGAGGACCCTGCGGCGTGACGACGTGCCGCCACGGTGAAAGGGGTGGACGATGCAGGTCGAGAAGACCGTCCTACCAGGCATCGGTGTCGGCCAGCGGTTCACCACGGCCGGCGGCCAGCGCGTCGGTCTGGTCGCCTACCCCGACGGCCGCCGCGACCTGGTCATCTACCACTCCGAGGACCCGGACGCCGCCGCGTTCACCCTCGCCCTGGAGCGGACCGAGGCGCAGGTGGTGGCCGACCTGCTGGAGGCTGTCGTCACGGTGCAGCACGTCGCCGAGCTGGAGCGGCAGCTACCGGGCGTCGCGGTGGTGCGGATCCCGATCGGCCCGGGCACGCCGGCCGACGGGCGGGCGTGGCGCGAGGTGGACCTCGGCGGGCAGGCAGTGGGCCTGCTCGCGGTCATCCGCGGCGACGACACGATCGCGACCCCCGGGGACGACTTCGTCCTCGCCGCCGGGGACGAGGCGGTCGTCGCCGGCACCGACGCGGCGACCTCCGCAGCGGCGGAGATCCTAGCAAGCTGCTGACGGTCGCGCTCCGACCGTCCCGCGCGAACCTACCGGTATCGCGCGATGTGCCAATTCGGTCCTTACCGGTTAGGCTTGGCTAACCGATCGTCGTGCTCTGGGGAGGGTGTGTGCTGGTACTGGTGGCGGTCCACGTGCTCGCAGCGGTGATCGCCCCGGTGCTGGTACGCAGCTGGGGGCGCCGGGCGCTCTACGTGGTGGCTCTCGCGCCCGCCGCCACGCTCGGCTGGGCGCTGGCGCACACCAACACGGTCCGCTCGGGCACCCCGGTCGTCGAGACGGTCACCTGGGTGCCGCAGCTCGGGCTGGACGTCGCGCTGCGGATGGGCACCCTGTCCTGGCTGATGGTGGTGCTCGTCGGCGGTGTGGGCGCACTCGTCCTCGCCTACAGCGCGCGGTACTTCCGCTCCGACGACCCCGGCCTGGGCCGGTTCGCCGCCGTGTTCGTGGCGTTCGCCGGGGCCATGCTCGGCCTCGTCGTCTCCGACGACCTCCTGCTGCTGTACGTGTTCTGGGAGCTGACCACCGTCTTCTCCTACCTGCTGATCGGCAGCGACCCCACCAAGCGGGCCAGCCGGCGGGCGGCCATGCAGGCGCTGCTGGTGACCACGCTGGGCGGCCTCGCGATGCTGGCCGGGTTCGTGATGCTCGGCCAGCACGCCGGCAGCTACCGCTGGTCGGAGGTCGCCGACAACCTCCCCGGCGGCGGCTACCTCGCCGTCGCCCTGGTGCTCGTCCTGCTCGGCGCGTTGAGCAAGTCCGCGATCTTCCCGTTCAGCTTCTGGCTGCCCGGGGCGATGGCCGCCCCCACGCCCGTCAGCGCGTACCTGCACGCCGCGGCGATGGTGAAAGCCGGCGTCTTCCTCGTCGCCCTGATGGGGCCGGCGGTGGCGGAGGCCACACCGTGGCGGCCGGTCCTGCTGGCCGGTGGCCTGATCACGATGTTCCTCGGCGGCTGGGCGGCGCTGCGGCAGGTCGACCTGAAGCTGCTGCTCGCCTACGGCACGGTCAGCCAGCTCGGGCTGCTGATGGTGATCCTCGGCGCCGGCACGCGGGACACCGCGCTCGCCGGCGCGGCGATGGTGCTCGCCCATGCCCTGTTCAAGGCCACCCTGTTCCTGGTGGTCGGCGTGATCGACCACGTCGCCGGCACCCGCGACCTGCGTGAGCTCAGCGGCCTCGGCCGGCGGGCGCCGGCGCTGGCGGTCGTGGCGGGCCTGGCGGCGGCCTCGATGGCCGGTCTCCCCCCGCTGGCCGGGTTCGTGGCCAAGGAGGCGGCGGTCGAGGCGTTCCTGCACGGCGGCACGGCCGACCTGGTCGTGCTCGGCGGGGTCGTGCTCGGCTCGGTGCTGACCGTGGCGTACACGCTGCGGTTCGTCTGGGGCGCCTTCGCCGGCAAGCCCGACGTGCCGGTCACCCCGGCCGAGCCGGTCCGGTGGCCGTTCCTGGCGCCGGCCGCGGTGCTCGCGGTCGCCGGTCTCGCGGCGGGCGCCCTGGCGCCGGCCGTCGACCGGCTCCTGGCCCCGTACGCCGACCTGTACCCGACCGGTACAGACCCGGGCTACCACCTGGCACTGTGGCACGGGCTCACCCCGGCGCTCGCCGTCTCCGCGCTGGCGATCGCCGGCGGCGCGGGACTCTTCCTGCTGCTGCACCGCGGCCGGCTGCGGCCGGTCCGGATGCCCCTCGACGGCGCCGTGATCTACGACCGGCTCGTCGGTGCCGTCGACCGGGTGGCAGTGGAACTCACCGGCGCCACCCAGCGCGGCTCCCTTCCGTTCTACCTCGGCGTCATCCTGGTGGTGCTGGTCGTCCTGCCGGGCGGGGCGCTGCTGGCCGGCGCGCCGTGGCCGCAGCGGTTCATGCTCTGGGACACGCCGTTGCAGGCGGTCGCCGGCGCGGTCGTGGTGGTCGCCGCCGTGGCCGCCGCCCGCGCCCTGCGCCGGCTGACCGCGATGATCCTGGTCGGCGTCACCGGCTACGGGACCGCGCTGCTGTTCATCCTGCACGGCGCCCCGGACCTGGCGCTGACCCAGTTCCTCGTCGAGACCGTCACGATCGTCATGTTCGTGCTGGTGTTGCGCCGGCTGCCGGCGAAGTTCTCCGAGCGGCCGATAAGGGCCAGCCGGCGCGGCCGGATCGCCCTCGGCGTCGCCGTGGGCGTGGTCACCGCCGGGATGGCGTACGTGGCCGCCGGCGCCCGGATCGCGACGCCGGTCTCGGTGGGCTTCCCCGAGGAGGCCGTCTCGTACGGGGGCGGCAAGAACGTGGTCAACGTGACGCTGGTCGACATCCGGGCCTGGGACACGATGGGCGAGATCGCCGTGCTGGTGGTGGCCGCCACCGGTGTCGCCAGCCTGATCTTCCGCCGCTCCCGCGACCTCGGCCTGCGCAGCAACATCCCCGGCGTCGGCCGCAGCGACTCGGTGCGGCCCCGCTGGCTGACCACCGGCGCCACGACCCGCCAGCAGTCGGTCATCCTCCAGGTGGTCACCCGGCTGCTGTTCCACGCCATCGTGCTGTTCTCGATCTACCTGCTGTTCTCCGGCCACAACGCCCCCGGCGGCGGCTTCGCCGCGGGCCTGGTCGCCGGCCTCGCGCTGGCCGTGCGCTACCTGGCCGGCGGGCGCACCGAACTCAACGGCGCCGCACCGGTGGACGCCGGTGTGCTGCTCGGCGCCGGACTGTTCGTGGCGCTCGGCACCGGCCTCACCGCGATGGTGCTGGGCGGGGAGTTCCTGCAGAGCGCCGTCCTCGACCTGCACGTTCCGGTCCTCGGCCACGTGCACTTCGTGACGTCCGTCTTCTTCGACGTCGGCGTCTTCCTCATCGTGGTCGGCCTGATCCTGGACATCCTGCGCAGCCTCGGCGCCGAGATGGACCGCCAGCAGGAGACCGAGGACGTCCCCGAGGCCCGGACGAAGGAGCTGGTGTGACCCCGAACCTGACCTACGTCCTCGTCGTCGGCGTGCTGTTCGCCGCCGGGGTGACGCTGCTGCTGGAGCGCAGCCTGACCCGGGTGCTGCTGGGCGTCATCCTGCTCGGCAACGGAGCGAACCTGCTCCTGCTCACCGGGGGCCGGGCCGGCGGGCCGCCGATCGTCGGCACCACCGCCGAGGAGGACATGAGTGACCCGCTGCCCCAGGCGATGGTGCTCACCGCGATCGTCATCACCCTCGGCATGACGGCTTTCCTGCTCGCGCTCGCGTACCGCAGCTGGCACCTCAACGGTCACGACGAGGTGCAGGACGACGTCGAGGACCGCCGCATCATGGAGCTGGCCGACCGGGACGAGGGCCCGGGCACCGCGGACAACGACTCCCCCGACGGCGAGCCGCCGCAGGATCCCGCCGAACGACCGGTCGCCGTGGCCGGCGACCCCGGGAGGACCGGATGACCTGGCTCGTTCCCCTGCCCGTGGTGATGCCGCTGCTCGGCGCGGCCCTGACCCTGATGCTCGTCGGTCGCCCGCGCGCCCAGCGGTGGGTCAGCCTCACCGTCCTCACCGCCACCGTCGGCGTGGCCGCGCTGCTCCTGGTCCTCTCGTCGCTGGACGGGCCGCTGGTCGTCGAGGTCGGCGGCTGGGTGGCGCCGCTGGGCATCGTGCTGGTCGCCGACCAGCTCGCGGCGCTGATGCTCGTGGTCTCCGCCGCGGTCACCCTCTGCGTGCTGGTGTACTCCATCGGCCAGGGTATGGCCGACGGGAACGAGGAGACGCCGCTGTCGGTCTACCACCCGACCTATCTGGTGCTGACCGCGGGCGTGTGCAACGCCTTCCTCTCCGGCGACCTGTTCAACCTCTACGTCGGCTTCGAGATCCTGCTGGTCGCCAGCTATGTGCTGCTGACCCTGGGCAGCACCGAGACCCGGATCCGGGCCGGCACCACGTACGTCGTGGTGAGCCTGCTGTCGTCGCTGGTGTTCCTGGTCGCGATCGGCCTGGTGTACGCCTCGACCGGCACCCTGAACCTGGCCCAGCTCGTCGACCGGCTGGACGCGCTGCCGGACGACCTGCGTCTGGTGCTGCAGGGCATGCTGCTGCTGGCCTTCGGCATCAAGGCGGCGGTGTTCCCGCTGTCGGCCTGGTTGCCGGACAGCTACCCGACCGCGCCGGCCCCGGTCACCGCGGTCTTCGCCGGCCTGCTGACCAAGGTCGGCGTGTACGCGATCATCCGCACCGAGACCCTGCTGTTCCCCGGCGGGCGCACCGCCGACCTGCTGATGGTGGCCGCTGTGCTGACCATGGTGGTCGGCATCCTGGGCGCGGTCGCGCAGTCCGACATCAAACGACTGTTGTCGTTCACCCTGGTCGGCCACATCGGCTACATGCTGTTCGGGGTGGGTCTGACCACGGCGCTCGGCCTGTCCGCCGCGATCTTCTACGTGGTGCACCACATCACCATCCAGACCACCCTGTTCCTCGCCGCCGGCCTGGTCGAGCGGCGCGGCGGCAGCACCGCCCTGGACCGCCTCGGCGGGCTGGCCCGGTTGTCTCCGCTGCTGGCCGTGCTGTTCTTCGTGCCAGCGCTCAACCTCGCCGGCATCCCGCCGTTCTCCGGGTTCCTCGGCAAGCTCGGCCTGGTGCAGGCCGGGGTGGCCGACGGTGGACCGCTGGCCTGGGCACTGGTCGCGGGTGGGTTGCTCACCAGCCTGCTCACCCTCTACGCCATCGCCCGGGTGTGGAACCTGGCCTTCTGGCGCGCCCCGCGCGCCGACATGCCGGCGGCCGGTGACAGCGTCCCGGGCGCCGACCCCGAGCGTCCCGGCGCCATGATGCCGGGGCTGATGATCGCTCCGACCGCCGCCCTGGTGGTGTTCGGGCTGGCGCTGACCGTCCTGGCCGGGCCGCTCTTCGAGGTCAGCACCGACGCCGCCGACGACCTGCTGCGCCGCACCCCGTACGTCGAGGCCGTGTTCCCGGACGGTGCCCCGTGACCGACGACTCGATGATCCCGCCGGCTCCCACCCCGTCCAACCCGCCGTTGACCGCCCGCGACCGCCGCCGCAACCGGGCCGTCGCCGGGACCTTCCTGGTGATCGCCTGGATGCTGCTGTGGGGCACGTTGAGCTGGGCGAACCTGATCAGCGGCGTGCTGGTCGCGGTGGTGCTGCTGGTGGTGTTCCCGCTGCCACCGGTGACCTTCGGCGGCCGGATCCGCCCGCTGCCGGTCGCCCGGTTCTGGCTGCACTTCACCAAGGACCTCGTGATCGCGTCCATCCACATCGCCTGGCTCGCGCTGCGGCCGGGCCACACCCCGCGCGGCGCGATCATCGCCGTGCCGTTGCGGGTCAACACGGACCTCAACCTCACCCTCGTCGGCGAGGCGCTGTCCCTGGTTCCCGGCAGCCTCATCATCGAGGCCGACCGGACGACCGGCACCCTCTACGTGCACGTGATCGGCGTACGCACCATCGAGGAGGTGGAGCGGTTCCGGCTCGGCGTCTACGAGCTCGAGGGCCGGATCGTGGCCGCCATCGGCTCTCCGGACGAGCTGCGCCGCGTGACCGAGATCGACCCCACCGGCCGACCGCAGCCGGCCGACCCGGAAGGGGCAATCGCATGAGCAAGCGCCAGCGAACGAATCATCAGCACAGCGCCGTGCTGCCCTATGACGGCGCGGAGCGAAGCGGAGTGCCGTCATGAGTGTCGTCGCCGTGATCGTCACCGCCCTGCTCGCCCTGGCCGGCGCGTTGACGCTGGTGCGGATCATGCGCGGGCCGTCGATCCTCGACCGGGCGGTCGCCACCGATGTCCTGCTCGCCGTCATCGTGGCCGCCATCGCGACGGAGGCGGCGTACAGCCGCGATGCCACGGCACTGCCGGTGCTGGTGGTGCTCGCCGTCCTCGGGTTCGTCAGCTCGGTCAGTGTGGCCCGGTTCACCGCGCGGAGAAAGGACGCGGAGTGAGTTTCGACGCCGTCCTCGACACCGTCGCGTCCGTCTGCCTGATCGCCGGTGCGCTGCTCAGCGTCGCCGCCGGGGTGGCCCTGGTGCGTTTTCCCGACCTGCTGTTCCGGATGCACGCGGCCGCCAAGCCGCAGGTGCTCGGTCTGCTGCTCGTCCTGCTCGGCTGCGCGCTGCGGCTGCGCAACGGCGTGGACATCACCACTCTGGTGCTCGTCGGGGCCTTCCAGCTCGCCACCGCGCCGGTGGCGGCGCACATGGTCGGCCGGACCGCGTACCCGCACCACGACATCCGGCGGGACCTGCTGGTCACCGACGAGCTCGCCGCCCAGCGGGATCCGGTCGGCGCCGACGGTGGGGTGCCGGCGGGGTCCCGGGCGTCCGCGGAGGACTGAGACCGCCGCCCGGCCCAGCGGGACCGGTCGGCGCAAGCACGGCGGCGAGCGTCAGGCCGCGGTGCCGTCGCGATCGGGGACCGGGTTCGCGCGGTCCGCCCGCGCCGCCGCCGGGGCCACGGCCAGCGGATCGGCCAGCAGCGCGGCGAAGCCGAGTTCGGCCGCGCCGACCAGGGTGGCGTCGTCGCCGAGCGCGGCGGTGCGCAGCCGTACGTGCTCCCGGGCGACGGGCAGCACGTTGCCGGCGATCCGGGCACGCACCTGGGCGGCAGCGCCGGGGTACACGTCGCACAGCATCCCGCCGAAGACCACCATGCCCGGGTTGAACAGGTTGACCAGGTTGGCCACGCCGATGCCGAGCCAGTCGCCGACGCGGCACAGGGCCTGCCGGGCGGCGGGGTCACCGCGGTCGGCGTCGTCGACGACCGACCGTACGGCGGCCCGGCCGAACGCCTCGGCCGGGCGCCCGGCGGCGTCGAGCAGGGCCCGCTCGCCGACCTCGGCCTCCAGGCAGCCGCGCGAGCCACACCCGCAGGGCCGCCCGTCGTACGGGTTGACCACCATGTGCCCGAGTTCGCAGCCGTATCCCCCGTCACCGCCGAGCAGCCGGCCGCCGACGAGGATCCCGCCGCCGACGCCCACGTCGCCGTGCAGGTAGACGAGGTTCTGGAAGCCGACGCCCGCGCCGCGCTGCTGTTCGGCGTACGCGCCCAGGTGGGCCTCGTTGCCGACGACGACCGGCATCCCGAGCCCGAGGCGGCGGCTCAGCTCGGCGCCGAACGCCTGGTCCACCCAGCCCAGGTCGGGGCCGAAGCGCACCATCCCGTCACCCGGTCGGATCATTCCGCAGTAGGAGGCGCCCAGACCGACGCAGACCGCGTCCGGCGGCGCGGCGCGGTACAGCTGCCGACCGAAGCGGGCCAGGACGTCGACCACGCGGTCGAGGTCCGGTCCGGCTCGGGGCCGGGGGGCCTCCCTGCGGTCGAGGATGACCCCGCCCAGACCGACCCGGGCGGCGACCAGGCGGTCGACCGCGACGTCGAACGCGAGCACGTACACCCGCTGGGACTGCGGCCGCACCATCAGCGACGGCCGGCCCGCCCGGCCGGTCTCCCCCGGTGGGTCCTCGCGGACGAGGCCGACGCGGGACAGCTCGGTGGTGAGGGCCATGACGGTGCTGCGGTTGACGTCCAACCGCTCGGCCAGGTCGGCACGGGTGAGCGGGCCGCTCACGTGCACGTGCCGGAGCAGCCGGCCGGCCTTGGACCGGCGGGTCTCCTCGTGGACCAAGCGAGCCTCCCGGCGTCACCACGGGATCGGCGGACGCGACCCTCGGAGTGTTTCCACAATGTCCCGCCTCCGTCAAGCCGGCCGCGCACCGCCCCGGCGGCACGCCACCTCGGCGTCACACCGGCCCGACCGGGCCGGCCCGCAATTGGTAACACTCTTGACAGATGTTACGGGCATCGACAAGCTTCAACTGGAGAGCGCTCTCCTGGCCCCTCTCGACGGTGGCGGCGCGCCGCGGCGGAGGCCCGTGCACACACCGGACAACCACCACCGACGCCCTTCGGAGGATTCGCATGCGCAGAGCCAACCCGGTGCGGCGACGGCTGCTCGCCGTCGCCCCCCCGGCCGGCCCCCCCGGGGCCGGCCGCCCCCAGCCCCCCCCCCCCCCCCCCG
>JAEYGD010000018.1 GCA_023402505.1 Actinomycetes bacterium
CGGGGGGGGGGGGGGGGGCCCCCGGGCGGCCCCGGCCCCCGCGCCCGCTCAACCGGTCAGGGCGTCCAGAGCGAGGTCGACGTCCGCCTCGGTGGAGTACAGGTGGAAGGACGCCCGGACCCGGCCGGCGCGCACCGCCGCGCGCACCCCCGCCCGCTCCAGCTTCTCCTGCGCGCCGGGCACCTCGACGGTGACGATCGCGCTGTCGCCGGGCGGCCGGCCCAGGCCGGCGAGGAACCGGTTGGCCAGGGCCACGTCGTACGCGTGGACCGCCGGCACCCCCACCTCCAGCAGCAGCTCCAGGGCAGGCGCCGCCCCGACGTAGCTGAACCAGGCCGGGGAGATGTCGAAGCGCCGCGCGTCGTCGGCCAGGCGCAGCGGCGGACCGTAGTAGGAGGCGTGCGGGTCGGCGCCGGCGTACCAGCAGGCCGCGTCGGGCCGCATCCGGTCACGCAGTTCGGGCGCCAGATAGGCCAGGGCGACTCCGCGCGGGGCCATCAACCACTTGTACGCCGCGACCACCACCGCGTCGGCGAGCCCCGCGTCGAACGGCAGCCACCCGGCCGCCTGGGTGGCGTCGACCGCCACGAGCGCGTCGTGCGCGCGGGCGGCGGCGACGATGTCCGCGTACCGGGCCAGCGTCCCGTCGGAGGACTGCACCAGGCTGAACGCGACCAGGTCGGTGCCGGCGTCGATCGCGTCGACCAGACCCGCCAGCGGGACCGTACGCACCCGGACGCCCCGCTGCTCCTGCACCAGCCACGGGAACAGGTTCGAGGTGAACTCGACCTCGGGGACCAGCACGGTCGCGCCCGGCGGCAACGCGGCCGCCACCGGGGCGAGCAGCTGCGCCGCCGTGCTGCCGACCGTCACGTCCCCCGTGGACACCCCGACCAGGCGCGCGAACGCCTCCCGGGTGCGGACCGTCGACGCGTCCCAGCTCTCCCACGGCAGACGCCCCACCCGCCAACCGGCGAGCGCCTCCTGCAACGCCTCCCACGCCGGCTCCGGCGGCAGCCCGTAGCTGGCGGTGTTCAGCCAACCCGGCTCGGGCTGCCACAGCTGCTGCGCCTTCTCGATCTCCATGCCACCGACGCTAGCGACCCGGCTCGCGGGGCGGGACGACCAATCCCGGGCCCGCGGCCCGGCCCCGGGATCAGCCGGCACGGACGCGGTGTCCCGGGACGCCACCGGCAACGCCCCGGGTGGACGGGCCGCGTCCGTCCACCGCGCGCCGGTCAGCTGACGTTGGCCGGGCCGAGGACGCTCTTCAGGTCGGCCATCAGCGCGGTGGTGGGCGCCACCCGGAACGGACCCAGCCGCAGCCGGGTCACCTTGCTGCCGTTGAGCAGCTTGACGTGCACCTCCGCGTCGCCGGGGTGCAGCACCAGCGTCTCCTTCAGCCGTTCGACCAGCGGCGGGGTGCAGCGGGTGACCGGGATCGTGAGCGTGACCGGCTTGTTGGCCGCGCTGCTGCTGACGTCCGGCATCGACATGTCCATCGCCATGATCCGGGGCGTGTCGTCGCGGCGGTCGACCCGCCCCTTGACCACCACGATCGCGTCCTCGGCGATGTACTGCCCGATCACCTCGTACGTGTTGGGGAAGAACAGCGTCTCCACGCCGCCGGCCAGGTCCTCCAGGGTGGCCGACGCCCACGCCCGGCCCTGCTTGGTGACCCGGCGCTGCACTCCGGAGAGGATGCCGGCGAGCGTGACCACGGCGCCGTCGGGGACCGTGCCCTCCTCGGAGAGCGCGGCGATCGTGCAGTCCGCCGCCGCGCCGAGCACGTGCTCCAGACCGAACAGCGGGTGGTCGGAGACGTACAGGCCCAGCATCTCGCGTTCGAAGGCGAGCTTGTCGCGCTTGTCCCACTCCCCCTCGGCGATCACCGGCATCACCGTGGTGCTGACACCGGCGTCGGTGTCGCCGAAGCCCGCGCCGAACAGGTCGTACTGGCCGACGGCCTCCTTGCGCTTGACGTCGGCGAACGCGTCGATGGCGTCGGCGTGGACCGCGAGCAGCCCCTTGCGCGGGTGCCGAAGCGAGTCGAACGCACCGGCCTTGATCAGCGATTCGATGGTCTTCTTGTTGCAGACCACGGCGTCCACCTTGGACAGGAAGTCGTAGAAGTCGGTGTACGCGCCCTTCTCGTCCCGGCACCGCATGATCGAACTCACCACGTTCGCCCCGACGTTGCGGATCGCGGCGAGACCGAAGCGGATGTCCTTCCCGACCGGGGTGAACGGGCCGGCAGAGGTGTTCACGTCCGGAGGGAGCACCTGGATGCCCATCCGGCGGCACTCCGACAGGTAGAGCGCCATCTTGTCCTTGTCGTCACCCACCGAGGTGAGCAGCGCCGCCATGTACTCGGCCGGGTAGTTCGCCTTGAGGTAGCCGGTCCAGTACGACACCAGGCCGTACCCGGCGGTGTGCGCCTTGTTGAACGCGTAGTCGGCGAACGGGACCAGGATGTCCCACAGGGTCTGGATGGCCTCGTCGGAGTAGCCGTTGCCGCGCATGCCGTCGCGGAACGGCACGAACTCCTTGTCGAGGACCTCCTTCTTCTTCTTGCCCATCGCCCGGCGCAGCAGGTCGGCCTGGCCCAGCGAGTAGCCGGCCAGCTTCTGCGCGGCACGCTGCACCTGCTCCTGGTAGACGATCAGGCCGTAGGTCGGGCCGAGGATCTCCTCCAGCGGCTCGGCCAACTCCGGGTGGATCGGCGTGATCTCCTGCAGGCCGTTCTTGCGCAGCGCGTAGTTGGTGTGCGAGTTGGCGCCCATCGGGCCCGGCCGGTACAGGGCCAGGACGGCGGAGATGTCCTCGAAGTTGTCCGGCTTCATCAGCCGCAGCAGCGAACGCATCGGCCCGCCGTCGAGCTGGAACACGCCGAGCGTGTCGCCGCGGGCCAGCAGCTCGTACGTCGGCTTGTCGTCCAGCGGCAACTTGAGCAGGTCGACCTTGCGCCCGTGGTTGCTCTCGATGTTCTTCAGGGCGTCGTCGATGATGGTCAGGTTGCGCAGGCCGAGGAAGTCCATCTTCAGCAGCCCGAGCGACTCGCAGGTCGGGTAGTCGAACTGCGTGATGATCGCCCCGTCGGCGTCCCGGCGCATCAGCGGGATGTGCTCGATGATCGGCTCGGCGGACATGATGACGCCCGCCGCGTGCACGCCGGTCTGCCGGATCAGCCCCTCGATGCCGCGCGCCGTGTCGATGACCTTCTTGACGTCCGGGTCCGACTCGTAGAGGCCCCGGATCTCGCCGGCCTCCGCGTAGCGGGGGTGCTTCGGGTCGAAGATGCCCGACAGCGGGATGTCCTTGCCCATCACCGCCGGCGGCATCGCCTTGGTGATCCGGTCGCCCACCGCGTACGGGTAACCGAGCACCCGCGCCGAGTCCTTGATCGCGGCCTTCGCCTTGATCGTGCCGAAGGTCGCGATCTGCGCGACCTTGTCCTCGCCCCACTTCTCGGTGACGTACTTGATGACCTCACCGCGCCGGCGCTCGTCGAAGTCGATGTCGACGTCCGGCATCGAGACACGCTCGGGGTTGAGGAACCGCTCGAAGATCAGGCCGTGCGGCAGCGGGTCCAGGTCGGTGATGCCCAGGGCGTACGCGACCAGCGAGCCGGCCGCCGAGCCGCGGCCCGGGCCCACCGCGATGCCCTGGCCCTTGGCCCACTGGATGAAGTCGGCGACCACGAGGAAGTACGACGGGAACCCCATCTGGATGATGACGCCCAGCTCGTAGTCGGCCTGCTTGACGTGGGTCTCCGGGATCCCGTCCGGGAACCGGCGGGCCAGGCCGGCGAAGGTCTCCTTGCGGAACCACGACTCCTCGGTCTCCCCGTCGGGCACCGGGAAGCGGGGCATCAGGTTGCGGAACTCGAACATGCCGGCCGGGTCGACCTTCTCGGCGACCAGCAACGTGTTGCGGCAGCCCTCCAGCCACAGCTCGGAGCTGTTGACCGCGCGCATCTGGTCGGCCGACTTGATGTAGTAGCCGCCGCCGTCGAGACGGAACCGGTTGGGGTCGTCGATGTTGCTGGCGGTCTGCACGCAGAGCAGCACGTCGTGCGCCTCGGCCTGGTCCTCGCGCGTGTAGTGCGAGTCGTTGGTGACCACCGGTGGGATCGCGAGCTTGCGGCCGATCTCGGTCAACCCGTCGCGGACCCGCTTCTCGATCTCCAGGTTGTGGTCCATCAACTCCAGGAAGTAGTTCTCCTTGCCGAAGATGTCCTGGTACGCGCCGGCGACCTTGAGCGCCTCGTCGAACTGCCCGAGCCGCAGCCGGGTCTGCACCGCACCGGACGGGCAGCCGGTCGTCGCCATGATGCCCTCGGCGTACTCGGCGATCAGCTCCATGTCCATCCGGGGCCACTTGATGTAGTGCCCCTCCATGGAGGCGCGGGAGTTGAGCTTGAAGAGGTTGTGCAGGCCGGCCTTGTTCTGCGCCCACATGGTCATGTGGGTGATCGCGCCACCACCGGAGACGTCGTCGCTCTTCTGCTCCGGCCGGCCCCACCGCACCCGCTGCTTGTGGAACCGCGACTCCGGCGCCACGTACGCCTCGACGCCCAGGATGGGCTTCACGCCCGCCGCCATCGCCTGCTTGTAGAAGTCGTTCGCGCCGTGCATGTTGCCGTGGTCGGTCATCGCCACCGCCGACATCCCCTGCCGGTCGACCTCGGCGAAGAGGTCCTTGAGCCGGGCGGCACCGTCGAGCATCGAATACTCAGTGTGCACGTGCAGATGCGCGAACGAATCGCCCATGCGTGGCGCCCCCCGGGTCGGCTTCGTCGTGGCGAGAAGGTCGGACGGCTCACCCTATCCCCGCCCGACGACCGTCCTCCAGCGAGCCGCGCGGACAGATCACGGCCAGGTGGCGTGGATCTCCCCGGCGGGCCCGGGAGTCGGCTGGCGGACTCGACCGGCGCGCCGGCCCGGCCGCGCACGTAGCCTGGACGGCACGGCACACCGGCGGGAACGGGGACGGCGTGATGCCCCTCGCAGACGGAATCGACGACCTGGCCCGGGCCGCCGCGCGCGGTGACCCGGGCGCGGTCGACGCCCTGCTGGCGGCCGTGCGGCCGGAGGTGCTGCGGCTCTGCGGGCGGCTGCTGCCCCACCGCGAGGACGCCGAGGAGGCCTGCCAGGACACGCTGCTCGCGGTGGCCGGCGGGATCGGCCGGTTCGAGGGCCGGTCGTCGTTCCACACCTGGCTGTACCGGCTCGCCGCGAACCGCTCCCGCTCCACCTACCGGGTGCTGCGGCGGCGGTGGCGGGTGGAGGCGGCCGGGGTGCCGCTGCCGGAACCGCCCGATCCGCGGCGGACCAGCGTGGTCGCCGGCACCCGGCTGGACCTGCTCGACGCGCTCGACGCGGTGCGTCCCGACCTCGCCGAGGCAATCACTCTGCGTGACGTTCTCGGCCTGAGTTACCGCGAGATCGCCGAGGCCCTCGGCCTGCCCGAGGGCACCGTGAAGTCCCGCCTGCACGAGGCCCGCCAGCAGGTGCGGCAGCGGTTGTCCGATGGTTGACCGCAGCGGTCGTCACCGCCGGTCGGGCAGTCCGGCCGAAACCGCCGGCCGGCCGGGCCGTCCCGCCGGGCCGGGCCGTCCCGCCGGGCCGGGCCGCCGCCTGCTGGCTCTGCTGCTCGCGCCGGCCCTGGTCGCCCCACTCACGGCGTGCGGCGACGGCGGCCCGGTCGCCCCGCTGCCGGTACGGGCACCGGTCGCCGCCACCCCGGCCACGACGGCGGCGGTCTCCCCCTCGGCGCCCCCGGCACC
>JAEYGD010000024.1 GCA_023402505.1 Actinomycetes bacterium
CGGGGGGGGGGGGGGGGGCACGACCAGGTGTCGCACCACTTACTCGGGATCGGCGACCCCGACCAGCGCCGGCCGCAGCAGCCGCTCGCCGACCAGGTAACCCCGTCGCATGATCTGCACGCAGGTCGGCTCGCTGACGTCGGCCGAGGTCTGGTGTGCCACCGCCTCGTGCCGGGTCGGGTCGAACGGGTCGCCCTCCTCGCCGAACGGGGTCAGGCCGAACTTGCCGAGCGCGGTGACGAGCTGCTCCGCCACCGACCCGAACGGCCCGACCAGGTCGCCGTGCTCACGGGCCCGGTCCAGGTCGTCGAGGATCGGCAGCAGCGCGGCGAGCACCGCGCCGGTGGCCTGCTCGGTGACGAGCCCCCGGTCCCGGTCGACGCGCTTGCGGTAGTTGGCGTACTCCGCCGTCACCCGCTGGAGGTCCCGGGTCCGCTCGTCGAGCTCGGCGCGCAGCGCCTCCGACTCGGCGCCGAGCGAGGTGGCCGCGGCGGCGTCGACCGGCTCGGCCGGGGCGTCCACCACCGGCGGGCCACCCGGCGTGCTTTCGTCCGCCTCGGCGGTCTCCACCCGGATCTCGTCGACCACGACCTCGGCCTCCTCGACCAGCCCTTCGGCCGGGGCGTCCGACCCGGCGTCGGCGGCGGCCGCGTCGGACACCGGAGCCTCCCTGATCTTGCGGTTGTTACGGATGACGACCCGCGGCTCCGCACCGGCCTTGCCGGCGGACGCGGAGCCACCCCGCGCCGACCCGGTGCTGCCCGGGTCGGCGGCTCGTGGCTTGTCCGTCATGCGGCTACCTCATCCCTGTGCGTGGAGTGCGTTTCCGGGGGCGACGGTCACTTCTTGTCCTCGTCCACGATCTCCGCGTCGACCACGTCGTCGGGGCCACCGGCCTGCGCACCGCCGGCCTGGGCGCCACCGGCCTGTGCACCGCCGGCCTGGGCGCCACCGGCCTGGGCGCCACCGGCACCCGCCTCGCCGGCCTGCTCGCCCTGCTGGTTGTAGAGCAGGGAGCCGGCCTGCTGGGAGACCTGCGCCAGCCGCTCGTGCGCCGACTTGATCTTCTCGATGTCCTGACCGCCGAGGGCGCTGCGCAGCTCGCCGAGCGCCTCGTTGATCTGGTCCCGGGACTCGGCGGGCAGCTTGTCGCCGCTCTCGGCCAGGAACTTCTCGGTCTGCCACTGGAGCGCCTCGGCCAGGTTGCGGGTCTCCGCCTCGTCGCGGCGCCGCTTGTCCTCCTCGGCGTGCTCCTCGGCGTCCCGGCGCATCCGCTCGATGTCATCCTTCGGCAGCGAGGAGCCGCCGGTGATGGTCATCTTCTGCTCCTTGCCGGTGCCGAGGTCCTTCGCGTGGACGTTCACGATGCCGTTCGCGTCGATGTCGAAGGTGACCTCGATCTGCGGGACACCGCGGGGCGCCGGGGGCAGGCCGGTCAGCTCGAAGGTGCCGAGCTTCTTGTTGTACGCGGCGATCTCGCGCTCACCCTGAAAGACCTGGATCAGCACCGACGGCTGGTTGTCGTCGGCCGTGGTGAAGACCTCGGAGCGCTTGGTCGGGATGGTGGTGTTGCGCTCGATCAGCTTGGTGAAGATCCCGCCCTTGGTCTCGATGCCAAGGCTCAGCGGGGTCACGTCGAGCAGCAGGACGTCCTTGACCTCGCCCTTGAGCACACCGGCCTGGAGGGCGGCGCCGACGGCGACGACCTCGTCCGGGTTGACGCCCTTGTTGGGCTCCTTGCCGGTGAGCTGCTTGACCAGGTCGGTCACGGCCGGCATCCGGGTCGAGCCACCGACCAGGATGACGTGCTCCACGTCGGCGACCTTGATGCCGGCGTCCTTCACGGCCTGCTCGAACGGGCCCTTGCAGCGGTCCAGCAGGTCCTGCGTCATCCGCTGGAACTCGGCGCGGCTGAGCGTCACGTCCAGGTGCAGCGGGCCGGCGGCACCGGCGGTGATGTACGGCAGGTTGATGTTGGTGGTGGTCGCGGCGGAGAGCTCGATCTTCGCCTTCTCGGCCGCCTCCTTGAGGCGCTGCATCGCCATCTTGTCCTGCGACAGGTCGATGCCGTGCTCGCCACGGAAGGTCTTCACCAGGTGGTCGATGACGCGCTGGTCCCAGTCGTCGCCGCCGAGCTGGTTGTCACCGCTGGTCGACTTGACCTCGACGACGCCCTCGGCCAGCTCCAGCAGCGACACGTCGAAGGTGCCGCCGCCGAGGTCGAACACCAGGACGGTCTGCTCCTTGGAGCCCTTGTCCAGCCCGTACGCCAGGGCGGCCGCGGTCGGCTCGTTCACGATCCGCAGCACGTTGAAGCCGGCGATCTCACCGGCCTCCTTGGTGGCCTGGCGCTGGCCGTCGTTGAAGTAGGCCGGAACGGTGATCACCGCGTCGGTGATCTGCTCACCCAGGTACGCCTCGGCGTCCCGCTTGAGCTTCATCAGCGTACGGGCCGAGATCTCCTGCGGCGTGTACTTCTTGCCGTCGATGTCGACGGACCAGTTGGTGCCGATCTCCCGCTTGACCGAGCGGATCGTCCGGTCCGGGTTGGTCACGGCCTGACGCTTGGCGACCTCACCGACGAGCACCTCGCCGTTGCGGGCGAACGCGACGATCGACGGGGTCGTCCGCGAACCCTCCGCGTTGGCGATGACGGTGGGCTCACCGCCCTCCAGGACGCTGACGCAGGAGTTCGTCGTGCCGAGGTCGATACCGACCGCACGTGCCATCTTCGCTTCCTCGCTTCGTTCGTTTGAGCAGGTGACGGGCACCGCCCGCAGCACACCCACCACAAGTTGAGTGAACTTGACTCAATAGTGCCACGCCCGGGGCGATCGTCAAGTCGAGGTTGAGCCGACCCGACGCAACGTACCCGTTATTACCGTCTGGTTGTCTTCCCTTGCATCGGTCGGGCACGCTTTAGCGGTGACGACGCACGGCGATCCCGCCACCCACTCCGCCGCGCCCGCCGTCGCCGCCCGCACCGGCCCCACGGACGCCGGGGAGGCCCCGTCGTCCACCTTCCCGGACGACAGCCTGCCCGCCGCGCTGACCGGCCTGCGCGCCGCGATCGGCACGGCGCACTTCCCGCTCGCGCTGCCCTCGGCGGAGGCCGCCACCCGGGTCGGCCGGGCCCTGACCGACCAGCTCGACGACTACCTGCTGCCCCGGCTCCGCCGCATCGACGCGCCCCTGCTCGTGGTGGTCGGCGGCTCCACCGGCGCCGGCAAGTCGACACTGGTCAACAGCCTCGTCAAGGCCCGGGTGAGCGCCGCCGGGGTGCTCCGCCCCACCACCCGCTCCCCGGTGCTGGTCTGCAACCCCGCCGACGCCGGCTGGTTCCGGCAGGGCGAGCTGCTGCCCGGCCTCACCCGCACCAGCGGTCCCAGCGAGGACCCCCGCACCCTGCACCTGGTCACCGCACCGGCGCTCCCGGCCGGGCTGGCCTTCCTCGACGCGCCCGACATCGACTCGGTGGTCGACGCCAACCGGGCCCTGGCCGGGCAGCTGCTCGCCGCCGCCGACCTCTGGCTGTTCGTCACCACCGCCGCCCGGTACGCCGACGCCGTCCCCTGGGAGCTGTTGCGCACCGCCCAGGCCCGCGGCACGGTGACCGCGATGGTGCTGGACCGGGTGCCGCCGGAAGCGAGCGACGAGGTCGCCGCCCACCTGTCGGAGATGCTCGCCGACCAGGGCCTCGGCTCGGCGCCGCTGTTCGTTCTCCCGGAGACCTGGGTGGACGGGCAGGGCCTGCTCCCCGAGCGGGTCACCGGCCCGCTCGGCGACTGGTTCGCCCGGCTCGCCGCCGACGCGGACGCCCGCGCCGCCGTCGTCCGGCAGACCCTCGACGGGGCGCTCGCCACCCTCCACCCCACCGTCAGCGGGCTCGCCGACGCCGTCGACGAGCAGCTGGCCACCGCCGACGCGCTGGACGAGCGGGTCGCCGCGGCGTACCGGGGGGCCCAGCGGACGGTCGAGCAGGGGCTCTCGGACGGGCGGTTGCTGCGGGGCGAGGTGCTGGCGCGCTGGCAGGAACTGGTCGGCACCGGCGAGTTCTTCCGCACCCTCGAGGCTCGCATCGGGCGGCTGCGCGACCGCGTCGTCGCCGCCGTCACCGGGCGCCCCGCCCCCGCCGCCGAGCTGCGCGTCGCCATCGAGTCCCAGCTGGTCACGCTGCTGCGCGGGGTCGCGTCGGAGGCGGCGGAGAACGCGCACACCGCCTGGCGGGCGCACCCCGCCGGGGCGGAACTGCTCGATCCGGAGCTCGCCCACCCGTCACCCGACCTGCCGGAGCGCGCCGAGCGGATGGTCCGCGACTGGCAGCGCGCCGTGCTGGACCTGGTCCGGGCCGAGGGCGGCGACAAGCGGTTCGCGGCCCGGGCGGCCGCGTACGCGGTGAACGCCACCGGCCTCGCCGTGATGATCGCCGTGTTCGCCTCGACCGCGTTCATCCCGACCGGGCTGGAGGTCGCCACCGGGGCCGGCACGACTGTCGCCGCCCAGGCCGTGCTCCAGGCCATCTTCGGCGACCAGGCCGTGCGTACGTTGGCGAGCAAGGCCCGCACCGACCTGCTGGCGCGGGTGCGCGAGCTGCTGGACGAGGAGGCCGCGCGCTACCTCGCCCGCACCGCCGCCGCCCGGCCGGCGGCCGAGACCGCCGAGGCGTTGCGCCGGGCCGCCGACCGGGTCGAGGTCGCCCGCCGGCGCAGCGGCATCGGCGTGGACGCGCCGGCCGAGGAGGACGGGCGGTGAGCAACATCGTCGGGCGGATGCGCGGGGCGTTCCGGGGTGAGCAGCGGGTGAGCGCCGACGCCCTGATCGCCCGCCTGGAGGCGGTCGGCCGGTTCGTCGACCTGGCCGACGGCCACCTGCCGGACAAGCAGCTCGTCGCCGCGCACACCCTGCTCGAACGGGCCGGCACCCGGCTGGCGCTCTCCCGGGACCACACCGTGGTGGCCCTCGCCGGCGCCACCGGCAGCGGCAAGTCGAGCCTGTTCAACGCCCTCGCCCGGATGGAGTTGTCACCGGTCGGGGTCCGCCGGCCGACCACCGGTGTCACGCACGCCTGCGTCTGGGGGCCGCTGGACGGCGGCAGCCGGCTGCTCGACTGGGTCGGCGTACTGCCCCGGCACCGGTTCGTCCGGGAGAGCGTGCTCGACGGTGACGACGAGAGCGTCCTGCACGGGCTGATCCTGCTCGACCTGCCCGACTTCGACTCGGTGCAGCGTTCGCACCAGCTCGAGGTGGACCGGCTGCTCGGCCTGGTCGACCTGGTGGTCTGGGTGGTCGACCCGCAGAAGTACGCCGACCGGGTGGTCCACGCCACCTACCTGCGCGAGTTCCACCGGCACCGGGACGTCACCCTCGTCGTGCTCAACCAGGCCGACCGGCTGCCGCCGGCGGAGCTGCCCCGGGTGCTCGCCGACCTGCGCCGGCTGCTGGACGCGGACGGGCTGGAGGGCGTACCGCTGCTGGCCACCACCGCCGTCGACCCGGACGGGACGGGCGGGCTGCGGGAGGCGCTGGAGCGGGCGGTCGCCGAGCGGCAGGCCATGCTGCGGCGGCTGCGCGGGGACCTGGACGCCGTGGTGACCGACCTGGCGGGGTTGGTCGACGCCGGCGAGCCGCCCGGCCTGAACGACGCGACCGTCGCCGCGCTGCAC
>JAEYGD010000029.1 GCA_023402505.1 Actinomycetes bacterium
GTCCCCGGCCGCGGGCCGGCCGCCGGCAGCGGCCACCCGGCCGCTGGTGCTGACCGCACGCCGCACCGTCCGGGTCGTCGGTTCCCGGTGAGGTGGCCCGGGGTCCCGACCGGGCGTCAGCGGGTCCGGGTGAGCTGACCCGGGGTCCCGGCCGGGCGTCAGCGGGTCCGGCGGCGGATCAGCAGCGCGATCCCGGCCAGGCCGGACGTGATCGTCACCACGACGGCAACGTTGAGCAGCAGCAGCCGCTGCAGCTCGCCGAGCGCCTCGTCGATGTCCCGCGCCGGGTTGATGGCGTCCTCCGGGATCACCCGCTCGCCGCCACCGATCCCACCGCTCACCGTGTCGAGCTGGCGCTCCAGCGGCACGCCGACCGCCCGCAGGGTCTCCGACATGCCGAGCCGGCCGAAGAACCAGCCGGCGCTGGTCCGGCGGCTGTCCGGCTGCTTCGCCGGCCGGTAGACGCGCGGCCCACCGGCCGCCTTCGGGTACAGGTCGTAGGTCTGCTTCGGCGTGTCACCGGCGAGCACGACGACCGTGTACTTCGGACCGAGGTCGGCCTTGCCGGGCCCGGTGGTCTGGCCGGTGCGGCCGAGGAAGTTCACCTGGTCGATGACGGCCACCACCTCGGCCGGGTGGACGTTCGCGCGCAGCCGCAGCGGCTCGTCCAGCCCGTCGCCGGTGATGTCGACGCCCGCCGGAGGTGGCTTGGGGGCTGCCTTCGCGGGGGACGCCAGGCCGAGCGACAGCAGACCCGCCGTGAGACCGGCGGCGACCACGGCGAGCAGTCGCCGTACCGTTCGGACCATCGCCGCCTCCTCGCCCCGTTCGATGGATGGCTTCGCTGCAGGTTACGCGCTGGTGGGTCGACGGGAACGGCCGGACCCACGCACCGGGACGCCCTACCTCTACAGACTCCGTGGAACGGCGATCGGTTGCAGCTGGTGGAACTGTAATTGGAACTATCTGCGATCCCCGACCGACTAACTCACCGGCAGCCGTTGATCAGCGGGCGGATCGTACCTTCGGGGAGGGTTTCATGGGGGGCAGGGTCGCACGTCCGGTGCGCGTCTGGCCAGGTGTGATCGGTGTGTCGCTGCTGGCGCTCGGTGCGTCGCTGCTCGCGCCGCCGGCACCGGCCGCCGCGCACAACCAGTTGACCGGCAGCGACCCGCGCGACGGCGCCCGCGTCGCCACGGCGCCGGCCCGCATCGAGCTGCGCTTCCTGTCCCGGCTCGACCCGGCCACCACGAAGGTCACCGTCACGGGGCCGGACAACGTGGCGGCGGCCGGCGGTGCGGCGAGCTTCGCCGGCAGCCGGGTGACGGTGCCGTTCCGGCCCGGAGCGGCCGGTCTCTACATCGTCGGCTACCAGGTCCGCTCCGGCGACGGGCACCCGATCTCCGGCGAGGTGCGGTTCACCCTGACCACCGGCACACCCGCCGACCCGTCGGCCACGCCGACCCCGGCCACCCCGCCGGCCGTCGCCTCGCCGCCGGTCGCGTCCCCGGCCACGCCGATTCCGGCGGCCAGCGACTCACCGGTGGCGGCTGCCCGCGACGACGGAACCCCCACCTGGCTCTGGCTGACGCTCGCCGCGGTTGCGCTGGCCGTCACCGGCGTAGCCGCAGCCCTGCTGCGCCGCCGCCGCACCCGCTGACCCCCGCGCCCGGGCTCGCGCCGGGACCGGGCACGGGGCTCGCGGCGGGACCGGATGGGATCAGGGGAGGCGGAGGCGCGCGGCGCGCAGGCGGGTCAGGGTGCGCTCGCGGCCGAGGACCTCGAGCGACTCGAAGAGCGGAAGGCCGACGGTACGGCCGGTCACCGCGACCCGGACCGGCGCCTGGGCCTTGCCGAGCTTGAGCCCGCGCTCCGCGCCGACGGCCTCCAGCGCCGACTTCGTCGACTCCGCGTCCCACGACGGCAGCGCCTCGAAGGCGGCGACCGCCGCGTCGAGCAGGTCGGCGGCGCCCTCCTTCATCGCCTTCGCCCACGCCGCCTCCTCGATCAGCGGCGAGTCGAGGAAGAGGAAGTCGACGTTCGGCACGATCTCGCTGAGCACCGCGATGCGGGTCTGCGCCAGCGGCGCCACGGCGGCGAACACCCCGGCGTCGAACTCGTCCGGCTGCCACGGCGGCGGCGCGATCGTGGCGGTCCCGGTCAGCCACGGCTGGCACGCCGCGACGAACTCGTCCAGCGGCAGGGCCCGGATGTACTCGCCGTTGAAGGCGCGCAGCTTCTTCTCGTCGAAGAACGCCGGTGAGGGGTTGACCTCCGCGAGCCGGAACTCCTCCTCGATGACCGGCCAGGGCACGATCTCGCGGTCGCCGGACGGGGCCCAGCCGAGCAGCATCAGGTAGTTGCGCATGGCGTCGGCCAGGTAGCCCTCGTCCCGGTACGCCTCCAGGGCCACCTTGTCGCGGCGCTTGGACAGCTTCTGCCGCTTCTCGTTGACCACCACCGGCACGTGCGCCCACACCGGCGGCTTGACGCCCAGCGCGTCCCAGAGCAGCTGCTGCTTGGGGGTGTTGGGCAGGTGCTCCTCGGCGCGGATGACGTGGGTGATCCCCATGGTCATGTCGTCGACGACGTTGGCGAGCAGGAAGACGGCCGAACCGTCACCACGGGCGATGACGAAGTCCTCGATGAGCCTGTTCTCGAAGGTGGGCTCGCCGCGGATCAGGTCGACCACCACCGTGGCGCCCTCGTCGGGGGTGCGGAAACGCAGGGCGCGGCCCTCGCCGGGCTCCAGGCCCCGGTCGCGGCAGAAGCCGTCGTACCCGGAGTGCTGCGACCCGGTCCGGGCCTGCACCGCCTCGCGGGTGCAGTCGCAGTAGTACGCGCGCCCGCCCGCGTACAGGCGGGTGGCGGCGGCGCGGTGCTCGCCCGCGTTCGAGGACTGGAAGTACGGCCCTTCGTAGCTGCCCCGCGCGATGCCGATCCACTCCAGCGCCGACAGGATGCCCTCGGTCCACTCGGGCTTGTTGCGCGCCGCGTCGGTGTCCTCGATGCGGAGCACGAAGACCCCGCCCTGCTGCTTGGCGAAGATCCAGTTCTGCAGGGCCGAGCGGGCGCCGCCGACGTGGAACATACCGGTCGGGGAAGGGGCGAAGCGTACACGTACCGTCACGTCCCCCAGCCTACGGCGGCGCGCGACCGCTTTCGGTCAGGGGTGCGCCTCAGGGCACCGAGCGGATCTTCAGGACCAGGACGCTGCCGAGCACGGTGACCGCCGCGGTGACCGCGTACAGCGCGGGGTAGCCGCCCAGGTACACCACGATCGGCGCGGAGATCGCCGGGCCGAGGACCTGCGGCGCCGAGTTCGCGATGTTGATCACGCCGAGGTCCTTGGCCCGGTCGGTGGCCCGGGGCAACACCTGCGTGATGAGCGCCGCGTCCACCGACAGGTAGACGCCGTAGCCGGCGCCGAGCAGCAGCGCCGCGCCCACCGCCACCGGCCAGACCGGCGCGACCGCCAGCAGCAGTGCCGCGACCGCCATGATCCCGCCGGAGGCGATCACGAAGACCTTCCGGCGGCCGGAGCGGTCGGACAGCCGCCCGGCGACCACCGCCGTCGACGCCAGCCCGGCGGTGTAGAGCAGGATCAGCACCAGCAGGCCGCCCGCCGGGTCGGCCAGGCGGACCTCGTCGGTGAGGAAGTACAGCAGGTAGAGGGTGCCGAGGGCGTTGCCCAGCTGGACCAGGAACCGGGTTATCCAGGCCCAGCCGAAGTCGGGATGGCGGCGCGGCGACACCCACATCGACGCGAGCAGGCCGCGCAGCGGTGGGCGGTGCGCGCGGGGCAGCGGGTCGTCGGTGGTGAGCAGGGCGAACGGCAGCGCCAGGACCAGCACGGCGAGCGCGACCGCCGCGTAGCCGGCGGCGTTGCCGGTGAACACGGCGGTCACCAGCACCACGCCGAGCACCAGGCCGAACGCCTGCGGGATGCCGACCCAGCCGGACACGCCGCCGCGCTGCGCCACCGGCACCCGGTCCGGCACGGCCGCGGTCAGGCTGGCCAGCATCGCGTTGAGACAGACCTGGGCGGCCACCCAGGCGACCGTCACGCCGAGCACCGTGCGCTGCTGGGCCAGCAGCACCAGGGCGAGCGCGCCGAGGACCGCCCCGCCGGCGGTCCAGACGTGCCGGCGGCCGAGGGCGCGGCCGGACAGGCGCAGGGCCGTCCGGTCGGACAGCGCCCCGGCGAGCGGGTTGACGAGCACCGCGGCCAACGCGCCGACGCCGGTGACCACCGCGAGCATGGCCTCCTTGTCGGCCGGCGCGATCCGCTCGACCTGCTGGGGCAACAGCACCTGGATCGGGGTGAAGAAGGCCATCCAGACGCCGAGGTTGGCGGCGGCCAGCAGCGCGATCCAGCCCCGCCGGACCGGCACGGTCGGTTCGGCGAGCGCCGCCGGCAGCGAGGCCGGCGTCGGGTCGACGGTGGTCACGTCGCCGGCCCGCGCTGCCCCGTCGCGGCGATCAGGTCCCGGAACCAGGCGTACGACGACTTCGGCGTCCGCGCCCCGGTGGCGTAGTCGACGTGCACCAACCCGAACCGCTTGGTGAAGCCCTCGGCCCACTCCCAGTTGTCCAGCAGCGACCAGACGAAGTACCCGGTCACGTCCACCCCGTCGTCGATGGCGGCACGGACGGCCCGCAGGTGCCCGTCGAGGTACGCGATCCGCTCCGGGTCGTGCACCCGCCCGTCGGCGTCGGGCCGGTCGTCGTACGCGCAGCCGCTCTCGGTGATCTGGATCGGCGGCAGGTCGGCGCCGTAACGGTGACGCAGCCAGCCGAGCAGCTCGCGCAGGCCGTCGGGGGCGACCGGCCAGTCGAAGGCGGTCCGCGGGTAGTCGGGCAGCGGCACGATCTCGAACGGCAGCGGCGAGCCCTCCTCGGGCGCGCGGACGCCGGTGGGGTTGTAGTAGTTGACGCCGAGCACGTCGATCGGCGCCGCGATGACCGTGAGGTCGCCGTCGCGGACCACGTCCGGGTCGAAGCCGTGCTCCTCCGGGTAGCCGCGACCCAGCAACGGATCGGTGAAGAGCCGGTTGTGCAGTGCCTCGTACGCGGCGCCGGCGGCGGCGTCCGCGTCGGTGTCGCCGAGCACCCGCACCGGCGAGTAGTTGTTGGCGATGGCGACCGGAGCGGCGGTGCGGGCGCGCAGCGCGGCGACCGCCAGGCCGTGCGCGAGCAGTTGGTGGTGCGCGACCGGGAAGGCGTCGAAGAGCAGCATCCGGCCGGGCGCGTGGACGCCCATGCCGTGCCCGAGGCTCATGTGGACGAACGGCTCGTTGAGCGTGATCCAGAGCTTCACCCGGTCGCCGAGCCGGGCGGCCGTCGCGTCGGCGTACTCGGCGAACCGGTGCGCGGTGTCCCGGTTGAGCCAGCCGCCGGCGTCGTCGAGCGGTTGCGGCAGGTCCCAGTGGAACAGGGTGGCCACGGGGTCGATGCCGTGGGCCAGCAGGTCGTCGACGAGGCGGTCGTAGAAGTCCAGGCCGGCCGCGTTGACCGGGCCGTCGCCGCTGGGGCGTACGCGCGGCCAGGCCACCGAGAAGCGGTACGCGTCCACGCCCAGCCGCGCCATCAGCGCGACGTCTTCGGCGTACCGGTGGTAGTGGTCGCAGGCGACGTCGCCGGTGCTGCCGTCGGCGATCCGGCCGGGGGAGTGGGCGAAGGTGTCCCAGATGGACGGCCCGCGCCCGTCCTCGTCAACCGCGCCCTCGATCTGGTACGCGGACGTGGACACCCCGAAGCGGAACCCGGCGGGGAACTGCGGCAGCGGTGCGGTCGGCATACGCCCTCCCGTCGTACGCGAAATGTGCTCGCGACTCTAGGGGGCGACCGCGCCGAGCGCCATAGGTCGGGAATGCCGTCGGCGCAATGGTTTTCGGCGTGTCTTTTCCGAACCCGTCCAAGTAAGTCCGAATTTGCGCATAGAGTGCCGATATCGTGGGATGTCCTCACTGGAGGAAGACGGAAAAATGATCCTCGTGGAACGCAGTGCGCACGTGATGGCGCCGATCGAAGCGGTCTGGGACGTCGTGCAGCGGGCCGAACAACTGCCGGCCTGGCTGGCGGGGGTCCGCGCGGCCGAGGTGCTCTCGGGGGAGGGCTTCGGCCGGCGGCAGCTGGTCCAGGCGGGGCGCGGCGCGGCGCATGAGGCCGAGGTGATCGCGTACCAGGAGCCGAGCCTGATCGGCTGGCGGGAACGCGCCAAGGGTGCCGGTGCCCGCGCCGAGGCGCGCACCGAGATCTACGTCCAGCTCACCGCGGACGAGGGGGAGGGCGGGACGATCGTGCGGCTCATCGTCGTACGCTGGCCGGCCGGCCCGGTCAAGGCCGCTCTGCTCCGGCTCGGCCTGCGTCGGGTCGGCGCCGACCTGGAGGACTCGCTCGCCCGGCTCACCGACCTGGCCGCCGTCGGCTGACCTGGCGCGTCCTGGCGTCGCCCGCTCCGGCGGGGGGGCCGGGGGGCCCCCCCCGCCCCCCCCCCCCCCCCC
>JAEYGD010000144.1 GCA_023402505.1 Actinomycetes bacterium
GGCTCGGGGAGGCCGCCGCGCCCGCGGTCGGGCTGCCGCCGGGGGTGGGGGTCGTGCCCGTGCCGGCGGACCGGGCCGCCTCCCGGCAGGCGGTGAGGGTGGCGACGGCGGCCGCGAGACCGGCACCGAGCGCCGTACGGCGGGACATCGGCATGCGCCGCATCATGACATCAGCGATCGACCGGGTCCAGCCGCCCGAAGCCGGCACGCGGTGGTGGTGACGTCCCGCCGGCCGGTGGCGGTGTGACGGGAAGCTGATCGATCGTCCGTTGTGGGGGACGGCCGCCGCTCCGTACGCTCGTCGAGGACGGCGGCGCTCCCGGGACGGCGCTGCCACGGGGAACCCCACGGGAGAGGACGCCGGTGCTGTACTGGCTGCTGAAGTACGTCATCCTCGGGCCGCTGCTGAGGCTGATCTTCCGCCCGCGGGTGGAGGGCCTGCACCACGTGCCGGCCACCGGGCCGGTGATCCTCGCCAGCAACCACCTCTCCTTCTCCGACTCGATCTTCACGCCGCTGATCGTGCCGCGGAAGGTCACCTTCGTCGCGAAGGCGGAGTACTTCACCGGCAAGGGGCTCAAGGGCTGGCTGACGAAGATGTTCTTCGTCGGCACCGGCACGATCCCGGTGGACCGCTCCGGCGGCCGGGCGGCCCGGGCGGCGCTGGACACCCAGCTCCGGGTGCTGCGGGCCGGCGGGGTGGCCGGCATCTACCCGGAGGGGACCCGCTCGCCGGACGGGCGGCTCTACCGGGGCAAGACCGGCGTGGCCCGGCTCGCGCTGGAGAGCGGCGCCCCGGTCGTGCCGGTGGTGATGCTCAACCTGGACGAGATCCAACCGCCCGGCAAGCTCGTCCCGAAGGTGCAGCGGGTCCGGATCCGCTTCGGCGCCCCGCTCGACTTCTCCCGCTACGCCGGCCTGGCGGGGGACCGGTTCGTCGAGCGCGCGGTCACCGACGAGATCATGTACGAGTTGATGGAGCTGTCCGGCCGGGAGTACGTCGACATGTACGCCCAGAAGGCCAAGGCGCAGCCCCAGCCGCCCGCCCCGGCCCAGCGCGAGCCGGTCGCGGCCTGACGCCGCGGGCGGTCAGCGGTCGTTCATGCCGGCGCGGCGGCGCAGCGACGCCACGTCGGTGACCACGATGCGCCGGCCCTCGGTGCGCAGCCAGCCCCGGCTGGCGAACGAGCCGATCGCCTGGTTGACGCTCTGCCGGGAGCCGCCGGCCATCTCGGCGAGCTGGCTCTGGTTGAGCTCGATGGTGATCATCGGGGCCTGGCTCTCGCCGGCCAGGCGCACCAGCGTCTTGGCCACCCGCCCGGGCAGGTCGAGGAAGACGTGGTCGGCGTTCTGCTCGGTGAGCCGGCGGATCAGGCCGCCGAGGGAGCGCATGACCGCGTCCAGGATGCGCGGGTTGGAGTGCACCAGCTCCATGAACGCGCCCCGGGACAGCGCCAGGGCCGAGCAGTCCTCGATGGCCTCGGCGGAGGCGGAGCGGGTGGAGGCGTCGAGCAGCGAGACCTCGCCCAGCACGTCCGGCGGGCGGATCACCGACAGCACGGCCCGTTCGCCGGTCGGCGCGGTGCGGAACACGGCCACCGCGCCGCGGCGCAGCACGATCAGCGACTCGCCGGGGTCGTTCTCCACGAAGAGCAGCTGGCCCTTCCGGTAGGTACGCGGGACCGCCGCGGCGATCACCCGCTGCCGCACCTCCGGCTCGAGACCGGCGAACATCTCGACACCCGTGAGCGCGTCACCCGGCTCCGGCAGGCGCACCTCCACGGCCCAACCCCTCCCCGGTCAAGGACCTCAACTCGCTCACCGGGTGAAGCTGACGGGCCCCCGCCCAGGCGCTCCGACACCTCCGGTGGCGGTACACATCAGATCATGACGGTCTGGTCGCTTGCTGTACACCCCTCAATTCGTCTGCGTGACGTTCGAGACGTACTCGAGACCCGCCGTGACCTGCGCCGACGCGTCGCCGTCGAGGTCGGTGGCACCCGGGCGCCCTCGTCGCGGCGGGGTAGGCGAGGATGGCGGTGATGGTCTACCGCTACTTCTACGACTGCGAATTCATCGAGGACGGCCGGGTGGTCGACCTGGTGTCGATCGGCGTCGTCGACGAGTACGGCCGCGAGTTCTACGCCGTCTCCACCGAGTTCGACGACTCCCGCGCCGTGCCGTGGGTGCGTCGCAACGTGCTCGACAAGCTGCCCTCGCCGGCCGACCGGGCGTGGCGGTCCCGCGAGCGGATCCGCGACGACCTGCTGGACTTCCTGCTCGAACCGGTCCGGGATCGGGCCGGTGAGCAGCTGGAGCTGTGGGCCTGGTACGCCGCGTACGACCACGTGGCCCTCGCGCAGCTGTGGGGGGCGATGCCGGCGCTGCCCCGGGAGATCCCCCGGTTCACCAAGGAGCTGCGCCAGCTCTGGGACGACCGTGGCCGTCCGCCGCTGCCGGACGCCGACGCGGCGCGGCACGACGCCCTGGTGGACGCGCGGCACAACCTCGCCCGGTGGCGGGCCATGACCGGCCCGGAGAGCCCCAGGTCAGCTACTGGGCGGTAGCCGGGGCGCGGTGCCGGCCCGCGCCGCAGCGGGCTACAGTGCGCACGGACGGCCCGCCCCGGGCCGGCAACGGCGCCGATGGTCTGATCCGACACATATCCTGGGGCTTACCGGGCTTCACCCACTTGCTCCAGGAGGATGAGCAGATCATGCGTATCGGCGTGCTCACCGGCGGCGGCGACTGCCCAGGTCTCAACGCGGTCATCCGGGCGGTGGTCCGTAAGGGCGTCACCAACTACGGCCACGAGTTCGTAGGCTTCCGGGACGGCTGGAAGGGCCCGCTGGAGGGCCTGTCCCGTCCGCTGGGCATCGCCGAGGTGCGGGGCATCCTGCCGCGCGGCGGCACCATCCTGGGTTCTTCCCGGACCAACCCGTTCAAGATCGAGAACGGCGTCGAGCGGATCAAGGAGAACCTCGCCGCGCAGGGCGTCGACGCGCTCATCGCGATCGGCGGCGAGGACACCCTCGGCGTGGCGACCAAGCTGCACGAGCTGGGCGTCAACGTGGTCGGCGTGCCGAAGACCATCGACAACGACCTCGGCGCCACCGACTACACCTTCGGCTTCGACACCGCGGTCAACATCGCGATGGAGGCCATCGACCGGCTGCACACCACGGCCGAGAGCCACCACCGCACCCTGGTGGTCGAGGTGATGGGCCGGCACGCCGGCTGGATCGCCCTGCACGCCGGCCTCGCCGGTGGCGCCAACGTGATCCTGCTGCCCGAGCGGCAGTTCGACGTCGACCAGGTCGCCGGCTACGTCGAGAAGCGCTTCCAGCACCAGTACGCCCCGATCGTCGTGGTCGCCGAGGGCGCCCACCCGCTCGAGGGGCAGATGGTCCTGCACAACCAGGAGCTGGACGCCTTCGGCCACGTCCGCCTCGGCGGCATCGGCCAGTGGCTGGCCGAGCAGCTGGAGGCGAAGACCGGCAAGGAGGCCCGCACGGTCGTCCTCGGGCACATCCAGCGCGGCGGCACCCCCACCGCGTTCGACCGGGTGCTCGCCACCCGGCTCGGCCTGCAGGCGATCGACGCGGCCCACGAGGGCGACTGGGGCAAGATGGTCGCCATGCAGAGCACGGACATCGTGCGCGTGCCGCTGGCCGAGGCCACCCGTGAGCTGAAGACCGTCCCGCTGGAGCGGTACGCCGAGGCCGAGGTCTTCTTCGGCAGCTGATCGTCGCGCCGGCGTCGCGGCGGGCCGTCCGGTCCGTCGCGGCGCCGGCCCGCGAGGAAGGGGTACGGCCCGATGGCGGGTTCGGTGCACACGGTGGCGGTCATCGGGGCCGGCAAGATCGGCGAGCTGATGCTCTCCGGGCTGCTGCGCTCGGGGTGGCCCGTCGACCGCCTGCTGGCCACCGCCCGGCGGCCGGCCCGGGCGCAGGAGCTGTCCGCGCGCTACGGCGTCCGGGTGGTCGACAACCTGACCGCCGTGGACGAGGCCGAGGTGCTCGCGGTCTCGGTGAAGCCGCAGGACGCCGGCGTGCTGCTGGACGAGATCGGCCCCAAGGTGCCCGCCGACAAGCTGGTGATCTCGCTCTGCGCGGGCCTGCCGACCGCCTTCTTCAGCCGGCGACTGCCCGAGGGCACCCCGGTGGTGCGGGTGATGACCAACACCCCGGCGCTGGTCGACGAGGCGATGACCGCGATCTCCGCCGGGGCGCACGCCACCGGCACGCACCTGGCACTCGCGGAGGAGATGTTCAAGCCGCTCGGCGCGACCCTGCGGGTCCCGGAGTCGCAGCAGGACGCGGTGACCGCGCTGTCCGGTTCCGGGCCGGCGTACTTCTACCTGCTGGTCGAGGCGATGATCGACGCCGGCATCCTGCTCGGCCTGCCCCGGCAGGTGGCGCACGAGCTGATCGTGCAGACGGCCATCGGGTCGGCGGTCATGCTGCGCGACTCGGGGGAGCACCCGGTCAAGCTGCGCGAGGCGGTCACCTCGCCGGCCGGCACCACCATCTCCGCGGTGCGTGAGCTGGAGAAGCACGGCGTCCGTGCCGCGCTGCTGGCCGCCCTGGAGGCGGCCCGGGACCGCGCCCGCGAACTGGCCGCCCAGGCCGACTGATCTCCCGATCCCGGTCCGACGCCGGGCGGTGGCGGTGACCCGCCGCGGGCGTCGGCCGGCACCCGCGGTCGGGCGTGGCGGAATCCTTCACTTTCGAGCCCTGTCCTGAAAACCATTTGTATCCATAAGTATCTATCGCCGCTGCGTGCGAATCCGGGGGACTGTCGGGCGCATCCGATTCATTGATATCTATCTCGCACCACCACTTCCCACCCCCAGGAGTGCGACGTGCGGAGATCCCGTCTTGCCAGCCTCGCCCTGACCCTCGCCTCGTCTCTCGGCCTCGCGCTGACGCTGGCGACCCCCGCCCAGGCCGCACCGGCCGACAACTACGTCGCGCTCGGCGACTCGTACGCCTCCGGCGTCGGCGCCGGCAGCTACACCTCGGAGAGCGGGTCCTGTCAGCGCAGCACCAACGCCTACCCGGCCCTCTACAACACCAACATCCGGCCGGCGTCGTACCGCTCGGTGGCCTGCTCCGGCGCCACCACGGCCGACGTCATCAACAACCAGCTCTCCGCGCTGTCGTCGTCCACCACCCTGGTCAGCGTCACCGTCGGCGGCAACGACGTCGGCTTCGCCAGCATCATGACCACCTGCGTGCTGCAGGGCGAGGCCCAGTGCGTGGCCGCGGTCCAGGCCGCCCAGAACAAGGCGCGTACCGAACTGCCCGCCAAGCTCGCCAACGTCTACAACGGCATCAAGAACCGGGCGCCGTCGGCCCGGGTGGTGGTGGTCGGCTACCCGGTCTTCTACCAGCTCGGCACGGTCTGCATCGGTCTCAGCGCGACGTCCCGCGCGAAGATCAACGAGGGCATCAACCTGCTCGACGAGATCATCAAGACGGCCGCCACCGGGGCCGGCTTCCGGTTCGCCGACGTCCGGTCCATCTTCGTCGGCCACCAGCTGTGCAGCTACGGCGAGAAGTGGCTGCACGCGTTGAGCCTGAACATCTCCGTCTCGTACCACCCGACGGCGGCCGGGCAGTCCGGCGGCTACTACCCGGTCTTCCGCAGCGTCGCCGGCTGACCGCCGTGACGGTGGGCGGCGTGGCTGAGCACGCGTCGTCCACCGGCCCGACCCGGTGCCACCGGCACCGGGCCGACGGCCGCCCGGGCCGCTGCCCGACCGGGGGTTCTGGCCGTCAGCTCGACTGCGTCGCCAACTCGTCGGCGTCGCGCCGATCGCCGAGCGTCCGTACCGGCACGCCGAGCGGCTGCGTCGGCAGCTCCACCGGCTGCGCCGGAACGCCGGGTGGCTGCGCGGCGGGCAGCGCGGGGACGCGGGCGAACCGGGTCCACTCGCCGATCACCTGCACGGCCGCCCGCCACGGGCCCGGGTCGGCGCCCTCGACCGGTGCGGTCACCACCACGCCCCAGTGCCGCAGGCGGTCCAGGTTGTCCAGGAACGCGGGGTGCCGGGCGAGCGCCGGGTCGGGGACCGGCACGACGAGGACCGGCAGGCCGATCGACGTGGCCTCGTTGAGCAGCCGCAGGGCCAGGTAGTCGTTGAAGCCGTACGCCCAGCGGTTGACCAGGTCGAAGCTGGCCGGCGCCACCGCGTAGGCCTCGGCCGGCGGCAGCGGGGCCGGGGCGTCGTCGTCCGTCTGGACCGGATGGCCGGTGAGGTCGGCGAGGTCGTCCGGATCGATCGTGTCGGCCGCGTCCGGGGCGGCGACGGGGTGGACCTCCCAGCCCAACTGCTGGCAGGCGGTGACGAAGGGTTCGAGGTCGGCGGCCTCGGCGCCGCAGACGACCAGGTGGAGGACGGGGGGTCGTGACGTGGCGGGCATGGCGCTCCTATCGGCATGACGTGCACCGCGGTTGTCCGTGTGGGTCCCGCAGCCGACAGTAGCGAGCCGGGCGCGGACGCGAGGCCGAATCC
>JAEYGD010000254.1 GCA_023402505.1 Actinomycetes bacterium
CCCCCCCCCCCCGGGGCCGGGGGGGGGGGGGGCCCCCGTCGCCGTGCCCGGGTTTCGCACCGGAGGGGTCGGGTACGGCACGAGGTATGACGGACGAGAACAAGGTGTGGCGCGACGAGGACCGGACCCCGTTGCGGGAGCTGGACCGGGCGGTCGCCCGTTCGACGCTCGACGGGCAGGCCGACGACGTGACCGGCAACGACGCCGGTGAGGAGGCCGCGTTCGGGCACGGGCCGGAGGCGGTCGACCGCGGTGGCCAGGCGGCCGGCGCCGGCCGGGAGCCGACCGACCCGGACCGGGCGTACCGGCCGTCGACGACCGGACGGACCGGTCCGGACACCCTGTGACGATCGTCGCTCCCCGCCGGCGCACCCGTCGGCGGGGGCGGCTCCCTGACCTCCCCCGTCAGGACAAGAATCACGGTCCGTGCAGGCGGGAAAGCGGACAGCTCGGCCAGAATCGGCCGTTCGGCTGACGGCAACCACGGTGCTGCGCGCAAGACTTTCGGAATGCAACAGGGCAACGGCATCCTCTCCACCCGTCAGCGCCGCCTCGCCTGGCTCGGCTTCCTGCTCGCGGCCATCCAGGCGCCGGTCTCGGCCAAGCTGGTCTCCGACAGCTCCTGGCTGTTCAGCCTCTGCGTCGCGCTGATGGTGGCCACCGTGATCATCGCGGACGACGCGGCCCGGCGCCGCCCCGCCGAGGCCCGCTCCGGCGACTGAGTCGCGCGGCGTCAGCCCGTGGCCTCGGGCCGCGCCTCGTGTCCCGGCCGGCCCCGCGTCCGCCGCCGCTCCTTCATCTCCGCCTCGTAGAGGTGCCGGCGACCGCCGACCAGCTCGTCCCGGGCCTGCCGGTCGAGGTCCCGGAAGAGCGCGTAGTAGCCGTCGTCGAAGTCCTCGACGATCTGGAACGTCCACCGGCCGGCGATGACGTTGCGGCCGAGCAGGTCGCTGTCGATCCGGTCGGCGATCGCTTCGTGGCCCGCGGCGCGGAACATCTCCACCGCGTCGTCGAGCATGAGGTCGGCGTGCCCGACGAGCTGGTGCAGCGAGTACAGGTGCCCGCGTACCCGCTCGACGCATTCGAGGGCCTCGCTGAGCTTGCCGAGTGCGGCGACCGTCTCGTCGCTCACCCCGGCCGGTCGCCGGTGCCGCTCGTCCGGTCCGTCCACGTCCGGTGCCATCCGTACCTCCATCCCGCCCGGGGTGCCGCTCCGGGTGCTCCTGGTCCTGCCCGGCCGCATCCGGTCGATGTCCGCGCCCGCCCCGGTCGACCGTTGGAGGAGCAGAAACCGCCGACCGGCCGAGGTCGACGGCCCGTCGGGCCGGTTAGCCTCGTTCCCCATGCGCGTGCCGTTCAACCAGGTCACCACCCGTACCGCCGTCGGCGCCGCCCGCTCGACGCTGGCCGCCCTGTCCGCGACCGTGGGCGCCGAAGGGCTGGCCGCCGCCGCCGCGCGGCCGGGCCTGCTCGCGCTGGTCGACCAGCACGCGGCGGCCGTCCGGGAGAGCCTCGGCGGTGACCGTCACCCGCTGGGCGCCGCCGCCCTCGCGGGCTACGCCGACGGGGTCCGCGCCGCCGCGCTGGAGCACGACTGGCAGCTCCCAGCCGGCCCCGTCGACTGGTCGGCGCCGGACTGGCTGGTGACCCGCCTGCTCGCCGTCGCCGCCCTGGCCCGCTCGCTGGACGCCCCGAAGCCGGCACCGCTCCCCCCGCTCTGACCCGCGGTCGCGCGGCGCCCGGCGGTGGCCCCCAGCTCGACCAGGGACGGCGTCACCGCCCGGCGTGCCCGCGTACGACGGAGGGCGCCCGCCGAGGCGGACGCCCTCCGGTCTCGGTCGCGGTCAGCGGCCGAACTGCTGCGTCTCGTCGCTCGCGTTCCCCGACTGGTAGGCGCCACGCCCGCCGGCCATGCTCGCCGACTCGCGGACCGGCATGGCCTGCGGACCGGTCCGGTCGGCCATCTGCCGCTCGACGTCGCCGCGGCCGGCACCCTGCGCCTGCCGGTGCTGCTGGACGGCGCGGGACTCCTCGGCCACGCGGTGCAGCCAGCCGTCCCAGCGGTCCTGCATCGGCTTCACCAGACCACCACCGACGCCGACGATCAGGATGCCGGCGACCGTGGCGAGCACGGCGATCAGCACCGGCGTGGTGACCGTGGTGGCGATGCCGACCTGGTTCAGTGCCGCGATCACACCGAGGGCCAGGATGAAGACGGCCGTCACGTCGGCCAGCACCCGGCCGTAGGACAGACCGCCCAGGAAGCCGGTCACCAGGTCCCGGACCGCGTTCGCGATGGCCGCGGCCACCACGATGATCACGATCGCCACGAACGCCCGCGGCAGCCAGGACACCACTCCGGCGATCAGGTCGCTGATCGCGTTGGGTCCCCACACGCCGAACGCGAACTGCAGCGTGAACAGCAGCACCGCGTAGTAGGCGAGCCTCGCCAGGATGTCACTCGCGTCGTACTTCGTGCGTTCCAACGCCTTCTTGATGCCGCCGCGCTCCACCGCGCGGTCGAAGTTCACCCGTTCCAGCACCGTGTCCACGATCTTGAGAACGGCTCTGGCGACGAGCCATCCGATCACGAGGATCGCGATGAACGCGATGGCTCTCGGTATGAACAGCAGCACCGACCTCCAGAAGTCGGCCCAGGCGTTGCCGATGTCGACCTGCCTGGCCGCGAGGGTTTCCGGCATGATGTCCCTCCTGTCGCATGGACTACGCCGCGCGCATACCCGGCCACACCACCGGCACGCCGTCCCGGTCCCCCGCTTTTTCCCGACAGGTCGCCGCAGAGCGGCCCTGACCTGCCCAAACATTCCCCGGGGGCACCGCCGAAGGCATGATCGGAACGCCGCCGTGAACGGTCCCGTTAGGCTGCGGTCATGCCAGGAACGGTCGGACAGGTGCCCACGACGCCAGCACCGGTGCCCGGCACGTCCGCTCCGGCCGGCACGGCGGCCACCGTCCTCGGCCACGACTGGGCCGACACCGCCCTCGGGCCCTGGCCCGACTGGGACCCGGCGGTCCGCGCGGCCGCCGAGCTGGTCCTCGCCTCCCCGGTGCCGATGGTCCTGACGCTGGGCGACGAGTTCCTGCTGCTCTACAACGACGGGTACGCCGAACTGATCGGCGACCGCCACCCGGGGGCCGTCGGGCGTCCGGCGCCGCAGGTGTTCCCACAGTTGTGGGCGCGACCCGGCGTCGGCGACGCCATCGAACACACGTACCGGACCGGCCAGCCGTTCCTTGAGCGGGAGACCACGCTGCCGCTGCGGCGCCGCCGCGCCGGCACGGTGGAGCAAGCCGTGTTCACGCGGGGCTGTTCGGCCGTCCGCGACAGCCGGGGGCACATCGTCGGCGTACTCACCGTCGTCGCCGAGACGACCCAGGTCACGCAGCAGTTGCAGAGCCTCAGCGACCTGGCCGCCGCGCTCGCCGGCACGCTCACGCTGGACGACGTCGCGCGGGTCGCCCTGCGCCACTCGCTCGCCTCGTTCGACGCCGACCGGGTCTCCTTCGCCGTCGACGAGGGCGGTGGCGGCTGGCGGTTGGTCCGCCGCCTGCGGGGCGAGTTGATCGACGAGGCCGACGAGCGCCTCCCGCCGCTGTGGCGGCGCCTCCCGGCGGACTCGGCGGCGCCCGTCGTCGCCGCGGCACGCGACGTGACGAGCCGGTTCACAGACGACGGCCAGCCCCTGCGGGAGATAGCGATCGACCGCCACGACCAGAAGGTCCGGTCCCTGGCCGTGGTACCGCTCCGCGGCCGGGTGCTGCGGGGCGGCCTGACCGTCGGTCACCAGGCCGCGCACCGCTGGTCGCCCGCCGAGCGGGCGCTGCTGTACGCCGCGGCCGAGCTGATCGGCCAGGCAGCCGAACGGGCCCGCCGGTTCGAGACCCAGCACGGCACCGCCCAGCTCCTGCAGCGCAGCATGCTCCCGGCGCACCTGCCGGACCTGCCCCGGCTGCGCATCGCCGCCCGCTACGAGCCCGGTGTGGACGGCAACGCCGCCGGCGGGGACTTCTACGACGCCTTCCTGCTGCCCAGCGGCGGGCTGGCCGTGGTCCTCGGTGACGTCGCCGGGCACGACGTGCAGGCGGCCGCCCGGATGGGGCAGGTGCGGGCCGCCCTGCGGGCCCTGGCCCTGGCCGACCCGCGGCCGGACGCGGTCCTCGGCGGGCTCGACCGGCTGGTGACGAGCCTGGGCGCCGAGGGCGGCACGCACGAACTGTTCGTCACCGTGGTCCTCGGGGTGATCGAAGCCGACGGGCACCGGCTCACGCTCGCCAGCGCCGGCCACCCCCCGCCCCTGATCCGCCGCCACACCACCGCCGGCACCCCGTACGCCGAGTACGCGGAGGTGCCCACCGGCGCCCCGCTCGGCCTCGGCTACCGGGCGGCGACCGCCACCCTCCCGTTCTCCCCCGGCGACACGTTGCTGATGTTCAGCGACGGTGTGGTGGAGCGGCGCCGCCAGGGGCTCGCCAGCGGTCTGGACGCCCTGTCCGCCGCGGTGGCCGCCGCCGGCAGCGCCGACCCGCGCGCGCTCTGCGCGGTCGCCACCGCCGCCGTCTCCGGCGCCACCGAGGACGACGTCGCCGTGCTGGCCGTGGAGCACGCGCTGCGGCCCAGCCGGTCGGCGAGCATGGAGGTGCCGGCGGAGCCGACGGCGCCCAGTCGCGTACGCCACTGGATGACCGGGCAGCTCACCGAGTGGCAGGTGCCGGAGTCGATCGTCGGGGCGGCGGTGCTGTGCACCAGCGAGTTGACCACGAACGCCCTCCTGCACGCCGGCACCGCCGCCCGGGTCGAGATCGACCTCAGCGCGGAGCGGCTGCTGGTGTCGGTCGCCGACTCGGGCACCCGGGGCACCGTCACCCGCGCGCAGACCGACACGTTGAGCAGCCGGGGCCGGGGGCTCGGGCTGATCGAGGAGCTGAGCGACGCGTGGGGTACGGATCCCACCGTCCGGGGCTCGACCGTCTGGTTCGAGATCCTCATCCCGGCCGGTGACGCCGGGCGTCGAGCCGGCCCGGGTGGGTAGGAGGAGGCCATGCCGCACGACAACGCCTCCGGAGTCCTCTTCGACGTGGACGGCACCCTGGTCGACACCACGTACCTGCACACCGTGAGCTGGTGGGAGGCGCTGCGCCAGGCCGACCGGCCGGTGCCGATGGCGACCATCCACCGGGCGATCGGCATGGGCTCCGACAAGCTGCTGGACCACCTGCTCGGCCCCGAACGCGACCGCGGCGACGACGGGACGCTGCGGGACGCCCACGACACCCTCTACGGCGAGTACTGGGAGCGGCTGCGACCGTTCCCCCGCGCCGCCGACCTGCTGCGCGCCTGCGCCGACCGGGGGCTGCGGGTGGTGCTGGCCACCTCGGCCGCCGAGCACGAGGTGGGGGCGCTGCGCCGCGCCCTGGCCGCGGACGACGTCATCGACGCGGTCACGTCGTCGGCGGACGCCCGGGAGAGCAAGCCGGCGCCGGACATCCTGGTGGCCGCGCTCGAGCAGTCCGGTCTCGACGCCGCTCGGACGGTCTTCGTCGGCGACTCGGTGTGGGATGTGGCCGCGGCCGGGAAGCTCGACATCCCCTGTGTGGGGTTGACCTGCGGCGGCACCAGCCGGGGCGAGTTGGCCGGGGCGGGGGCGGTGGCGGTCTACGACGACCCGGCGACGCTGCTGGACGGCCTGGCCGACTCGCCGCTGGCGGTGCCGCGATGACCGCCATCCGAACCCGGCATCCGACGCAGGAATAGCGAAGGGCCGCCGGGGGCACTTTTCCGCCCCCGCCCGTACGCCACGGGCGCGCCGGAGAGGTGGTGCGGTGGAGCCGTTCGACGTCGCGTTCGCGGTGGTGGGTCTCGGCGCGTTGCTGGCAGGGATCCTGCCGCGCGTGCTCGAACGCCGGCCGCTGTCCATGCCGATCGCCTTCCTGGGCCTGGGCATGCTGATCTTCGTTCTTCCGACCGGCCTGCCTGCCCCCGACCCGCTGCGCCACCGGGACATCGCCACCCACCTCGCCGAGATCGGCGTCATCGTGGCCCTGATGGGGGCCGGGTTGAAGATCGACCGGCCGCTCAGCTGGCGCCGCTGGTCGTCGACCTGGCGGCTGCTCGCGATCGCCATGCCGGTGTGCATCGGGGCCGTGGCGCTGCTCGGCTGGTGGTGGGCCGGCCTCGTCCCGGCCGCCGCGCTCCTGCTGGGCGCGGCCCTCGCCCCCACCGATCCGGTGCTCGCCGCCGACGTGCAGGTGGGTGAGCCGACCGACGTCGAGGACGGCGAGGACGAGGTGCGCTTCGCCCTGACCTCGGAGGCGGGGCTGAACGACGGCCTCGCGTTCCCCTTCGTGTACGCGGCGATCGCCATCGCCACCGCCGGCCTCGCTCCCGGCAAGTGGTTTGCCCACTGGCTGACCGTCGACCTGCTGTGGAAGGTCGGCGCCGGGGTCGCGGGTGGTTGGCTGGTGGGGTGGCTGCTCGGCAAGCTGTTCTTCCGCGCCCCGAGCGAGCTGCGGCTGGCGCGGCACGCCGAGGGTTTCCTCGCGCTGGCCGCCACGTTCCTCGCGTACGGGCTGGTGGAGTTGATCAGCGGGTACGGCTTCCTGGCGGTGTTCGTGGCGGCGCGCGCGATCCGCGCCGCCGAGCGGAACCACGAGTTCCACTCGGTGCTGCACGACTTCGCCGAGCAGGTGGAGCGGCTGCTCACGGTTCTGCTGTTGCTGCTGTTCGGCGGGGCGGTGGTCGGTGGGCTGCTCGAACCCCTCACCTGGCCGGCCGCCGCGGTGGGTCTGGCGCTGGTGTTCGTGGTGCGCCCGGTGGTGGGGTGGCTGTCGCTGCACGGGGCGCCGGGCCGCCCGGCCGAGCACTGGGTGATCGCCCTGTTCGGCATCCGTGGAGTCGGCTCGTTCTACTACCTGGCGTACGCCACCACGCAGGCCGACTTCCCGCGCGCCGACCTGCTCTGGGCCACGGTCGGCCTGGTCGTGGTGGTCTCCGTGGTGGTGCACGGCATAACGGCCACGCCGGTGATGCAACTGCTCGACCACACCGGCAGCCGCACCCCCACCACCACCTCCGCGACTCCCCTGACCCCTCAGCCCGCCACCCCCTGACCCCGCCCCTGCGACGAGGACCGCGACACCGGGATCGCGGGGCGCGGACCCGGGATCGCGGGGCGCGGACCGGGTCAGGTCAGGTCCCTCAGCAGGGCTCGGGCCAGGTCGTGGCCGGAACGCCAGGCGGTCTGGACCCTCGGCGTGCCGAAGGCGTCACCGGCCAGGCCGACACCGTCGGCGTCGAGGTGGTACGTGCCGGTTCCCGCCGCGGCCGGCTTCGCGTACGTCCAGCGGTGCACGTGCACGTCCTCCGCGGGTTCCGGGAGCGCCAGCAGGTCCCGGACGGCTTCCTCGACGGCCGGTCCGGCGGCGGTGGGCTGGAGCAGGTGGCCGGCGGCGAACCCGGGGGTGGTGTGCGCCACGAGGACGGGTGCGTCGTCGCCGCGGCGGTCACCGTCGTCGCAGACCAGTGCCAGCACCGGGTGGTCGTTGACGAAGGCGCCCCGGAAGGGGGGCCACCGGCGGCCCGGGAACCGCAGCACCACGGCCAGCGCCGGCAACCACTCCTGCGCCCGTACCGCCCGGGTGGCCGCGCCGAGCGCCGGATCGAGCAGCAGCGCCGCCTGCGGGCCGGGCATGGCCAGCACCGCCGCCGCGCAGGGTCGGCCGTCGACCGCGGGACCGGGCTCCACGCCGAGCACCAGCCGGTTGACGGTCACCGGTAGGTCCCGGGCGAGGTGTTCCACCACCGAACGCAGGCCGCGGGGCGCCGCCCAGCGCATCGGCCCGGACACCTCCCGCCGGCCCTGCGCGCCGTACGAGACGAAGGTGTCGGTCCACTCGCGTACCAGGCCGGCGCTCCGCCAGCCCTCCACGACCTCGGCGAAGCCCGGGTCGCTGACGGTGAAGTAGGCGGCGCCCAGGTCGGCCGGACGGCCGTCGAAGCGCTTGCTGGCCATCCGCCCGCCGGCCACCCGCCCGCGTTCGCGGACCTGCACCGGCACGCCGGCCCGGACCAGCTCGCGGGCGCACGCCACCCCGGCGATGCCCGCCCCGACCACCACCACGCCCGTCCGGTCCGCGTCCACCGCGTGAGCGTATGCGGCGCGGGCACCGGGGCGGAGTCCGCCGGCATGGACTCGCCGGTGCGGGGGTACTGGCACATCTGTTCGAAAGGAAGGTGGGAGGCCATGACGGATCGCGGCAGTGACCGGACCGACCCGCGGGGTGCGGTCAAGGACCCGGACGAGTGGGTCACCGGCGAGGAGCCGCCGACGGCGGCGCAGGAGTCGTACCTGGCGACGCTCGCCCGGGAGGCGGGCGAGGACGTGCCGGACGGCCTCACCAAGGCGGAGGCCTCGAAGCGGATCGACGAACTCCAGGAGGAGACCGGCCGCGGCCGGTGACGGAGCCGGCGGGGCCGGCCCGGGGGGCCCCCCCCCCCGCCCCCCCCCCCCG
>JAEYGD010000299.1 GCA_023402505.1 Actinomycetes bacterium
GTGCGGGCGCTGCTGCGCGCCCGCCGTAGCCGGGCCGTCGCCGCAGCCGCCCTCGCCGACGCCCCGCACGACGCCGACGCCCCGCACGCCCCCGACGCCCCGCACCGGGCTGACGGCTCCGCCTCGCCCACCGGCGACCGGCCGGTGACCGGCGCGCCTGCCTCGCCCTCCGGTGACCGGTCGGTGACCGGCGCGCCTGCCTCGCCCGCCGACTCCGCGCCCGAGCCGGTCGCCGCGCCGAGCCGGTAGAGGCCGTGGCCGGGAGGGGACGGGGCCCAGCCGTGCCCGACTCACCCGGCAGCCATATTCCTGAGAGGCATAAACATGTCGCTCAGGAATACCGCTCGTTCGCGGTAGCGGGCCGGCGGCCGGCACGTTGCTGCTCGCCGACGACATGCAACCTGGCCCTCTCCGGCGGTCCCGGCATCGCAACGACTACCGCGGGCCCCGTCGAATCGCCGGGCTCCGTCGAATCGCCGGGCTCCGTCGAATCGCCGGGCCCCGTCGAATCGCCGGGCCCCGCCGGCCGCTGGGCCAGGCCGTCAGCCGGCCAGGAGGGTGTCCGCCGTCCCGGCCAGCAGGCGCCACGCCTCGTCGACGTGGACCTCGGTGGTCTGCGGTGCGCCGACCGCCAGGCGCAGCGTGAAGTGCCCCTGCACTCGGGTGTGCGTCAGGTGTACCCGGCCGGTGGCGTTCACCCGGGCCAGCAACTGCTCGTTGGCCGCGTCGCCGGCCCGAAGCCGGAAGCAGACCAGCGAGTACGGGTGCGGCGCGGCCAGCTCGAAGCGTTCGTCGGCGCGTACCCGGTCGGCGAAGCGCGCCGCCAGCGCCACTCCCGACCGGATGTGGGCCCGCAGCCCCTCGGCCCCGTACCAGCGCAGCACGAACCACAGCTTCAGGGCCCGGAAGCGGCGCCCGAGCGGCACCTGCCAGTCCCGGTAGTCGATGACGGCGCCGGACTCGGTGGCGGCGTTGCGCAGGTACTCCGGCAGCACGCTCAGCGCCTCGATCAGTTCGCTCCGGTCGGCCACCCAGAACGCGTCGCAGTCGAACCCGGTGAGCAGCCACTTGTGCGGGTCGAAGCAGTACGAGTCGGCGTACTCGAGGCCGGCGTGCCCGAAGCGCAGTTCCGGGCAGACCGCGGCGGCGCCGGCGTAGGCGGCGTCGACGTGCAGGTAGATCCCGTACTCGGCGCAGATCGCGCCGATCTCCGGCAGCGGGTCGATGGCGGTCGTGGAGGTGGTACCCACGGTGGCCACGACGAGCGCGGGCGCGATCCCGGCCGCGCGGTCCGCCTCGATCGCCGCCCGCAGCGCCGCCGGAGACATCGCGAGCGTCTCCGGGTCCACCTCGACCACCCGGACCCCCTCGTCGCCCAGTCCGGCGATCCGCGCGGCCTTCTCGATGGAGGAGTGCCCCTGGGTGGAGGTGTACGCGCGGTAGCGCCGGTCGATCCCGACCTCGCGCCACCGGCCGCCGCCGGCCCGGTGCAGGGCCACCAGGGTCGCGACGAGGGTCGCCGAGGAGGCCGAGTCCTGGATGACTCCGCCGCCGGCGCCGCCGCTGCGGAACCGTTTCGGCAGGTCCAGCAGATCGGCGAGCCAGTCCAGCATCGCCGTCTCCAGCTCGGTGCAGGCCGGCCCGGTCGCCCAGAGCATCCCCTGCACGCCGAGCCCGGCGCTGACCAGGTCGCCCAGGACGCTCGGGCCCGAGGTGTTGGCGGGGAAGTAGCCGAAGAAGCCGGGGTGCTGCCAGTGGGTGAGGTGGGGCGTGACCAGCGTGTCCAGGTCGGCGAGGACCGCCTCGACCGGCTCGCCCCGCTCTGGCGGGCCGGCCGGCAGCGCGGCGGACAGGGCGCCGGGCGGGTCCGGCGAGGTGATCGGTCGCCGGGGCAGCGTGCTCCAGTAGTCGGCGATCCAGTCCACCACGGCGTGCCCGGCGCGGCGGAACTCCTCCGGGGTCATGTGCTCAGCCACCCCGCGAGTGGATCAAGAATGCCGGGGCCGGGCAAGCGCGGGTGGCCGTTTGTGTCGAGAAAGCGCTTGCCCTAGCATCACTGCTGCGCGGAGTCACTTCCACTGACGTCGATACGTCGGCCGTCTGCCGCCAGCGCGCTCCCCGCCGGCCCCGGGCAGGCCGGACGGACCAGGGACCGCGCCGACCTCCACCGGAGGACGCATGCCCCGCACCACCCGTCGCGCCGCCCTGCTCGCCGCGGCCACCGCGACCATCCTCGGCGCCGGAGCGCTCACCACGCTGACCGCGTCGGCCGCCGCCGCCGGCTGCCGCGTCGACTACCGCGTCACCAACCAGTGGCCCGGCGGCTTCGGCGCCGACGTCACCGTGACCAACCTCGGCGACCCGGTCACCGGCTGGGCGCTGACCTGGACCTGGGCCGCCGGCCAGCAGGTCACCCAGCTCTGGAACGGCGTCGTCACCCAGGCCGGCACCCAGGTCACCGTGCGCAACGTCGACTACAACGGCTCGATCGCCACCAACGGCAGCGCCGGGTTCGGCTTCACCGGCGCCTGGTCCGGCAGCAACCCGGACCCGGCCAGCTTCGCTCTCAACGGCACCACCTGCACCGGCGCGCCCGCCACGACCGCCCCGCCACCGACCACCGCCCCGCCCCCCACGACGCCGCCACCGACCACGCCGCCACCGACCACGCCGCCACCGGCCGGGCGGGTGCAGATGGAGGACCTCGACCGCGGCCTGGTGAGCGTCCGCTCCGGCGACGGCAACCTGGTGTCCTGGCGGCTGCTCGGCACGGAGACCAGCGGCGTCGCCTTCAACCTCTACCGCGGCGGCACCCGGGTCAACGGCAGCCCGATCACCGGCGCCACCACCTGGCTGGACAGCGGCGCCGCCGCCGGCGCCGCGTACACCGTCCGGGCCGTGGTGGGCGGCGTCGAGCAGGCCGCCTCACCCGCCGCACTGCAGTTCCCGTCCGGCTACCTCGACGTGCCCCTCCAGGTCCCGCCCGGCGGCACGACCCCGAGCGGCGAGGCGTACACGTACTCCGCCAACGACGCCAGCGTTGGCGACCTCGACGGTGACGGCGACTACGAGTTCGTCCTCAAGTGGGAGCCGTCGAACGCCAAGGACAACTCCCAGTCCGGCTACACCGGCAACGTCTACGTCGACGCGTACACCGTCACCGGCACCCGGCTGTGGCGCGTCGACCTCGGCCGCAACATCCGCGCCGGCGCCCACTACACCCAGTTCCAGGTGTACGACTACGACGGCGACGGCGACGCCGAGGTGGCCATGAAGACCGCCGACGGCACCCGCTCCGGCACCGGCCAGGTCATCGGTGACGCGTCGGCCGACCACCGCAACTCCAGCGGGTACGTCCTCGCCGGCCCCGAGTTCCTCACCATGTTCGACGGCCGCACCGGCGCGGCCCTGTCGACGGTCAACTACGACCCGCCGCGCGGCACCGTGTCCTCCTGGGGCGACAACTACGGCAACCGCGTCGACCGGTTCCTCGCCGCCACCGCGTACCTCGACGGCCAGCGCCCCTCACTGGTCATGGCCCGCGGCTACTACACCCGCGCGGTCATCGCCGCCTGGGACTTCCGCGACGGCACCCTGCGCAAGCGGTGGACCTTCGACTCCAACGCCTCCGGCAACAGCGCGGCCCACGGCCAGGGCAACCACAACCTGTCCGTCGCCGACGTCGACGCCGACGGGCGGCAGGAGATCGTGTACGGCGCGGCCACCATCAACGACGACGGCCGCCTCCTGCACTCCACCGGACTCGGCCACGGCGACGCGATGCACGTCGGCGACCTCGACCCGAGTCGCGCCGGCCTGGAGGTGTTCAAGGTCAACGAGGACGCCAGCAAGCCCAGCTCGTACTTCGCCGACGCCCGCACCGGCCAGGTCATCTGGTCCACCCCCGCCTCCGGCGACAACGGCCGCGGCGTCTCCGCCGACATCTGGGCCGGCAGCCCCGGCGCCGAGTCCTGGTCGTCGGCCGCCAGCGGCGTCGCCAACGCCCGGGGCCAGAACGTCGGCCGCAAGCCCTCCTCGACCAACTTCGTCGTCTGGTGGGACGGCGACCCGGTCCGTGAGCTGCTCGACGCCACCCGCATCGACAAGTACGGCACCGGCGGCGACACCCGCCTGCTCACCGGCAGCGACGTCGCCGCCAACAACGGCACCAAGGCCACCCCGGCGCTCTCCGCCGACCTGTTCGGCGACTGGCGCGAGGAGGTCGTCTGGCGGACGAGCGACAGCCGCGCCCTGCGCATCTACAGCACACCGGCGAACACCGGCGTCCGCCTGCACACCCTCATGCACGACCCGCAGTACCGGGTGGCGATCGCCTGGCAGAACACCGCGTACAACCAGCCCCCGCACCCGAGCTTCTTCCTCGGGGGCGGGATGAGCACGCCGCCCGCGCCGGACATCCACCTGCGCTGAACGCGAGGCACCGGGCCGGAACCGCGGAATCCGCCAGCTCCGGCCCGGTGCGCCACACCGTGGCGTTCCCGACCCGTCCCGACCGGGAACGCCGTACCACCACCGGCACCAAAGCTACGGGCGGTACGCGTCCCGGGGGTGACGTGGGCGTAAAGATCGTGTTTCAGGGCTTCGGGCGCAGGCCACCGGCGACCCGCTCGGCGATCAACTCGTACGAGCGCACCCGGTCGGCCACGTCGTACACCAGCGTGGTGAGCATCAGCTCGTCCGCCCCGGTACGCGCCACCAGGTCCCCGAGCTGCCGGGCGACCGTCTCCGGCGAACCCGTGGCCTGTCCCTCCCGGCGCTGGAGCACGAACTCCCGCTCCAGCTCCGTGTACGGGTACGCCGCCGCCTCCTCCGGCGTGGCCAGCGGCTCCGGGCGGCCCGCGCGCAGCCGCAGGAACGACAGCGCGGCCGGGCCGGCCAGCCACTCCGCCCGCTCGTCGGTGTCGGCGCACACCGCGTTGACCGCCACCATCGCGTACGGCCGCTCCAGCCACCGCGACGGCCGGAAGCTCTGCCGGTACAGCGCCAGCGCCGGCAGTGTGTTCTGCGCGCTGAAGTGGTGCGCGAACGAGAACGGCAGGCCCAGCAGCCCGGCCAGCTGGGCACTGAACCCGCTGGAGCCGAGCAGCCAGATCTCCGGCCGCAGGCCGTGCCCCGGGGTGGCGGTGATCGGCCCCGGCTCGTCGCCGGTGAAGTAGTTCGTCAGGTCGGCCAGCTCGCGCGGGAACCCCTCCGCCGACAGGCCCTCGACGGTCCGCCGCAGCGCCAGCGCGGTCACCTGGTCCGTTCCCGGCGCCCGCCCGATGCCCAGGTCGATGCGGCCCGGGTGCAGCGCCTCCAGGGTCCCGAACTGCTCGGCGACCACCAGCGGCGCGTGGTTGGGCAGCATCACCCCGCCGGAGCCGAGCCGGATCGTGGCCGTGTGCGCCGCCAGGTGCGCCAGCAGCACCGCCGGCGCCGACGAGGCGATCGCCGGCATGTTGTGGTGCTCGGCCACCCAGAACCGGCGGTAGCCCAGCTCCTCGGTGCGCCGGGCCAGCTCGGTCGTGTGCCGCAGGGCCTCACCGGCGCTGGCGCCACGGGCCACCGGAGCAAGATCAAGAACAGAGAGCGGTACGTCGATCACAACCGTCCCCAACCCGGCTCCGCCCCCCGTTGTTCCGGATCGTGCGCTAACCCACGCCCCGCGCCTGCTCGAAGATCAGGCTGGTCTGGGTGTGCTGCACCGCCGGATCCACCGCCAGGTGGTCGAGCACGAAGTCCCGCAGCGCGTCCGCCGAGGCGGCCCGCACGTGCAGCACGTGGTCCTCCGCGCCCGCCACGTGGAAGACCGCCACCACGCCCGGCAACCGCACCGACCGCGCGCGGAACGCGTCCACCACCGCCCGGTCGTGCGCCGACAACCGCACCGACACCAGGGCCTGCAACGGCAGCCCCACGGCCGCCGGATCCACCTCGGCGTGGAACCCGCGGATCGCCCCGCACTCGCGTAACGCCCTGGTCCGCGCCAGGCAGGTCGACGGCGCCACCCCCACCCGCTCGGCCAGGGCGTTGTTCGGCAGGCGGCCGTCCGCGACCAGCTCGGCCAGGATCGCGCGGTCGGTGTCGTCCAGGCTCGCGTAGGGCCGCAGATCGTTCGGTGCAACGGGCATGACGCCATCCTCTCCCGAATCCGAACCACCCTTCAAGACACATTGCCGAATCATCTTCGGAAGTATTGCCTTCAGGCTCCCGGATGTTCGATCCTTCCGCCATGACGACCGTGGACACCCGAGCCGTGCACGCCGGCCGCGACGACCTCGCCGCCCTCGGCGTCCACGCCGCCCCCATCGACCTCTCCACCACCAACCCGCTGCCGTCGGTCGAGACCGGCGGCGACGCGTACGAGACCCTCGCCACCGGCGGACCCCTCCCACCCGGCGGCACCGCCGTCTACCAGCGACTCTGGAACCCCACCGTCGCCCGCTTCGAGACCGCCCTCGCCGACCTCGAAGCCACCACCGACGCCGTCGCCTTCGGCAGCGGCATGGCCGCCCTCACCGCCGCCCTGCTCGCCGCCACCCGCGACAGCAAGCGGCACCTCGTCGCCGTCCGCCCCCTCTACGGCGGCACCGACCACGTCCTCGCCACCGGCCTGCTCGGCACCGAGGTCACCTGGGCCCGCCCCGACGAGGTCGCCGCCGCCGTCCGCCCCGACACCGCGCTCGTGCTCGTCGAGACCCCCGCCAACCCCACCCTCGACCTCGTCGACATCGCCGCGCTCGCCCGCGCCGCCGGCCCCGCGCCGCTGCTCGTCGACAACACCGTCGCCACCCCCGTGCTCCAGCAGCCCGCCCGGCACGGCGCCACCCTCGTCCTGCACAGCGCCACCAAGAGCATCGGCGGCCACGGCGACGTGCTGGCCGGCGTCATCGCCTGCGACGCCGACTGGGCCGCCCGGCTCCGGCAGGTCCGCGCCCTCACCGGCGCCGTCCTGCACCCGCTCGGCGCGTACCTCGCCCACCGCGGCCTGCAGACCCTCCCGCTGCGCGTACGCGCCCAGCAGGCCGGCGCCGAGAAGATCGCCGCGTGGCTCGCCGACCACCCCGCCGTGGAGCGCGTCCACCACCCGTCGCTGCACGACCCCGCCGGGCTCGTCGGCCGCCAGATGTCCGGTCCGGGCAGCCTCCTCGCCTTCGAGGTACGCGGCGGCGCACCCGCCGCGGCCGCCGTCGCCGGCGCCTGCCGGCTCATCACCCACGCCGTCTCCCTGGGCGGGGTGGACACGCTGATCCAGCACCCGGCGTCGCTCACCCACCGGCCGGTGGCGGGGGAGGCGAAGCCGGTCGGCGGGCTGCTGCGGCTGTCGGTCGGCCTGGAGGACCCGGAGGACCTGCGCACCGATCTGGAACAGGCGCTCGCCACGGTCGCCTGACCGAGCGTCGACCGCACCGGACCTTCACGACTTGGGACCGACGTGGCGGTCGAGCGCGGCGACCGCCTCCCGCCGCGCGACAGAGAGCGACCACGGCAGGTTCATTCGCCAGGCGATGCCGAGCAGATCGAGCGCCCACTGGCAGAGGCCCATGATGTCGGTTGACCGGTTGGAGAACATGTAGCGGGGGTAGTCGTACTCCTTGCCGCGGACCTTGACCCGATTGGTGAACCGCGTGCCGTCGGAGTGGAAGAGGCCACGGACAAAGTGCCCGGTGTGCACCGCGACGATCTCCCGCTGCCAGCCGGCGAGAACGATGGGTCGCTCGTGCTTCTTGCCCGGACCGTGCTGCGGGAACATGCACGGCCAGTGCTTGCCGGTGCTCTGCACCGCCACGCAGCCCTGCTTCTGGATGTGCTGGACCTTGTTGGCGAGGACCGCTCGCATCGCCCCGTCGCAGGCCTCGATGAGGCTGGGCCAAGCGTTGGCGCAGTAGATCCGGAGGACCGGTGTGCGGTCGGTCGTGACCAGGTGCCCGTCGCCGAGATACAGCCCGAGTAGGTAGGCGTAAGCGGCCGGGTCGGTCAGTTTGGCGACACTCGGCGCGCACCGAAAACAGCGCGTCGCCGTGCCGAACCTCGCGGGCTCGGGTCGGTCGACGCACCAGTGCCACACCGTCGAGTACGGCAACGAGAGGGCGCGAGCTACGGCGTGGATGTTCAGGCCATGGGCGCGCAGGGCACGGGCGCGGGCCCGCATCTCGGGTGGGTGCACACGCGCATCTTCGAACAGGTGTGTGACAAAAGTGCCGGGAGCGGGATTCGAACCCGCAAGCCCTTTCGGGCAGAAGTGTTTGAGACTTCCGTGTATGCCGTTCCACCATCCCGGCGGCAACCCTGAGCGGCGTGTGGCTCACTGTACCCGACTAGGCTCATGCGAGAGCATGGGTGGGTAGCGGTGCCGGAACGATGGTGGGAGTGGCTCGTGGCCGAGACGCAGACGGATGCCGAGCGCAGGCGCGTACTGATCGCCGAGGACGAGGCGCTCATCCGGCTGGACCTCGCCGAGATGCTCGCCGAGGAGGGCTACGAGGTCGTCGGGGAGGCCGGTGACGGCGAGACCGCGGTCCGGCTCGCCGAGGAGCTGAAGCCCGACCTGGTCATCCTCGACATCAAGATGCCGATCATGGACGGGCTGGCCGCCGCCGAGCGGATCGCCGGCGCCCGGATCGCCCCGGTGATCATCCTGACCGCCTTCAGCCAGCGGGACCTGGTGGAGCGGGCGCGGGCGGCCGGCGCGATGGCGTACCTGGTGAAGCCCTTCCAGAAGAGCGACCTGGTCCCGGCGGTGGAGATCGCGCTGTCGCGTTACTCGGAGATCGCCGCCCTGGAGTCCGAGGTCGCCGGCCTGACCGACCGCCTGGAGGTGCGCAAGACCGTCGAGCGCGCCAAGGGCGCGCTGATGACGACGTACGGGATGACCGAGCCGCAGGCCTTCAAGTGGATCCAGCGCACGGCGATGGACCACCGGATGACCATGAAGGAGGTCGCCGAGCGGATCCTGCAGGAGACCGCCGGTGGTGAGGTGACCCGTCCGGCCACCTGACGGCGTTCCGGGCCACCGGTGCCGTGGTGGCCCTCGCGTTCCGTGGTCTGATCGATAGCATCGGATCCGTGCGGATTCGGTGGTGGACGGCGGTGGCCGCGGTCGTCGTGGTGCTGTTCGCGGCGGGCTGCGAGCGGGCGTCCACCGTGGACGGCGATCCGGAGCCCGAGCCCCTGCGCCCGGCGTGGTCGCCGGTCGAGCTTCCGTTGCCGCCGGGCCCGCCGGGTCGGGTGTTGGTGCGCGACGCGGTCGCCTGCCAGGGCGAGTGGTACGCGGTCGGCGGTGTCGCCGACGGGTCGGGCGCGACCCGTCCGGCTGCCTGGTCCAGCGGGGACGGCCGCTCGTGGTCGTCGGTGCCGGTGCTCGCGGATTCGTTCTACGGGCGGCAGAGCGTGCTGTTCTCGGTCGGCTGCCGCGACGGGGTGGCGGCCGTGGTCGGCGGCAAGGTCGGCGGTGCGCACGGCAACCCGCGGGTGGGCACCTGGCGGCAGCGCCCGGACGGCGCGCTGGTGGAGGTGCAGGCCGCGTCGTTCGAGACGTACGGCGGGCCGAAGGCGGTGAACGTGTCCCGGCTGGCCGGCGGCGCGGCGGGGTGGCTGATCGTCGGCAACCGGGCCAGCGGCGCGGCGGCGTGGGTGTCGCCGGACGCGGCGGAGTTCGATCTCGTCGAGGGTGCCCCCGAGTTGGCGACCGACGACCGGGGCGTCACGTGGACGTTCGACGTGGTGCCGGCCGGCCGGGCGGGGTGGGTGGCGGTGGGTGGGCTGTTGCCGCCGGGCCGGATCGACCGGGATCCGGCGGTGTGGACGTCCGGTGACGGGCGGTCCTGGCGGCGCACGGTGCTGCCGGGCACGGCGGAGTACGAGGAGTTGCAGCGGGTTGTCTTCGACGGTGGCGGCCCGGTGGCGGTCGGGTTGCGGGGCGGGGCGTTCGGTGCCTGGCGGCAGGACCGGGAGGGCTGGGTGGAGGCCGGCGGGTTCGGCGCGCGGGCGTCGTCCGGGGTGCCGTCGGTGGCCGGTCTCGCGTCCCGGGGCGGGGGGCTGCTGGCGGCGGTCTCGGACGGGGCGCGGCACGCGCTGTGGTGCTCCGGTGACCGGGGTGGGTCGTGGCGGGAGGTGGCGCTGCCGGTCGAGGTGCCGACGGGGATCGATCAGGACGTCACGGTGGTAGCGGTGGGTGATCGTTGGTGGGTGGCGACGGACGACGGTGGGGGCGGGCGGCTGTGGTGGGTTTCGGCTGATCCGAACTGCTGAGCGCGTGGTGTGCCGGTATCCGGGATGAGAGCGTGTGAGACTGTCTCACTTTCCGGACGGCAACCGTCTAAGGACCGGTCAGGGGATTGACCTGTTACGCGGCCCGGTTCGATCGCGCACGTCTTCGTAACGGTTTCGCAGACGCCGCCTCAGGGCCTTCCTAGCGGGTGTGAGTGTCGGTACGCTCCGCCATCACGAGCCGTAACGCAGGGGGCGTCCCTGCCGGGTGGTGGTGGTGCGGACTGGTCTGTCGTCACCCCTCGGAGCCAGGCGCCGACCTGCTTCTGGAGGAGGTCAGGAAGCCGTGAGGCGTAGCTATTCAAGGGCGCTGGGTACTGCCGCGCTCGCCGCGGTGCTGGTCGCCGCCGCGGGTTGCCAGGACTCTGGCGGAGACGGTGGGACCGCGTCGGGCGACTGCGGCGGCAAGATCGCGATCTTCGGCGCGTTCAGCGGTGACAACGCGGGTCTGGTGCTGCCGTCGCTGAACGGCGCGAAGCTGGCGCTCAAGCAGCACAACGAGGCCAACCCGGACTGCAAGGTCGAGATGGTCGAGTTCGACACGCAGGGTGACCCGGCCCAGGCGACCCCGGTCGCCAACCAGGTCGCTGGCGACCAGTCGTTCCTCGGCGTCATCGGCGGTCACTTCTCGGGTGAGTCGGACGCGACGATGCCGGTGTACGAGGCCGCGGGCATGGCGATGGTCGCCCCGTCGGCGACCCGGACCGACCTGACTCAGAAGGGCAACAAGTCCTTCTTCCGGGTGGTCGGCAACGACGGCACGCAGGCCGGCGCGGTGTCGACGTTCCTCAAGGCGCAGAACGCGCAGCGGGTGTTCCTCATCGACGACGGCAGCGCGTACGGCGCCGGTATCACCGCCGAGCTGACCAAGAACCTGGGTGCCACGGTCGCCGCCAGCGACAAGATCCAGGAGCGTCAGTCGCAGTTCGACGCGACCGTGTCGAAGATCAAGGCGGCGAACGCCGACTTCGTCTTCTACGGTGGCTACACCCGTGAGGCGTCTCCGCTGGTCCGCCAGATGCGCGCCGCCGGCGTGCAGGCGAAGTTCGTCGGCCCGGACGGTCTGTACGACCCGGCGTTCCCGCAGGGTGCCTCGGGCGGTGCCGAGGGCTCCATCATCACCTGCCCGTGCCTCCCGGCGGACAAGGCCGGCGGCACCTTCTCGGCCGACTACCAGAAGGAGTTCGGCCAGGCGCCGGGTTCCTACGGTGCTGAGGGCTTCGACGCCGCGAAGATCTTCGCGGACGCCTTCAAGGACGGCAAGAAGACCCGTGCCGAGATCCTGGAGTACGTGAAGGCGTACGACAAGCAGGGCGTGTCGAAGTACATCAAGTTCGCCGACAACGGCGACGTCGACCCGAGCAAGGTCGTCATCTGGTCGTACCAGATCAAGGGCACGACGTTCGAGCCGCTGCAGGAGCTCAAGCTCAGCTGATGACCAGCACTGGGAGTGCGGCCGGGGTGTTCGCCCCGGCCGCACTCGATGCAAGGAGACCCCGGTGAATTTCGACGACCTCTTCGGCCACATCGGCCAGCACACCGTCGACGGGTTGTCCAAAGGAGCGATCTACGCCCTGATCGCCCTGGGCTACACCCTGGTGTACGGCGTCCTGCGTCTGATCAACTTCGCCCACTCCGAGGTGTTCATGGTCGGCACCTTCGCGGTGCTCGGTCTGTGGACCGCGTTCGGGGTGGAAAATAACCCGCCGGTCGGCCAGGCGGTGCTCTTCCTGGTGCTCGGCCTGATCGTCGCGGCGATCGCGTCCGGCGGCACGGCGCTGGCGATCGAACGGATCGCGTACCGGCCGCTGCGGCGCAAGAACGCACCACCCCTCATCTTCCTGATCACCGCGATCGGCCTCTCGCTGGTGCTGGTCGAGGTCTTCGGCCTGCTGCTGCCCCGGCTGCTGGGTGAGGCGGTGCCGTCGATGTTCGCGCGGGAGCGGATCATCCTCGGCATGCCGACGATCTTCGAGCAGAAGACCCTGTTCACGATCTTCGGCACGGCGATCAACAACATCCAGCTGATCGTCTTCGTGGCGGCGGTGGCGATGATGGCGATCCTGGACTGGTTCATCAACAAGACCCGCTACGGCCGGGGCGTGCGGGCGGTCGCGCAGAACCCGGAGACCGCGGCCCTGATGGGCGTCAACCAGGAGCGCGTGATCATGCTGATCTTCGTGCTCGGTGGCATCATGGCCGGCGCCGCGGCTCTGTTGTGGAGCATGCGGTTCGGCTTCACGCAGAGCAGCATCGGCTTCGTGCTGGGCCTCAAGGCGTTCACCGCGGCGGTGCTCGGTGGCATCGGCAACCTGCGTGGCGCGCTGCTGGGCGGTTTCGTCCTCGGCATTGTCGAGGTCTACGGCGCCACGCTCTTCGCGTCCAACTGGGAGGACGTCATCGCGTTCGTGGTCCTGGTCGTGGTGCTGATGTTCCGCCCGACCGGTCTGCTGGGCGAGTCGCTGGGGAGGGCCCGAGCATGATCGACAAGCTTCGTAACGCGGACCGTCGTCGCCTCGGTGCCCTGGAGGCGGTCGGGGACCGCTGGCGGGCGCTGCCCAAGTGGCAGCGGGCCCTGGGGTTCGTCGCCTTCGTGGTGTTCCTCTACTACCTGCCGCTGCTCGGCATCCCCGGCCTGACCTGGCTGCGTACCGACTCGATCGCCGGCGGCAGCAACTGGGCCGGTGTGCTGTTCACCTGCGCCATCTACGTGCTGGTGGCGATCGGCCTGAACGTCGTGATCGGTCTGGCCGGCCTGCTCGACCTGGGCTACATCGGCTTCTTCGCGATCGGCGCGTACGCCGTGGCCCTGTTCGGCTCGGTGAACTCGCCGGTGGTCAAGTGGTTCCAGCGGGAGTTCGACCTGCCGCAGACGTGGGCGGTCACGTGGGCGGTGTGCGCGTTCATCGCGCTGGTGCTGGCGCTGATCTCCGGTGTGCTGCTGGGCTGGCCGACGCTGCGGCTGCGCGGTGACTACCTGGCCATCGTCACGCTGGGCTTCGGCGAGATCATCCGGATCGTGGCCCGCAACCTGGAGGGCGTCACCAACGGCCCGCAGGGCATCGCGGCGATCCCCGGCCCGGAGGGACCGCCGTCGGCGGACAACCAGGTCTTCGGCCTGGTGGACGTCAAGCCGTGGTACTGGCTGGCGTTGACGGTCGTCCTGGTGATGGTGTTCGCGGTGCGGCGGCTGGAGAACAGCCGGGTCGGCCGGTCCTGGCTGGCCATCCGTGAGGACGAGGACGCCGCCGCGGTGATGGGTGTCTACCCGTTCAAGTTCAAGCTCTGGGCGTTCGCGATCGGTGCGGCGCTGGGCGGCTTCTCGGGCTTCCTGTTCGCCAGCCGGTACGCGTTCATCGACCCGACGCAGTTCAACGTCAACCTGTCGATCCTGTTCGTGGCGATGGTCGTCGTCGGCGGTTCCGGCAACATGGTCGGCGTGTCGCTGGGCGCGGTGCTGCTGGCGTACCTGCCGGAGCGGTTCCGGGAGATCGCCGACTACCGGTGGCTCGCGTTCGGCCTGGCGATGGTGCTGGTGATGGTGCTGCGGCCGCAGGGCCTGATCCCCAGCCGGCGACGTGCCCGCGAGTTGAAGGACCGCGCGGCGGAGGCGGAGGAGGCGCCCGCTCATGTCTGACGAGACCACCACCCCGGTGTCGCCGAAGATCCCGGCGCAGCCGGGTCCGCGCAAGCCGCTGCTGCAGATCGACAACGTCACGCTCCGGTTCGGTGGCGTGGTCGCGTTGGACGGGATCAGCTTCGACATCCACGAGGGCGAGATCCTCGGCCTGATCGGTCCGAACGGCGCCGGCAAGACGACGTGCTTCAACGTGATGACCGGCGTCTACAAGCCGACCTCGGGTGCGGTCCGGTTCCGCGACCAGCGGGTGACCGGGCGCAAGCCGCACCAGATCAGCCGGATGGGCATCTCCCGGACGTTCCAGAACATCCGTCTCTTCCCGGAGATGTCCGCGCTGGAGAACGTCATGGTCGGCACGGACTCCCGGCACAAGACCAGCGTGCCCGGCGCGCTGTTCCGCCTGTACCGGGTGCGGCCGAAGCCGGAGGAGCTGCCGCAGGTCACCGCCAGCGGCGGTCTGGTCCGCACCTGGCAGCAGGTGCGGCGGACCTTCGCCAAGACGTTCGGGTTGTCCCGGCACGTCCTGGAGGAGCGGGCGGCCGAGGACAAGGCCATGGAGCTGCTGCGCTTCGTCGGCATCGCCGACCGGGCCAACGACGCCGCGCGGAACCTGCCGTACGGCTACCAGCGCCGGTTGGAGATCGCCCGGGCGCTCGGCACCGAGCCGAAGCTGATCTGCCTGGACGAGCCCGCGGCCGGGTTCAACCCGGCCGAGAAGGAGGAGCTGCTCGACCTGATCCGGAAGATCCGGGACATGGGCGTCACCGTGCTGCTGATCGAGCACGACATGCGCCTGGTCATGGGCGTCACCGACCGGATCGTCGTGCTGGAGTTCGGTCGCAAGATCGCCGACGGCTTGCCGGCCGAGGTCAGCCGCGACCCGCGGGTGATCGCCGCGTACCTGGGGGAGCCCGCCGATGCTGCTTGAGCTGGACAACGTCACCGTGTCGTACGGCCGGATCGAGGCGCTGCACGGCATCAGCCTCACCGTGGACGAGGGCGAGGTGGTGGCGCTGATCGGCGCGAACGGCGCCGGCAAGACCACCACCATGCGGGCCATCTCCGGCACGCGGGCCCTGGCCGGCGGGCGGATCACCTTCAACGGCGAGGACATCAGCAAGCTCCGGGCCGACCTGCGGGTGGTCCGGGGGCTGTGCCAGTCGCCCGAGGGCCGGCAGATCTTCCCGGGCATGACGGTGCTGGAGAACCTGGACATGGGCGCGTACACCCGGCGTGACCACGCCGGGATCGCGGCCGACCTGGAGCGGATCCTGGACATGTTCCCGCGGCTGCGGGAGCGGCGGAAGCAGCCGGGCGGCACCCTCTCCGGCGGCGAGCAGCAGATGCTGGCCGTCGGCCGGGCGCTGATGAGCCGTCCGAAGCTGCTGCTGCTGGACGAGCCCTCGATGGGTCTCGCGCCGATGGTCATCCAGCAGATCTTCGACATCATCACGGAGATCAACCAGCAGGGGACCACGATCCTGCTGGTGGAGCAGAACGCCCAGCAGGCGCTCTCCCGCGCCCACCGGGGCTACGTGCTGGAGACCGGCCGGATCGTCAAGGAGGGCACCGGCCAGGACCTGCTGCACGACCCGGCGGTCAAGGAGGCGTACCTGGGCGTCGCCTGACGCCACCCGCCGCGGGGGCCGGCGGGCCCCCCCCGGGGGGGC
>JAEYGD010000313.1 GCA_023402505.1 Actinomycetes bacterium
CCCCCCCCGGCCCGCGGGGGGGCGGGGGGGGCGCCCCGCCGGCGACCGCCCTTACCGGGTGGTGACCAGCGTCAGGCGGTTGGCCTCGAGGATCTCGCGCAGCGGCTGGAAGAACGTGACCCCGCCCCGCCGGCAGTCGCCGGAGCCGCCCGAGGTGACCCCCTGCGCCTGGTCACCGGAGATCCACGACCCGCCGGAGTCGCCGGGTTCGGCGCACACGTTCGTCCGGACCAGCCCGGTGACCGTCCCCTCCGGGTAGCGCACGGTGGCGTTGCGGGCCTGCACGACACCGCAGCGGGCGCCGGTGGTGGAGCCGGAGCGGCAGATCGACGCGCCGATCGGCACCTCCCGGGCGCCGGCCACCGGCACCGTCCCGCCGTTGAAGTCGTTGACCACCGGCTGCGGCGTCCACGCGTTGTTGACCTGGACGAACGCCCAGTCGTCACCGGGGAACGACGACGCCCGGAAGACGCCCTGGGCGACGCCGTTCGCGCCCGCCGTCCGGGAACCCACCCGGCCGCAGTGCCCGGCGGTGACGAAGCCGCCGACCACCGAGAAGCCGACCGAGCAGCGACCGATACCGCCGATGATGAACGCGTCGCCGCCCCGCACGTCGAACAGCAGCCGGGGCGCCTCGGCCGACGCGTCCACCCGGACCGCCTGGCGGGGCACCCGCGTGCGGTCGACCAGCCGCCAGGCGGCGTCCTCCGCGCCGGGCCGGGCCAGCACCACCAGCGAGTTGTCGGCGACGTCGACGTACCAGCCGGCCACCGCGTCGGGCGCGGAACCGCCGGCCCGGTCCAGCCGGGTCTTGAGCGTGTCGAGCTGCCCGACGCCCCGGGCGACGACCTTCGGGACCGCTCCGGCGGCGCGTACCCGCTCGGCCCGGGCGGGGTCGGCGACCGCGACGTTCAGGGTACGGCCGTCGGCGCCCAGCCAACTGCCGCCGTAGTCGGCGCCGAGCGTACGGCGCAGCTCGCCGACCACCCCGGTCGCCCAGCGCTCGGTCCGGACCCGCTGCGTGACCTGCTCCGGCGTCAGCGACAGGTCACGCCGCATCGCGTCGGCCACCTCCGGTGCGACGCCCTCGGCCGCCGGTGCGACGCCCTCGGCCCCCGGTGCGGCACCCGGCGCCGGCGCGGCCCCGTCCCCGGCGAACGACGGCAGGGTCACCGCCGCCACCGTGCCCACCGTCGCCACCATCACCCCGATGGCTGTCCACCGTCTGCGGTCCATCCGTCACGCTCCTCCCGGCCGGCGTGGTCACGCCCGCCACGTCGGAGTACGGGAGTGACCCGGCGACGGTTGAAGGGTCGACGGAAAACAGCGACGACGCCCGCCGGAGAGTGACCGGCGGGCGTCGCTGGGTGACGGATCAGACCTCGACGACGGACGGAACGATCATGGGCCGCCGCCGGTACGCGTCGTTGACCCAACGCCCGACCGTCCGCCGGACGATCTGCTGGAGCTGGTGCGGGTCGGTGATGCCGTCCGAAGCCGCCCGGTTGAGCGCCTCGGTGATCAGGGGCACCACCGGGTTGAACGCCTCCGGGTCCTCGGAGAAGCCCTTCGCGGAGACGGTCGGCCCGCCGACCACCTTCCCGGTCACCGAGTCGACCACCACGGTGGCCGCGATGAACCCGCCGTCGCCGAGGATCCGGCGCTCGGTGAGCAGCGACTCGGACACGTCGCCGACGGCGAGGCCGTCGACGTAGACGTACCGGCTCTTGACGTGACCGACCAGGCTGGCGCGGCCCTCGACCAGGTCGACCACGTCGCCGTCCTCGCAGAGCACCACCCGGTCCGGCGCGACACCGGACTCGATGCCGAGCCGGGCGTGGGCGCGCAGGTGCCGCCACTCCCCGTGCACCGGCATGAGGTTGCTCGGCCGGACCACGTTCAGCAGGTAGAGCAGTTCGCCGGCGGGCGCGTGCCCGGAGACGTGCACCTTCGCCACGTCCTTGTGCACGACGACGGCACCGGCCCGGGCCAGCCGGTTGATCACCCGGTAGACGGACGTCTCGTTGCCGGGGACCAGCGACGACGCCAGCACCACCGTGTCGCCGGGGGCGATGGTGATGTGCCGGTGGTCGCCGCTGGCCATCCGGCCCAGGGCGCTCATCGGCTCGCCCTGGCTGCCGGTGGACATCAGCACGATCTGGTCGGGCGGCATCGCGGTGGCCTCTTCGATCCCCACGACCAGGCCCGCCGGGATGTTCAGCAGGCCCAGGTCACGGGCGATGCCCATGTTCCGCACCATCGAGCGGCCGATCAGGGCGACCTTGCGGCCGTGCTCGGCGGCGGAGTCGAAGACCTGCTGCACCCGGTGCACGTGCGAGGCGAAGGACGCCACGATGATCCGGCCCCGGGCCTTGGCGAAGATCGAGTCGAGCACCGGCCCGATCTCCCGCTCGGGCGTGACGAAGCCGGGGATCTCCGCGTTGGTGGAGTCCGACAGGAGCAGGTCCACGCCCTCCGCGCCGAGCCGCGCGAAGCCGGCCAGGTCGGTGATCCGGCCGTCCAGCGGGAGCTGGTCCATCTTGAAGTCGCCGGTGTGCAGCACCAGGCCGGCCGGTGTGCGGATGGCCACGGCCAACGCGTCCGGGATCGAGTGGTTGACGGCGAAGAACTCGCACTCGAACGGGCCCAGCCGCTCCCGGCCGCCCTCCCGCACCGTCAGCGTGTACGGCTGGATCCGCCGCTCGGCGAGCTTCGCCTCGACGAGAGCGAGGGTGAACTGCGACCCGACCAGCGGGATGTCCGGCTTGTGCGCGAGCAGGTACGGGACCGCGCCGATGTGGTCCTCGTGACCGTGGGTGAGCACGATCGCCTGCACGTCGCCGAGCCGGTCCAGGATCGGGCCGAAGTCGGGCAGGATCAGGTCGACACCGGGCTGCTCCACGTCGGGGAAGAGCACGCCGCAGTCGACGATCAGCAGCTTGCCGTCGTACTCGAAGACGGTCATGTTCCGACCGATGGCGCCGAGCCCGCCCAACGGGATGATCCGCAGTCCGCCCTCCGGGAGCGGCGGCGGCACTTCCGCCTCGATGTGCGCCTCGGTCACGCGTTCACCTCATTCTGGGACGCCGTCACCCGGCGTCCGTCGTGTCGTTCGATCATTCGGGAAGGTCCAGGCCCGCCGCCGCGCAGTCGGCGCGCAGCTGGGCGAGCTGGTCGGTGGTGGCGTCCACCAGCGGCGGACGGACCGGTCCGGCGGGCAGGCCCCACGCCCGCAGGCCCGCCTTGACCAGGATCGTGCCCTGGGTACGGAAGATGCCGGTGTACAGCGGCAGCAACCGCCGGTGCAGGGCGAGCGCCGTGGCGTTGTCCCCCGCGTCGTACGCCTTGATCATCTCCTGGGTCCGCGCCCCGCTGAAGTGGGTCGACGTGCCGACCACACCGACCGCGCCAACGGCCAGCGCGGGCAGGGTGAGGGCATCCTCGCCGCTGTAGAAGGCCAGGTTGGTCCGGCTGGTCACCCAACTCGTCGCGGTCAGGTCGCCCTTGGCGTCCTTCACCGCGACGATCCGGCCGTGCTCGGCCAGGCGGACGAGCGTCTCGGTCTCGATCGGCACGCCGGAGCGGTGCGGGATGTCGTAGAGCATCACCGGCAGGCCGCTGGCGTCCGCCACCGCGGTGAAGTGGTGCAGCAGACCCGCCTGCGGCGGCTTGTTGTAGTACGGGGTCACCACCAGCAGGCCGTGCGCGCCGGCCTTCTCGGCGGCGGCGGCCAGCTCGATCGTGTGCCGGGTGTCGTTCGTGCCGACACCCGCCACCACCTTGGCGCGGTCACCGACGGCCTCCACGACCGTCCGGACGAGGTGTTCCTTCTCCGCGTCGGTGGTGGTCGGCGACTCGCCGGTGGTGCCATTGACCACCAGCGCGTCGTTGCCCTGCTCGTCGACCAGGTGGGCGGCCAGCCGCGCGGCGCCGTCCAGGTCGAGCGAGCCGTCGCCGTGCAACGGCGTCACCATGGCCGTGAGCACCCGTCCGAACGGCCGGGACGCCGCCCGGGCGGGGGTGTCAGGGTGGTCGTGCGTCATGCGTCCAACCTAGCGGACGACCGCCGAGGCCCCGCCGGGGAAGGGCTCAGGACACCTCGGCGTGCGGGCTGGCCGCCACCTCGGTGCCGTCGGGCAGGGCCGAGATCACGAAATCGCCGAACACGTTCGGGGCGACGCGCTGGAGCTGGCGCAGGCACTCGACGGCCAGCTCGCGGATCTCCACGTCGGCGTGCTCCGTCGCCCGCATCGCGACGAAGTGCCGCCACGCCCGGTAGTTGCCGGTGACCACGATCCGGGTCTCGGTGGCGTTCGGCAGCACCGCCCGGGCCGCCTGCCGGGCCCGCTTGCGCCGCAGCGTGGGGTTGGGCTCGTCGGCGAACCGCTGCTCCAGCCCCTCCAGCAGCTCGGTGTACGCCCGTACGCTCGCCTCGGCCGCCTCGACGAACTTCTTGTGCAGCTCCGGGTCGTCGGCGATCACCGACGGCTCGACCATCGCCGCGTCCCGCTCCGGCACGTACCGCTGCGACAGCTGCGAGTAAGAGAAGTGCCGGTGCCGGATCAACTCGTGCGTGAACGACCGGGAGACCCCGGTGAAGTAGAAGCTCACCGAGCCGTGCTCCAGCACGCTGAGGTGCCCCACGTCGAGGATGTGGGCCAGGTAACCGGCGTTGGTCGCGGTGGCCGGGTTCGGCTTCTTCCAGCTCTGGTAACAGGCCCGGCCGGCGAACTCCGCGAGCGCCTGGCCGCCGTCGGCGTCGGTCGACCACGGCACGTCGTCCGGGGCCTCGAAGTGGGTCCACGCGATGAGCTTGACCTGGGGCTGCACCATGTCCGGCATTCCTGCGACTGTAGTGGCCGGTCCGGCCCACCGGGAAGCGGGCTCGCGGGCAGTTGGCCGGCTCACGCCCACCCCGGCCGCCCGCGGGTCGGGCCGGTCAGACGTAGAGCGCGGTGAACGGCGCCCAGGGCAGGTTACGCACCACCGAGAAGGCGAACCACGCGGCCAGGAAGACCCCGATCACCTTCGTGTCGATGCGCAGCTCCGGCAGCCGCCAGCCGAACGCCTGCTTCCCCGCCCAGGCCACGAACAGGTAGGCCAGGAACGGCAGCGCGAACACGAGGAGGAAGTGGTGCCGCGCCGCGGCCGGCAGGTCGGCGTGCAGCACGTACCACAGCGCGCGGGTGCCCCCGCAGCCCGGACAGTCCAGCCCGGTGGTCAGCTTGAGCAGGCAGGTGGGCGCCGCGTCCGGCGCGGACCGGGTCGGGTCGCTGATCAGCGTGTAACCGATGCCGGCGGCGACGCAGCCGAGGGCGGCCAGCGGCACCAGCCAACGCGGTGCGCGCTGGTGGAACCCGACCACCAGGCGGGTCAACCGGTCCGGCTCCGGCACCGGGTACGGCGGAACCGACCCGACCGGCGCCGGGCCCGCGGGCTGGCCGGTCCCGGCCGGCTGCGGGGCGGCGTCACCCCGCGGCCCGTCAACGCTCGTCACGCCGATCACGGTACACCGGCCACACCCGTCAGCGCGGCGGCCAGCGGCCCCGCCAGATCACCGGCCGCCGGCGGCGCCACGGCGTCGAGACCGAGCCACCCGGCGAGCCGGTACAACTCGGCGGCGAGCGCGACCGCCGTCTCCCCCGGGTCGGCGCCGGGCTCCAGCCACGCCGCCGGGACGAGGAGCACACCGCTCTTGCGGTCGGCCTTCAGGTCGACCCGCGCCGTGAACCGCTCCCCCTGCAGGAACGGCAGCACGTAGTAGCCGTACACCCGCTGCGGCGCCGGCACGTAGATCTCGATGCGGTAGCTGAAGTCGAACAGCCGCTCCGCCCGGCCGCGCTCCCAGACCAGCGGGTCGAACGGGCTCACCAGGCGGTTGCCGCGCACCCAGCGCGGCAACCGGGCCCGCGCGTGCAGCCAGGCGGGTTGCCGCCAGCCCTGCACCGCCACCGGCAGCAACTCCCCGGCCTCCGCCAGCTCGGCGATCGCCGTCCGGGCCCCGGCCACCGGCAGGCGGAAGTAGTCGCGCAGTTCCGGCTCGGCGGCCACCCCCAGCGACCGCGCCGCGATGCCCACCAGCGTCTGGTACGCCTCCGCGTCGGTCGGGGTCGGCGCGTCCAGCACGGCGGCCGGCAGCACCCGCTCCGGCAGGTCGTAGCGGCGCGCGAAGGATGTCGTGCGCTCCGCGGCGGCCACCTCGCCGGACCAGAACAGGAACTCCAACGCGCGCTTGACCGCCGACCAGTTCCACCCCCAGTTGCCGGTCTCCCGGGGCGCGTCGTGCTCGATCTCGGCGGCGGTGAGCGGACCCCGGGCCGCCACCTCGTCGCGGACCCAGGCCACCAGGCCGGGCTGCTCCTCGGCGATGCTGCGCATCCCACCCCAGGCCTCGGTGCGGGCCCGGACCATCCGCCAACGCAACGCCGGATGCAGCCCGACCGGCACCAGCGACGCCTCGTGCCCCCAGTACTCGAAGAGGTCGCGGGGCCGGCGGTAGGCGGCGGTGTCCAGCAACGCCGTCGGGTAGGGCCCGAGCCGGCTGTAGAGCGGCAGGTAGTGGGCCCGCTGGAGCACGTTGACCGAATCCATCTGGATCAGCCCGACCCGGTCGAGCACCCGGCGCAGGTGACGGCGGGTGGGCACGCCGGCCGGCGCGGGGTCGGTGAAGCCCTGGGCGGCCAGCGCGACGCGGCGGGCCTGGGCGAGCGAGAGAGATTCCGGTGCGGCCATCGCCCGGCACCCTAGCCCGGGGGTACGACACCGGAGCGGGAACTGGACCCGGCACCGGTCCTGGCATAGAACGGACCCATGCTGACCATCCGGCGCGAGGAGCCCGACGACGCCGAGACCGTGGCCCGGGTGCACATCCACGGCTGGCGCGGTGGCTACGCCGGCATCATGCCGGCCGAGGTGCTCGACCGGCTGAACGTGTCGGCCTGGGCCCAGCGCCGCCGCAACCTCGGCACCGCCGATCCGGAGCACCCGTTCACCACCCTGCTGGCCGAGCACGACGGGACGGCGGCGGGCTTCGTGACCTTCGGCCCGTACCGGAACAACCAGGACCGCGCCGACCTGGACCCGGCGTACGGCGAGATCGTCGCCATGTACGTCGAGCCCCGGCACTGGGGCGACGGCACCGCGCCGGCGCTGCTGGCCGCCGCCCGCGCCGGTCTGCTGGCCCGAGGCTGGACGGAGTACCGGCTCTGGGTGCTGGCGGACAACCACCGGGCCCGCCGGTTCTACGAGCGGGCCGGGCTAGCCGCGGACGGTGAACAGTCGACCTACCCGGTACCGCTCTCCGGCGGACGCCCGCCGGTCGGTCTCGCCGAGCTGCGCTACGTCGGCCGCCTCGACGGGTGACCGGGCAGACGGCGACCGCACCGGCAGGAAGGCGAGCAGCGCCAGGCTGATCCAGACGTAGGTGTTGCTGCCGAGGAACCCGTCCACGCCGGTGAAGTCCCGCTCCCAGGCCCACACGATGCGGCTGGTCAGGAAGGCGTACGCGATGATCGCGGCGACCAGCAGGACCCGGCGCCGGCGGCTGCCGGCGGGCGCCGACACGGCGTTGTCGACCAGCAGGATGATCGCCGGCAGCAGCCAGACCAGGTGGTGCACCCAGGTGACCGGGCTGACCAGGCACATGACCGCACCGGTGAGCGCCAGCCCGGTCGCCTCGTCGCCGGCCGCCGCCGCGCTACGCGACCGCCACACCCACAACGCCACCGTGGCCGCCACCAGCACCAACCAGGCGACGGTGCTCGGCTCCTCCGGGTTCAGCCGGGCCACCACACCGCGCAGCGACTGGTTGGACACGAACGCCAGCTCGCCCACCCGGTTGGTGTTCCACAGCGCCTCGGTCCAGAACTCCCGGGAGGCGTCCGGGAACAGGGCGGCGGCGAACACGGTCGCGCCGGCGGCGGTACCCATCGCGGTCACCGCCGCCCGCCAGCGACCGGTCACCAACAGGTAGACGATGAAGATGCCCGGGGTCAGCTTGATCGCCGTCGCCAGGCCGACGGCCGCGCCGGCCCACCGGCTGCCGGCCGGCAGCAGCCGCAGCAGGTCCACCGCCACCAGGAACAGCAGCAGCATGTTGACCTGGCCGAAGTTGACCGTCTCGCGCATCGGCTCGTACGCCGCCGCCAGGCAGAGCGCCACGGCCAGGGCGTACCACCGGGTCCAGCCGGCGCGGCGGGAGATCGGATCCACCAGCCACCAGAACAGGACGGCGGTGACCACCACGCTCGCCGCGACGCTCACCACGATCGCCGCGTTCCACGACAGGTACGCCATCGGCAGCATCACCAGCGCGGCGAACGGCGGGTAGGTGAAGCCGTACTGGGTGAACGGGCGCAGGTAGTCGTAGATCTCCCCGCCGTCGTGCACCCAGTGCCGCAGCGCGCCGTAGTAGACCTGCAGGTCGAAGAAGCCGTGCCGCACCGCCGCCACGGACAGGAAGAGGGCCACCCCGACGGCGAGCCCGACAACGCTGGCGACCTGCCCGAGCGTCCGACCGGCACCCTGCGCCACCACCGCCTCCTCCACCCTGCGTAGGCTTCCGTTCCATGGCTCTCGGGTACGTCCGCCCGGCGCGTCCGGAGGACGCCGGCGAGATCGCACGCATCCAGCTCGCGACCTGGCGGGTCGCGTACCGCCGGATCCTGCCCCGGCACGTGCTCGACAACCTGGACGAGGCGTGGCTGGCCCAGCGGTGGACGACGGCGGTGCGGGAGGCACCTTCCGCCGCCCACCGGGTGCTGGTCGCCGTCGAACAGGCCGAGCAATCGTATCTGGTGGGGTTCGCCGCCTCCGGTCCGGCCGACGCCGAGGCCCTGGCCCCCGGCGAGCCGGCGGAGGCGCTGGGCGCGGACGTCGTCGCCGTCACCGACCTGCTGGTGGAGCCGCGCTGGGGCCGGCGGGGGCACGGCAGCCGGCTGCTCGCGGCATCCGTGGACCACTGGCGCGACGACGGGTTCGGCCGGGCGGTGGCGTGGGCGTTCGACGGGGACGCGGCGACCCGCAAGTTCCTCACCGGCACCGGCTGGGAGCCGGACGGGGCGGCCCGCGCCCTGGACGTCGACGACATGCTGGTCCCCCAGCTGCGCCTGCACGTCGCGATCCCCGCGGAGGCGACGCCCGCCGACTGACCGCGCGCCTGTCGGTGGTGTCGCCTACCGTGGCGTCATGACCGCAGTAACCGCCGGCGCCGCGCCGGCGACCCCCGACGACCTGGAGGCACACCGGGCCGAGCTGACCGGCTACTGCTACCGGATGCTCGGGTCGGTCTTCGACGCGGAGGACGCGGTCCAGGACACGCTGCTGCGGGCGTGGCGGTCCCGGGACGACTTCGGCGGCCGGGCGTCCGTCCGCACCTGGCTCTACCGCATCGCCACCAACGTCTGCCTCGATCTGCTGCGGGGGCGCGCCCGGCGGGCCCTGCCGGTGGATCTCGGCGAGCCTTCCCCGCCGGTGCTCGCGTCCCTCGGCACGCCCGAGGCGGGCTGGGTCGAGCCGGCGCCGGACGCGGCGGTCCTCCCGACCGCCGGCGACCCGGCCGACGTGGCCGTCGCCCGCGAGTCGGTCCGGCTGGCGTTCGTCGCCGCGCTGCAACACCTGCCGGCCCGGCAACGCGCCGTGCTGATCCTGCGCGACGTGCTGCGCTGGCGTGCCGACGAGGTCGCCGGGCTGCTCGACAGCACGGTGGCCTCGGTCAACAGCGCCCTGCAACGGGCGCGCGCCTCGATGGCCGCCCGCGGTGACGCCCCGCCCGCCCCCGATCTGGACCGGTCCCACCGCGACCTGCTGGAGCGCTACGTCCAGCTGTTCGAGCGGTACGACGTCGACGCGCTGGTCACCCTGCTGCGCGAGGACGCGGTGCAGTGCATGCCGCCGTACGCGCTGTGGCTGCGCGGCCGGGCCGACATCGCCGCCTGGCTCACCGGGCCGGGAGCGGAGTGCCGGGGCTCGCGGGTGACACCGGTCGAGGCGTGCGGCGGGCCCGCCTTCGCGCAGCACCGGCCCGACCCCGCCGGTGGGTACGCGGCCTTCGGCGTCCACGTCCTCGAGATGGCCGGCGGGCAGGTCAGCCGGGTCACCACCTTCCTGGAGCCGCGGCTGTTCCCGCTCTTCGGGCTCCCCACCCGGTTGCCGTGACCCACCTGCGCCTACGCGGGAGCCAGCAACTCGACGACGATCTCGTCGTCCTCCAGCGCGCCGGTCGGGACGAAACCGAGAGTGGTGTACAGGCGGGCGGCCGCGACGTTGTCCGGGTGGTACGACAGCCGCACCGGCCTCCCGCCGCCCTCCTCGGCCAGCCACCGCGCCAGCGTCGACACCGCCGCCCGACCGACACCGTGGTCCTGCTCGGCAGCGTCGATCAGCATGCCGCCGATCCACCGGGACCCGTCGTCGTCGACGCCCCACATCATGTGCCCGACGACGGTCTCGCCGGCGTACACGGCGAGGGACGTCCAGACCTCGGAGCGCTCGGTCAGCAGCAGGTAACGGGCGGCGAGCGCCGGCACCCACGCGCGCTGGTCGTCGCGCGGGGCGACGTCCGCCACCGCCCGCCAGTTCCCGTCGTCCACCGGACGCAGGGTGACCCGGCGCCCGAGCCGGTCGTGCAGGTCTGAGTCGATCACCCGGGCAGCCTAGAGCGGCCCCGACGGTCCGGCGAACCGTTTCAGTCGAGCAGGGCGTCCAGACCCACGGTCAGGCCCGGCCGGTTCCGTACCGCACGCACCGCCAGCAGCACACCGGGCATGAACGAGGCCCGGTCGTACGAGTCGTGCCGGATCGTCAGCGTCTCACCGGTGGTGCCGAACAGCACCTCCTGGTGGGCCACCAGACCGGTGGCGCGCACGGCGTGCACGCGTACCCCGTCGATGTCGGCGCCGCGGGCGCCGGCCACCTCGTCCTTCGTGGCGTCCGGCACGGCCCCCATGCCGGCCTCGGCCCGGGCCGCCGCGATCAGCCGCGCGGTGTGCGTGGCGGTACCGCTCGGCGCGTCGAGCTTGCGGGGGTGGTGCTGCTCGACGATCTCGACCGACTCGAAGTGCCGGGCCGCCCGGGCGGCGAACTGCATCATCAGCACCGCGCCGATGCCGAAGTTCGGGGCGATCACCACACCCACACCCGGCTTGCGGGCCAGCCAGCCGCGCACCCGCTCGAGCCGTGCCTCGGTGAAGCCCGTCGTGCCGACCACGGCGCTGATGCCCTGGTCGATGCACCAGTGGAGGTTGTCCATGACGACGTCCGGGGTGGTGAAGTCGACGACCACCTCGGCCCCGGCGTCGGAGGCGTTGAACAGCCAGTCGCCCTGGTCGACCATGGCCACCAGGTCCATGTCGGGCGCCGCGTCCACAGCCCGGCACACCTCGACGCCCATCCGGCCCCGGGCACCGAGAACACCGACCCGGATCGGCTCGTCCGCGCTCTTGTCCTGCTCGTCACTCACGGGCCACAACCTATCCCAGTCCGGAGGCGGGCACCTCGGAGGCCGGCGCCTCCCCGGCACGCGGACAGGGACGGCGTCCTGCCGCACCGCCGCTGCCGGTATCCCGGTTCTGGGACACCGCGTCGGATCCGGACTGGATCACGGGAGCGGCCCGGCCCGGCCCGACCCGGCCCAGCCTGGCCCGACCCGGCCCGGCCCTGCCTGGCCTGGCCTGGACTGGACTGGCCTGGACTGCAGAACGGTCCGGCACCATCGGCTACAGGAGAGGTCGCGTGATCGGCCCCGTCGACGGTCGTGCCGGCGGGCGACCGGTAGATCGACTCGGGTTGCGGGATGTCGGGGTGTGCGGGTGTGCGGGATACCGCGACGTGCGGGATGTCGAGTTGATCTCGGAGTGCGGGGGTGGGTG
>JAEYGD010000354.1 GCA_023402505.1 Actinomycetes bacterium
GGGGGGGGGGGCGCCCGGGCGGCGGGGCCGCTCCGCGGCACGGTCACCTCGACCGGGTGGCGAACACGACGATGTTGTCGGGGTAGCTCCCGGCCGCCTCGTCGAAGATGCCGCCGCAGGTCACCACCCGCAATCCGACCTGGTCGGTGGGCCCGTAGACCTGTTCGGTGGGGAAGGCCGTCTTCGGATAGGACTTCACCGAGTCGACGGTGAAGTCCACCTGCCGCCCGTCGGCCCGCTGGACACGGACCGTGTCGCCGGGTCGCAGCGCGCCGAGGGAGAAGAAGACGGCGGGGCCCATCGCCGCCGAGTCGACGTGCCCGACGATGACGGAGTTGCCGACCTCGCCGGGGCTGGCGCCCGGCTCGTACCAGCCGGCCAGGTGCGCCTGCTCCAGCGGGGGCACCTCGACCGTCCCGTCCGGGTTGGTCCCGAGCTTCATGATCGACGCGTCGACGCCGATCCGGGGGATGACGATGCGGGTGGCGGCGGAGCGGGGGAGACCGGTGGGGGCCGGCCGGGCCGCGACGTCCGGGTCGGCGGGCAGGTCCGCCTCGGCGGGACCGTCCGGTCCGGCCTGAGCCAGAGGCTGCGGGGGTCGGGCGGCGGGTGCGCCCTTCAGCGCGGCCCCGACCAGGCCGGACCCCGCCATGGCGAGCACGACGACGACGGCGGCGCCGGCGGCGCGCCACGGTTTCCCGTGACGGCCGCCGGCCCGGGTCGTCGCCACGTCAGACGAGCGAACCATCGGTCCGACGCCGGAGCAGCACCAGGCCGCCCAGGGCGGCAGCGCCGAGCAGGCCCGCCCCGCCCGTGGCCAGGCCGCGGTCGACGCCGGTGCTCACGCCACCGTCGCCACCGTCGACCCCGCCCCGCGGCAGCACGACGAGCTTGCCCTCGCCGCACGAGCCCTTGAGCTCGTACGTGCCCGGCTTGGCGTGCCGGTCGACCTCGGCCTCGCCGTAGTAGACGAAGTCCCGCTTGTGCTCCCAGCGGTCCTTGCCGTGCTCGCCGGACTCCTCGTCCTCGTGGCCCTTCCAGTCGCGCTCGTCGGAGCCGTACCCGTCGTGGCCCTCGGACTCCTCGTCCTGGTGGCCCTTCCAGTCGCGCTCGTCGGAGCCGTACTCCTCGTGGTCCTTGGAGTCGCCGTACCCGGACTCGTCGCCGTAGTCCTTCGAGTCACGGCCACCCTCCGCGTCCTGGCCGTGCTCGTAGCCCTTCCACTCCTTGCGGTCCTTGTCGTGGTCCGCCGCGTCGGCGGCGCCGCCGCCCTGGCCGTACGGCTGTTCGCCGTTCGGCGGCGGGGCGGGCTGGGTCGTGACAGTCTCGGTCGGCTCGGGGCGCGGCTTGTGGTCGTCCTTGCCGCCCTCGTCGTCCTTCCAGTCGTCCTTCCCGTGGCCCTTGTCGTCCTTCCAGTCGTTCTTGTGGTCGCGGCCCTTGTCCTTGCCGTGCTCGCCGTCCTCGCGCCAGTCGCCGCGCTCGTCCTTGACCGGCTTGAGCTTGACCTTGCCGGTCACCTTCGACCAGACGTACGCGTGCTCCTGCGGCTTCTCGCACACCTGCAGCAGCTTGACCTCGTGGCCGGGCTTGACCACGTGTGGCTTGGCGAAGACCTTGCCCTCGTCCCCGTGGTGGCCGTCCGCGAACGCGATCCCCGGCGTGAACACGAGCAGGGAGGCGCCGCCGAGGGCCGCGCCCGCGACGACCTTCCCGAGCATCTTGTTTGCCATGACCTGCGTCACTCCATCCCTCTTTGTCCTGTGCTCGGCGACACCCGAGCCAGGACCGACGTTAGACCGTTTCGCGGCTTATGAAGGGAAAGATTCGTGTTTTGAACTTTGCTGAGTGACCGGGCGTTAGTCCTGCTAGATGCCCCTTCCGGTCGCCTCGGCGCCGGCTGCCGTCGCTGCGCCGTTGCGGCCCCGCGTGGCCCGTCCGGGCCACTCTCACCCGAACGCCCGGCTCGCCGAGCGGCCGGAGCCCCGGGGTACATCGGGGCATTGCTATGGAAGCGCTCCCATGCAAGAATCGGCGGAACGCGGAGCCACCCACCGCGTATCGGCAGGGAGTCGAGGGCAACCGGTTCGCCGGTCGACCATCCCGCCGAGTCCCGACCGTCGTAGCGCTCGCCGGTCCGGCACACACCACCACCGCCCGTCCGGGTCGGGCACCCCCCGAAACATCCCGATGGCGCCGGTAGGCCGTCCGCGCAGGACGCCCCACCCGGCCGTTTCCCGGGCCGCTCGCGGACCCGGTCTCGCCCAAGGAGATCTGTGGCATGAATGTGTGGAGAAGGCTCTCCGGCCCGCGCCGGGTCCTCGCGCTGACCGGCGCGGGCGCCCTGGTCGCGGGCGGGTTGGTGACGCTACCGGTCACCATGGCCCACGCGGCGACGCAGTGCGAGGTGTCCTACACGACCAACGACTGGCCGGGTGGGTTCACCGCCACCGTCAACATCAAGAACGTCGGCGACGCCCTCAACGGCTGGACGCTCGGCTTCACCTTCCCGAACAGCAGCCAGCGCGTGGTACAGGGCTGGTCGGCCCGGTTCACCCAGTCCGGCCAGAACGTCACCGCGCAGAACGAGTCGTACAACGGCTCGGTGGCCAGCGGCGCGACCGTGAGCATCGGATTCAACGGATCGTGGAGCGGCAGCAACCCGAAGCCGACGTCGTTCACCCTCAACGGGGTGACCTGCAACGGCGGTGGCGGCCCCACCACCCCGCCGCCCAGCACCCCGCCGCCGACCACGCCGCCCCCGACGACCCCGCCGCCCACCACTCCGCCGCCGACGACCCCGCCGCCGGGCGGTCCCCGGGTGGACAACCCGTACCTGAACGCCCGCGGGTACGTGAACCCGGAGTGGAAGGCCAAGGCCGAGTCGGTCGCCGGCGGCAACCGGGTCTCGAACAACCCGACCGCCGTCTGGCTGGACCGGATCGCCGCCATCAACGGCACCCCGGACAGCAGCTCGAACGGCGCGATGGGCCTGCGGGACCACCTGGACGAGGCGCTGCGGCAGAACGCGAACTACATCCAGATCGTGATCTACAACCTGCCCGGCCGGGACTGCTCGGCGCTCGCCTCCAACGGTGAGCTGAAGGCCGACGAACTGCCCCGCTACAAGGCCGAGTACATCGACCCGATCGCCGCGATCCAGGGCGACGCGAAGTACCGGAACCTGCGGATCATCAACATCATCGAGATCGACTCCCTGCCGAACCTGGTGACCAACACCAGCGGCAACGCCGGCGGCACCGTCATGTGCGACACGGTCAAGGCCAACGGCGCGTACGTCAACGGTGTCGGCTACGCCCTGGCCAAGCTGGGCGCGATCCCGAACGTCTACAACTACATCGACGCCGCGCACCACGGCTGGATCGGCTGGGACAGCAACTTCGGCCCGGTCGCCGACCAGCTCAAGGAAGCCGCCGTCGCGTCCGGCAGCACCGTCGCCAACGTGCAGGGCTTCATCGTCAACACGGCGAACTACTCCGCCCTGAAGGAGCCGTACGTCAAGGTCACCGACTCGGTGAACGGCCAGACCGTACGGCAGTCCAAGTGGATCGACTGGAACCAGTACGTCGACGAGCTGTCGTTCGCCCAGGCGTTCCGGCAGAAGCTGGTCTCGGTCGGCTTCGACAGCAACATCGGCATGCTGATCGACACCTCCCGCA
>JAEYGD010000386.1 GCA_023402505.1 Actinomycetes bacterium
CCCCGGCCCGGCTCCGGCGCGGCCACGCCGTCGTCAGGCGGCGTCGAGCACCGCGCCGAGCCGGCTGGCGAGGACCAGGTGCGCGGAGCGCGCCCGCGCGAACGCGTACCCGAACAGCGGCGCGGGCGCGGCCAGGGTGATCTCCACGTCGATGCGGACCCCCTCCGGCTCGGGGGCGAGCCGGGTGCGGTTGCGTACCGTCGTCGCCGGCCACTGCCGGGCCACCGTGACCACCTCGTCGGCCGTCGCGACGAGCACGTCGGCGCGGTAAGTGACCGGCACCCGCAGGGGGCCGAGCGGAAGCCGGTCGGTGATCGCGTAGCTGGCGCGGGCGCCGCGCCGGGGCGCGACCCGCCGGACCCGGACGATCCACGGATGGAACTCGGCGTGCCGCAGCGGGTCGGCCAGCAGGTCGGCCGCCAGCGCCGGCGCGGACCGCGCCTGGACGGTGTAGCTGAAGGATTCCCGCCTGAGCACGCCGTCTCCCGTCGTCGGTCGTCCGATCGTCACCCACCCCGCCCCCTCTGGCAACGCCCGGCCGGTCACCGCCCGGACACCCGGCGGCCGGCCGCCGGCCCGACTACCGTCAGCGGATGGGGTACGACGTGACGCGGACGACGGCCGGGAGGCGCGGGCATGGGTGAACACGTGATGGTCTTCGCACCGACACCGCGGCTCACGGTGACGGTCGACCAGCCCAGCGACGCGCCGGAGCTGCACCTGCACCCGGGCGGCCAGGGCGTCTGGCAGGCCCGCATGATCATGTCGCTCGGGGTCGACGTGGTGCTCTGCACGGCGCTCGGCGGCGAGGTCGGCCAGGTTCTGGAGCCGCTGCTGGTCAGCGAGGGCGTCGACCTCAAGGTGGTGGTCCGCGACTCCGGCGGCAGCGGCGGCTACGTCCACGACCGGCGCGGCGGCACCCGGCGAGAGATCGTGGACGTACCGGGCCAGCCACTCGGCCGGCACGAGTTGGACGAGCTGTACAACCTGGCGCTGGGCGAGGGCCTGCGCGCTCCGGTCAGCGTGCTCAGCGGACCGCACGAGCCGTCCCAGGTCCCCGCCGAGCTGTACCGGCGCTTCGCCGCCGACCTCGGCGCCAACGGCGGCAAGGTGGTGGTCGACCTGGCCGGCGAACACCTGACCGCCGTGCTCGACAGCGGCGTCTTCTTCCTCAAGGTCAGCCACGAGGAGCTGATCGCCGACGGCCGGGCCGACGGCGACGACGAGGACCAGCTCGCCCGGGCCATGTACGACCTGCACGCCGGCGGTGCGGAGAACGTGGTGGTGAGCCGCGCCGACAAGCCGGCCCTGGCACTCGTCGACGGCGAGGTGTTCGAGGTCGAGATGCCCCGCCTCCAGGCCGCCGACCCGCGCGGAGCCGGGGACTCGATGACCGCCGGGGTGTCCGCCGTCCTGGCCCGGGGCGGGGACATCCGGACGGCCGTGCGTACCGGAGCGGCGGCCGGGGCGCTCAACGTGACCCGGCACGGCCTCGGCACCGGCCGGCTCGACTCGATCACCGGCCTGGTCGACCGGGTACGCCTGGTGCCCGCCGGCAGCCGTCCCCAGGAACGCACGACCCCGGACGAGTTGGCGGGCCGGGCGGCGGAGCGATGACCCTGCGCGTACTGATCACCAACGACGACGGGATCGCCGCGCCCGGCATCTCGGCGCTGGCCCGGGCGGCGGTCGACCTGAACCTGGACGTCGTCGTCGCCGCGCCCCTGGAGGAGGCCAGCGGCACGAGCGCCGCCCTGACCGCCGTGGAACGGGAAGGGCACGTCGTGGTGCAGGACCACCCGCTGCCCGGGCTCGACGGCGTACCGGCGTTCGGCGTCGGCGGCTCCCCCGGCTTCATCGCGCTGATCGCGGTGCACGGGGCGTTCGGACCGCCGCCGTCGGTCCTGCTGTCCGGAATCAACCGCGGCGCGAACGCCGGCCGCGCGGTGCTGCACTCCGGAACCGTGGGCGCCGCGTTCACCGCCGCCTCGAACGGCTGCCGGGCGATGGCCGTGTCGCTGGACGTGCTCTCGGCCGGCGAGGCCACCGCGGTCAGCGGCGGTGCCGCGGTGGCCGCCGCCGCCCGCGTACGGGACGCCGAACGCCACTGGGCCACCGCCGCGCGGGTCGCCATGGACCTGTTGCCGCGGGTCACCGCCGGCCCGGTGGGGAGCGTGCTCAACATCAACGCGCCGGACGTGCCGCTCGCCCGGCTGCGCGGGGTACGCCGGGGGCGGCTCGCGAGCTTCGGCCAGGTGCAGATGACGGTGGCCGAGTCGGGGCACGGCTTCGTGCGGACCGCGCTCGAGGAGCCGGGCGAGGCCGCCCAGGCGGGCACCGACGTGGCGCTCCTGGCCGACGGGTACGCCTCGGTGACCGCGGTCCGGGCGGTCACGGAGGTGACCGACATCGATCTGAGGGGCCTCGACGTGGCATGACCCCGGCCGGCGGCCTCGGCGGCGGCCCGCCCTCGGGCGATGTCGAGGGCCGAGCGTGTCCTCGGCGATGTCGAAGGCCGAGTCCACCTTCGGGCGATGTCGAGGGCCGGTGGGCTTTGTCGCGGCGGGTCGGCGGGCGGTCAGGCGCCCGGGAGGACCTCCGGGGTCGCGGCACCCGCGTAGTAGGGCTCGGGCGCCCCGAAGAGACCGAGCAGGCCGGTCACCCAGAGCTGCCGGTGCACGAACCGGCTCGGCTCGGTGACCACGAGCTTGACACCGCTCACCTCGGCGGTCTGGAAGCCGGCCACCATGGCGCTGATGCCGACGGAGTCGATGAAGGTCACCAGCCGCATGTTCAGCTCGATGCGGGTCGGACGGCCCTTGGCCAGGACCTCGGCGATCGCCTCGCGCACCTCGTAGGCGGTGTCGACGTCGATCTCGCCGCGCGGCGCGATCTCTACGACACCCCCGGGCAGGACCGACTTCACGATCGACAGGCTCACGCGAGCACCTCCACTCGCCCGTCTGACGGGCGCCTCATCAGTACGCGGGCCGCGACCGAGAGTATTCCTCTTACGCCCTCGGTCGCCACCCCTCGGGATGAGCAATTCTTGTGGTCCGGGGCTCCAAGTACCCTATATCCGGACATTTCGCCTTCTACTTAGCCAACGATCAGCGACCAACGACGGTCGCCGGCCCCAGGGTAGCCGCCCCCGGCAAGCCCTGCCGAGAACGCGACCCCCCGGGCGTGCCCCCCCGATCGGGCCCCCGCGCACCCGCCCGTGCCCCCCCCCCC
>JAEYGD010000389.1 GCA_023402505.1 Actinomycetes bacterium
GTGCTGCCCGCCGACCGGGACCGTCGCGTCGATGCCGAGCTTGGCCGTCCTTCCGCTGTCGGCGGAGGGATCGAGGCTGCTGCCCGCCGCGCCGGGTACGACGAGGACGTCCCGGTCCGCCTGGACCCGGGTCGCCACGGCCCACCCCACCTGCTCGTCGTCGTGGATGTCCACGTCGTCGTCGACCACCACGGCGTGCTTCACCGCGGGGGCGCCGCCGAGCGTGGCGAGCAGGACGTTGACCGCCGAGCCGGCGGCCCCGCGGCGGATCGACACGACGGCGTGCAGCCGGCACGAGCCGGCCTCCGGCAGCCGTACGGCCACCACCTCCGGGTGCGCCTGGCGCAGGAGCCGCAGCAGCGCCGCCTCCCGCGGTATCCCGCCGAGCAGGAAGTGCTCGCGGCCACCGGAGAGGATGGTCTGGAACACGGGCGCGTCCCGGTGCCAGCCGTCGGTCAGGTCGATCACCGGGGCCGGCGCGCTGGGCCCGTAGGTGCGGGGGAACTCCCCGAACGGGCCCTCCGGTTCGCGTACGCCGGCGCGGAACCGCCCGGTGAGGACGAACTCCGCGTCGGCCGGCACCGGCAGTCCGCTGCCCGGGCACGCGGTCACCGGCAGCGGGGTGCGGCGCAGGGCGCTCGCGACCTCCAGGTCGTCCAGGGCCGGGTCCGTCGCCGGAGCCTGGCTGGCCAGGGCCAGCAGCGGGTCGACGCCCACCACGACCGCCACGTCGAGGTCGAGCCCGCGACGCTCGGTCGTGGCCAGGATCCGGCGCAGCCGTCCGGGTAGGACGAGCGTGCGCAGGGTCCGTTCGCCGGCGGCGAGCATGCGGTTGATGGACAGGTTCGTCCGGCCGGTCGCCGGGTCCCGGACGACGAGCAGGGCCGAGGTGAGGTAGCGCCCGGCGTCGTGCTCGTGCTGCACGGTGAGGGGTAGGCGGGACAGCAGCGCGTCGCGGTCGAGCCGGTGGCCGAGCACCGGCGCGGCGGCGGCCGGCAGCGCCGCCCAGGGCCGGGGCGCCGCCAGCGCGTCGAGGTAGCGCGCCGCCGTCCCGGTGGGCGGGCAGCCCATCGCCCGGGCGAGGTCGGACCGGTCGAGGACCAGGTTTCCGGCGAGTGGGAACGGGGCGCCGGCGACGTCGAGGAAGAGGACGGAGCGCTGCCCGTCGAGGCGTTCCAGGACGGCCGAGATCTCCTGGTCCGGGTCGACCCGGGACCGTACCCGGCCGAGCCGGCCGCTCGCGTCGCGTGCCGCCAGCCAGGACCGCAGGTCCTGCCGGTCCGGCCAGGCCAGCCCCGCGGTCGGCGGGGTCATGGCCGGCCCCGTGGTCGGCGGGGTCATGGCCGGCCGCCGGACGGCCGGACGGTGAAGTGGACGTGTTTGAGCTCGGTGAACTGTTCGAGGCCGACGACGCCGCGGGTGCGGCCGATGCCGGAGGACTTGACGCCTCCGCTGGGCGTCTCGGGGTACGAGTGGTTGTAGCCGTTGACCCACACGGTGCCGGCCTCGATCCGCCGCGCGAGGCGCCAGGCGCGGTCGAGGTCCCTGGTCCAGACGCTCGCCGCGAGGCCGTACCGCGTGGCGTTCGCGGCGCGTACCGCCTCGTCGTCGCCGTCGAACGGCTCGACGGTGACCACCGGGGCGAACAGCTCGCGCTGCACCACCGGTGAGCCCACCGGGGGATCCACCACCACGGCCGGCCGGACGAAGCACCCGCTCAGGCCGTCGAGGTGGACGCGCTGGCCGCCGTCCACCCGGGTGCCGGCATCGGCGAGCACCGCGGCCATGCGGTCACCGGCGGCGGGGGACACCAGCGGCCCCATCCGGGTCGACGGGTCCGCGGGGTGACCGACCCGGACGCCGGCGAGGCCGGCGGTGACCGCCGCCGCCACCTCGCGGTGCAGCGGGCGGGCGACCAGGACCCGGGTGCAGGCCATGCACATCTGCCCGGCGGTCACCACGGCCGCCGCGACGGCCGCCGCGACGGCCGCCTCCACGTCGGCGTCGGCGCAGATGACCATGGCCGCCTTCCCGCCGAGTTCGAGCAGGGTGCGCGTCATCCCGCCGGCAGCCGCCCGCCGCACCCGCGCGCCCACCTCGGTGGAGCCGGTGAACGCGACGGCCCGCACCAGGGGGTGTGCGACGGCGGCCCGCCCGGCCGTGGGGCCGCCGACCACGAGGTGCGCGACGTCGGCCGGAAGTCCCGCGTCGCGGCCGAGCGCCAGCACGCGACCGGTGACGCCGGTGGTCTGCGGCGCCGGCTTGACCAGGGCGGTGACGCCGGCGGCCAGCGCCGGTGCCAGGTCCCGGATCAGCAGCAGCAGCGGCCAGTTCCACGGCACGATGAACGTGGTGAGCCCGACCGGTTCCCGCACGACGTGCGCGACCGACCCGTCCGGCAGCGTCCCGGCCAGGCCGCCGAGGTGCCGGGCGAGCCCCGCGTTGTAGGTCAGCGCGTCGACGCAGGCGGCGACCTCCCGGTACGCCTCGGCGGTGGTCTTGCCCGTCTCGACCACCAGCGCGTCGGCCAGCCGCGGGGCGTGTGCGGCCAGCGCCTCGCCCCACTGGTGCAGCACGGTCGCGCGGTGGCGGGCGTCGGTCGCCCAGCGGCCGCGCTGCGCCGCGTGCGCCCGTGCCGCGGCCTCGTCCAGTTCGGCGGCGGAGGTGACGGGCACCGGTCGCAGCGGCGCGCGGGTGGTCGGGTCGACCGGTCGGACGTACCCGTCGGTGGTCTCCGGCGGCGCGGGCTCGACGCTCACGTGAAGACCTGCCCGCCGTCGACGATGACGGTCTGTCCGGTGACGAACGCGGCGGCCGGCGAGGCCAGCCAGAGCAGCGGGCCGACCAGGTCGTCGGCCTGCATCGGCCGGGCCAGGGACCGGGCTGCGGCCGAGGCGTCCAGGTACGACTCGGTGTTCAGCGTCCGGCTCGACTCGTTGTCGACCAGCCCCGGGGCCAGGGCGTTGACGCGGATGTGCTGGTCGCCGAGTTCCCGGGCCGCGGCGCGGGTCAGCCCCTCCACGGCCGACTTGGAGGCGACGTAGTGGGCGAAGCCGACAGCGCCGACACGCCCGACCACCGAGGAGACGTTGACGATGCTTCCGCCGCCGAAGTCGGTCATCACCGGGGCCACCGCACGGATGCCGAGCCAGGTGCCCCGGACGTTGACGGCGAACACCTGGTCCCACTCCTCGACGTCCAGCTCGGTCAGTGGACGTTTCTTCCCGATCCGCCGGTAGACGGCGGCGTTGTTGACCAGCACGTCCAATCCGCCGAACTCCGCGACGGTCCGCTCCACCACGAGCTTCCAGTCCGGCTCGGAGGTGACGTCGGCGGGGGCGAACAGCGCGCGTCCGGGGCCGGTGCGGGTGGCCGCCCGGGTCATGGCGAGCGCCGCGCGGGCGGTGCGCAGCAGGTCGACCGCGACGACGTTCGCCCCGGTCGCGGTGAAGGCGCGTACGTAGGCGCCGCCGATGTCGCCGGCGGCGCCGGTCACGACGACCGTACGACCGGCGAGGCCGGCGAGGGACGCCGTGCGGATCGGCAGGATGCTCATCCGGGGACCTCCGGGTCGTGGCGGGAAGGGATGTCCGCGTCGGTGTCGGCGAGGGCGTCGTACCGCCCGTCGGCCAGCTGCCGGCGCAGGATCTTGCCGACGGGGGAGCGCGGTATGCGGTCGACGGCGATGACCCGCTTGGGGCGTTTGAGCGACGGCAGTCCCGACGAGGCGCGGACGAACCGGTGCACCTCCCGGACGGCGTGTGCCGGGTCGATGCCGTCGCGGGGTACGACGAACGCGGTCACCGCCTGCCCCCACCGTTCGTCGGGCAACCCGACGACGACGGTGTCGCTGACCGCGGGGGCCGTGGCGAGCGCGGCCTCGATGTCGGTGGGGTAGAGGTTCTCGCCGCCCGAGATGATCATGTCGTCGACCCGGCCCTGGTACCACAGGTTGCCCTGCTCGTCGCGGACCGCGAGGTCCCCGGTGTGGTACCAGCCGTCGCGGATGGCGGCCTCGTCCGCGTCCGGGCGCCGCCAGTAGCCGCCGAACGCCTCCGGAGAGGCCATCGACGCGATGACCTGACCGGGCTCGCCCGGGGGCACGACGTCGTCCGGGCCGGCGCCGTCGTCGGTGCCGACGACCCGGATCCGTGAGAACACCCCGGCCCGCCCGGCGC
>JAEYGD010000405.1 GCA_023402505.1 Actinomycetes bacterium
GGGGGGGGGGCGGTCGAGTCGCGGACGACCAGGAGATGCCCGGTCGACCGGCGCCGTGGGCGGGTCGAGCGGGGCTTGAGCGCGAGCGACAGCGCCATCCGGCCCATGTCGGTCATCGGCAGCCGGATGGTGGTGAGCCCGGGTGCGAGGTCGGCGGCGACGGAGACGTCGTCGAACCCGACGACCGAGATCTGCTCGGGCACCGGGATGCGGTGCGCCCGCAGGGTGGACAGCACGCCGATGGCCATCGCGTCGTTGAGGGCGATGATCGCGGTCGTCCGCGGGTGGTCGCGCAGGATCAGCTCGGCGGCCACCCGGCCGCCGTCTCGGGTGAAGTCGCAGTGGACCACGGGGAGGTCGCCGAGGGAGAGGCCACGCTCGTGCAGTGCCGTGGACACGCCGGCCAGCCGGTCGGCGACGGTGGTCAGCCCGGCGGTGCCGGCGGCGACCGCGATGTGCCGGTGCCCCAGGTCCAGGAGGTGTTCGGCGAGGGCCCGGCCGCCGGCCTCGTTGTCGGGCAGGACGGCGTCGACGCCGAGCGCGTGCCGGCCGATGACGGCGACCCGGCCGCCCTGCCGCTGGAACTCCGCCAGCTCGGCGCGCGCCTCGGCCTCGATCCGGACGTCGTCGTAGCCGGATCCCGCGACGAGGATGACGCCGACCCGCTGGGCGATGAGGTGGCGCAGCTGCCGCAGCTCCGCGTCCGGATCCCGGCCGGAGTGGCAGATCTGCACCAGCAGCCCCTCCTCGGCGGCGACCTGGACGACACCGGCGGCGATCTCCGAGAAGTACGGGTCGTCGATCTGGTGCACGACCAGCCCGACCGTCGAGCTTGCGCCACCGGCGAGGGTGCGGGCGTACGGGTTGGCGACGTAGCCCAACTCCTGCGCGACCTGCCGGACGCGTCCGGCCACCTCCTCGCTGACCCCGTCCCGGCGGGCGAGGGCCCGGGACGCGGTCGCCAGCGAAACACCGGCGCGCTCCGCCACGTCGCTGAGACGCAGCCTCGGGCCAGGCCTGGGCATCGGCAACTCCTGCACGTGGGTCGGTCCAGCCGGCTGTTGCCAGCGGACCCGGCACAGCCTAGTCTGCGTAAGCGCTTACGTAAGCGCTTACGCAGACCTGGGGAGGCGAGCCTCCCGGCGGGCGAGCCCGTAGCGGCGCGCATCTCGAGGCCGCGGACGACCCCTGAGGAGGGCGGGACGATGACGGCACGTGTCCCCATCGGAATCGTGATGAACGGCGTGACCGGTCGGATGGGCTACCGGCAGCACCTGGTCCGGTCCCTGCTGGCGATCCGCGAGCAGGGCGGCGTGGCGCTGCGCGACGGGACCCGGCTGTGGCCGGAACCGGTCCTGGTCGGGCGGAACGAGGCCAAGCTGCGCGACGTCGCGGCGCGGCACGACCTGACCGAGTGGACGACCGACCTGGACGCCGCGCTGGCCCGCCCGGACGTCTCGATCTACTTCGACGCCCAGGTCACCAGCGAGCGGGAGAAGGCGATCGGGCTCGCCGTCGCCGCCGGCAAGCACATCTACACCGAGAAGCCGGTCGCCACCACCCTGCACGGCGCGGTCGAGCTCGCCCGGGCCGCCGACTCGGCCGGCGTACGGCACGGCGTCGTGCAGGACAAGCTGCTCCTGCCCGGCCTGCGCAAACTCGACCGGCTGGTGCGGGGCGGGTTCTTCGGCCGGATCCTGTCGGTGCGCGGCGAGTTCGGCTACTGGGTCTTCGAGGGCGACTGGCAGCAGCCGCAGCGGCCGAGCTGGAACTACCGGGCCGCCGACGGTGGCGGCATCGTGGTCGACATGTTCCCGCACTGGCACTACGTGCTGGAGCAGATCTTCGCGCCGGTGCGCGCGGTCACCGCACACGTCACCACCCACGTCCCGCGCCGGTGGGCCGAGGACGGCCAGCCCTACGACGCCACCGCCGACGACGCGGCCTACGCCATCTTCGAGCTGGACGGCGGCGTCGTCGCCCAGATCAACTCCTCCTGGGCGGTGCGGGTCAACCGCGACGAGCTGGTCGAGTTCCAGGTCGACGGCACCGAGGGCAGCGCGGTCGCCGGCCTGCGCCGCTGCCGCGTCCAGCACCGGGCCACCACCCCGAAGCCGGTGTGGAACCCGGACCTGCCGTCCACCGACGACTTCCGCTCCCAGTGGCAGGAGGTCCCGGACAACGAGGTGTACGACAACGGGTTCAAGGCCCAGTGGGAGATGTTCCTGCGGCACGTCGCCGAGGACGCCCCGTACACCTGGGACCTGTGGGCCGGCGCGCGCGGTGTGCAGCTCGCCGAGCTGGGGTTGCGCTCGGCCCGCGAGGGCCGGCGGGTCGAGGTCACGGAGCTGCGGTCGTGACCCGGTCCGTCACCCTGCCCGACGGGCCGCTCACCCTCTCCGGGACCGGGCGGGAACACCGCACCCCCGGCGCCCGCTTCACCAGCCGGGTCGCCTACGCCGCCGCGCACGTCGTCGCCGACCCAGGGGCGGAGAACGTCCCGGGTGCCCCGGCCGCCGTGGACTGGGAGGCGACCCTGGCGTTCCGCCGGCACCTGTGGTCGTACGGGTTCGGCGTCGCCGAGGCCATGGACACCGCCCAGCGCGGCATGGGCATGGACTACGCCGCCGCGCGGGAGCTGGTCCGCCGCTCGGCGGAGGCGGCCCGGGCCGAGGGCGGTGCGATCTGCGCCGGTGTCGCCACCGACCAGCTGCCGGCCGGGCCGGCCACCCTCGACGAGATCCGCCGGGCGTACGCCGAACAGCTCGCCGACGTGCAGGAGGCCGGAGCGCGACCGGTGCTCATGTGCAGCCGGCACCTGGCCGCCGCCGCCCGGTCCGCCGAGGACTACCTCGACGTCTACGGGCGGCTGATCGCCGACGCCGCTGCTCCGGTGGTGCTGCACTGGCTCGGTCCGGCCTTCGACCCGGCGCTCGCCGGCTACTGGGGCGACGACGACCCGGCCCGGGCCGCGGACACCGTGGTCGCGCTGATCGGCGCGCACGCCGCCAAGGTGGACGGCGTCAAGCTGTCACTGCTCGACGAGGCCTTCGAGGTCGCGCTGCGCCGGCGCCTGCCGGCCGGCGTACGGCTCTACACCGGCGACGACTTCAACTACCCGGCCCTGATCCGGGGCGACGCCTCGGGCCACTCCGACGCGTTGCTCGGCGTGCTGGCGGCGATCGCGCCGCCGGCGGCGGCCGCGTTGCGCGCCCTCGACGCCGGGGACCCGGATGCCTACGACCGGATCCTGGCGCCGACGCTGCCGCTTGCCCGGCACCTGTTCGGCGCCCCGACCTTCTACTACAAGACGGGCATCGTGTTCCTGGCGTGGCTCGCCGGTCACCAGGACCATTTCACCATGGTCGGCGGTCTCCAGTCCGGACGGTCGCCGGTCCACCTCGGTCGGCTGCTGCGGCTCGCCGACGCGGCCGGGCTGCTGCCCGACGCCGACCTGGCCGCCCACCGGGCGCGGGCGTTCATGACGACGGCGGGGGTGGCGCAGTGAACCGCTTCGCGCTGAACTCGGCGACCACGAAACGGTGGCCGCTGCCGGAGCTGGTCGCGGGCTGCGTCGACGCCGGGGTCTCCGGGGTGGGGCTGTGGCGGGAGGACCTGGCCGCGTACGGGGTCGAGGCGAGCGCGGCGCTGGTCCGGGACGCCGGCCTCCGGGTCACCTCGCTGTGCCGTGGCGGCTTCTTCGACCGGGCCGGCTGGCCGGACGAGAACCGGCGGGCGATCGACGAGGCGGCGGCGGTGGGTGCGCCGGTCCTGGTGCTGGTTTCCGGCGGGCTGCCCGCCGGCAGCCGGGACCTCGACGGCGCCCGGGCCCACGTGCGGGACGCGATCGGCGAGCTGGTGCCGTACGCCCGGGCGGCGGGAGTCCGGCTCGCCGTCGAGCCGCTGCACCCGATGTTCTGCTCCGACCGGTGCGTCGTCGCGGGTCTCGGCCAGGCCCTGGACCTGGTCGCGCCGTACCCGGCGGATGCGGTGGGTGTGGTCGTCGACACCTACCACCTGTGGTGGGACGACCAGGTGTGGGCGCAGATCGCCCGGGCCGGCCGGGAGGGGCGCATCGCCTGCTTCCAGGTCGCCGACTGGGTCACGCCGCTGCCGGCCGGCGTGCTGCTTGGCCGCGGGCTGCCCGGCAGCGGCTGCGTGGAGCTGCGCCGCTTCCGGGAGGCCGTGGACGCCGCCGGGTACACCGGCCCGGTGGAGGTCGAGGTCTTCGCGGAGGAGGTCTGGGCGCGCCCCGCCCGCGACGTCCTCGACGAGGCGGTAGCCGGTTACCTGACGCACGTGGCGTGAGGGCGGCCCGCCCGATGCGCGCTCGGGCGGGCCGTGGTGCTCAGGACACGCCGAGGCGGGCGATCGGCTCGACGAGTTCCCGCTCCTCGTACGCGAGGTGGGACAGCAGGGTGTCGCTGAGCAGGTCGACCGCGGCGCGCAGGTCGGCCATCCCGTCCGGCACCGACACGAACGCGACGAGGGCGCGGTCGAGGCGCTCCAGCACGTCGTGGATGAGGTGGTGCTCCTGTTCGAGCCGGTCGATCACCGGCGTGAGCCGTTCGTCGCCGGCCCGCAGGTGGGGGAACAGGCCCCGGTCCTCCAGGGTGTGGTGGGTGGTGACGATCCGGCAGTACGACTCGCAGTAGGTGCCGAGGGTCCACTTGTTCTGCCGCATGGTCATCGTGTTGATGTGCGACCGGGCCCGACCGGCGTCGATCGTGCCGGCGGCGACCTGCTCGATCAGGTCGTAGATCTGCGCCAGCTCGCCGCGTAGCCCGTCATGGACGTCGATCAGGTGCTGGGCGCCGGCCAGGTCGTGCGCGGTGTAGGTGCGCTCCGTGTCCGGGGCGGGCCCGCTGGGGCGCGCGGACTCGTCCCACACCTGGACCGCACTGCGGCGGACGCCGTCGTCGGGCGTCGGCACGACGGTGAACGCACTGCGCCCGACCGCCGTTGCCGGCCGGCCCGCCCCGCTCGGCGTCGGGCCGCCGGACCCCTGGGCGCCGCCGGACCTCTGGGCGCCGCCGGACCTCTGGACGCCGCCGGACCGCTGCACGCCATCGGGCCCCTGGGCGCCATCGGGCCCCTGGGCGCCGCCGGATTCCTGGGCGCCGCCGGTCCGGGGCGCGGCGGCCCGGGCGGCGGCGTCGGCCTTCCGCTCGGCGGCCACCAGATCCCGTACGGCCGGCGCCACCTCCTCGGCGAAGCGGCGCAGGTCGTCGGGGCGGTCGCTGCCGAGGATGAACGTGCTGATCCCCTCGGTGAGCGCCAGGTCGGCCAGCTCCTCGGCCCACTGCTCGGCCGGCCCGTTGAGCGGGCCGCGCCCGGCGCTGGTGAACTGCCCGTTGACGTTGAGCAGCCGCTGGATGTCGGCCGGTGCGCGGCCGGCTTCCCGCGCGGCGTCGTCGATCACGGCGTTGCCGCGGGCCAGGTCGCCCGGCTTCAGGTAGGCCAGGCTGGGCAGCCAGCCGTCGGCGCGCCGCCCGGTCAGGGCGAGCATCCGCGGTTTGTACGCACCGAGCCAGATCCCGACGTCGTGGGCCGGTGCCGGGCCCCGCTTGGCCCCCACCACCCGGTGGAACTCGCCGGCGACCCGGACACCGCCGCGCTCGTCGGCGGCCCAGACCTGCCGGATGACCTCGATGGCCTCCTCCAGCGCCCGGACGCCCTGCCCGGGGGTCAGCCGCCGGCCGCCCATCGCCTCGATGGCGTCCCAGAACGCGCCGGCGCCCAGGCCGAGCTCGATCCGGCCGCCGGTGAGCAGGTCGAGGCTCGCCACGCTGCGGGCGAGCACGGCCGGTGGCCGTAGCGGCAGGTTGGTGACGTTGGCCGCCAGCCGCACCCGGCTGGTCCGCGCGGCGACGAAGCTCATCAGCGTCCAGGTGTCCAGGAAGGCGGGCTGGTACGGGTGGTCCTGGAACGTCACCAGGTCCAGGCCGACCTGCTCGGCCAGGGCGGCGAGCGCCACGACCCGGTCGGGGTCGGCGTTGGCGGGGGTCAGGAACGCCCCGAATGTCAACGGGTGGCCGTAGTCGCTCATCCCGTGGTCTCCTTCCGCGGCGGGCGCCCGTCCGGCCGGGTTGGCGGTGGGACACCCGCGAAAAGTGCTGCTACACAGATAGTATGTCGAGCAGAACATCTGTTGCCAACAGGAACGGCTAGGCTGGGGCCATGACCGGTGTGACGTCCGACCCCTTCGAGGACGACCTCGGATGGGGCCTCGGCGTGCTCTTCCGCGCCTACCTCAAGGCCGCCGAACGGGCGGTCGAGGGCATACCCGGAGGACCGCGCGGCTACCAGGTGCTCACCGCCGCCATCCGTGAACCGGTCCGCAACCAGGGCGCGATCGCGGCCGAACTCGGCATCGACCGGACCGTGCTCACGTACCTGATCGACGACCTGGAACGGTCCGGGCTCGTCCTGCGCCGGCCCGACCCCGCCGACCGGCGCAGCCGCCTCGTCTGCGCCACCGAGGACGGCCGGATCGCCTGGCGGCGGCGCCGGCAGGCGATCGGGCACGTCGAGGCCCACCTGCTCGGCACCCTCGACCCCGCCGAGGCGGCGGCGTTCCGGGCGCTGCTGCGGCGCGTCGCTGACGCGGCGCAGCGCCTCGACCCCGTGGCCGACCTGTGCCAGGTGGTGGACGAGGTGCGACCGGCCGACGCCTGAGGCCGGGCCGGTGCGCCGGCCGGCACGCGGCGCCGGCCGGGAGGCTGCCTCAGGACGTGGGTGACAGCGACCCGGCGGCGAGGGCGATGGTCAGGTCGAGGACCGTACGCGGGTCGGTGAGCCGGTTGCCGTACAGCTCGCGGAGCTGGCTCATCCGGTAACGCACCGTCTGCGGGTGGACGAACAGGTCGGCGGCGACGTCGTCACGCCGGCCGTGGTGCATCAACCAGGAGCGCAGGGTCTCGGCGAGCCGGGCGGCGGTGGCCGGCGGCAGCGACGCCAGCGGTTGCAGGACCTGGGCCCGCAGATCGGCGAGCGCCTCGGCGTCGGCGCTGAGCAGCAGGCGGACCAGGTGGCACTCGGTGTCGAGGGGTTCGCCGTCGTCGGGGTGCCCGGTGCCCAGGGCGACCAGCCGGGTGACCCGCCGGTAGGAGGAGGCGGCCTGGGCCCACGGGCGGGCGGGCCCCAGTACCGCCCGCCGGCCCCGCAGCATCCGGGCGAGCTGCCGGCGCCGGTCGCCGTGCACGTCCGGCACCAGCAGCACCGCCGTCTCGTCGCCGGTCTCGCCCCCGGGCAGGTCGTCGCCGCTCTCCAGCGTCTGCGCCGGCAGCAGCGTGAGCGCCGCGCGCAGGTTGGTCCGGGGCAGCAGGACGACGGTGAGCGTCTGCGGCGGCGGCCAGTCGGCCCGTTCGGCACTGCGCAGCAGCACCTCCTCGGCCTCGCCGGCGATCAACTGCTGGGCGAGGCGTTCCAGGTTGCGGCGGCGTGCCCGGCCGGCGCTGGCCAGTTCGTCGGCGTGCCCGGCGACGCTGGCGGCGGACAGCTCGTCGATGTAGGCGAACATCAGCTCGGCGAACTCGGCGACCGTCGCGGCGGGCAGCCCGCCGCGTACGGTGATGGTGGACATCTCCCGCCAGGAGACCCGGGCCCCCACCCGGTACGCGGCCAGCAGCGCGTCCATGCTGCGTCCCGAACGGGCCTCCCCGCTGCCGAGGGCGTACGCGGCCTCCAGGGCGGGGACCAGCGGGGTGCTGGCGTCGGCGCCGTGGGAGCGTTCGACCAGTTGCAGGAACGTGCCGAGGGCGATCTGCACCGCGTTCTCGATCTTGTCCCGCATCTGCCCGGTCAGGGTGCCGGAGTAGCTGGGCACCTCGGCGGTGATCGCGGTCACGGTGCGCTCGGCGAGCAGGGGCAGCCGGTCGCGCAACGCGCCGGCCACCCGGTCGTCGAGATCGAGGCCGGCGGCGCGACGGGTCGCCTGTGACCGTTCCGGCACGTTTGTTCCTTCCGCACAAGTCGACGGGCCCGGTTCACCTTCGCGGGCCAAGATTTTATGCCAGTGTGCCCGCGACCATCGGATTATGACCACCACCGCCCCGCGCCCACCCGCAACGGCGTCCCTGCGTCGCCGGATCCTGCGGCTCGCCGCGGCGGTCACCACCCCGCTGCTGCCCGACGACTACCTCGACCTGGTCGCCCCGCTGCGTGCCGGCGCCGACCTGCGGGGCCGGATCGTCGACGTGCGCCCCGAGACCGCGGACGCGGCCACCGTCGTGATCCAGCCCGGGCGGGACTGGCGGGGCCACGTGCCCGGGCAGTACATCCGGCTCGGCGTGGACGTCGACGGCGTACGCCAGTGGCGGGCGTACTCGGTGACCTCCGCCCCCGGCCGCCGCCACGACCCGATCACGATCACCGTCAAGGCGATCCCGGACGGCGTGGTCAGCAACCACCTGGTCCGCCGCACCCGGCCGGGCACGATCGTCCACCTCGACCAGGCGCAGGGTGACTTCGTGCTGCCGGCCGCCGTGCCGCCACGGGTGCTGCTGCTGACCGCCGGTAGCGGCGTCACTCCGGTCATGGGCATGCTGCGCAGCGGCGTCCTCGACGGCGCGGACGTCACGCTGGTGCACTCCGCGCCCACCCCCGCCGACGTGATCTTCGCTGCCGAGTTGCGGGACCTGGCGGCTGCCGGCACGCTGCGACTGGTGGAGCGGCACACCGAACGCGACGGCCTGCTCACCACCGCCGACCTGGGCGTCCTGGTGCCCGACCACCTCGACCGGGAGACCTGGGCGTGCGGGCCGATCGGCCTGCTCGACGCCCTGGAGGCGCACTGGACCGCCGCCGGCCGCGCCGACCGGCTGCACACCGAACGGTTCCGCCCGACCGTCATCTCGCCCGGTGAGGGCGGCACCGTCACCTTCGGCCGGACCGGCGTGACGGTGGACGCCGACGGCGCCACCCCGCTGCTCGACGCCGGTGAGGCGGCCGGCGTGCTCATGCCGTCGGGCTGCCGGATGGGCATCTGCTACGGCTGCGTGCTGCCGCTGCGCCAGGGCGCCGTGCGCGACCTGCGCAACGGGGCGCTCACCACCGCCGTCCCCGGCGACGGCGTACTCGTCCAGACCTGCGTGTCGGCCGCGGCCGGCCCCTGCGACCTCGACCACTGACCCGGAGGCCGACATGACCGTCATCCAGCGCAAGCCCGTCAACCCGATCGCCCACCTCACCGCCGAGGACATCGAGGTCATCGGCAAGGAACTCGACGCGATCCGGGACCGCGTCATCGCCGACCGGGGCGAGCGGGACGCCCGCTACATCCGCCGGGTCATCAAGACGCAGCGCAGCCTGGAGATGAGCAGCCGGGCGGTGCTGCTCTTCTCGCTCTTCCCGCCCGCCTGGGTGGTCGGCACGGCCGGTCTGACGATCGCCAAGATCCTGGAGAACATGGAGGTCGGGCACAACGTCCTGCACGGCCAGTGGGACTGGATGCGCGACCCGAAGATCCACTCCACGACCTGGGAGTGGGACCACGTCTCGCCGGCCGACCAGTGGAAGCACTCGCACAACGAGCTGCACCACCGCTACACCAACGTGATCGGCAAGGACAACGACCTCGGGTACGGCATCATGCGCGTCGACGAGGACCAGCCCTGGCACCCGATCTACCTGGGCCAGCCGCTGTGGAACTTCATCAACGCCTGCTTCTTCGAGTACGGCATCGCCGCGTACGACCTGGAGCTGGGCCGCAACCTGCGCAAGGGGCGGCACAAGGACCCGGCGTTCCGGGCGCGGGCCCGGGCCGTCGGCCGCAAGATCCGCCGCCAGGTGCTCAAGGACTACGTGCTGCACCCGCTGCTGTCCGGCCCGTCCTTCCTCAGCACCCTCGCCGCGACCTTCACCGCGAACCTGCTCCGCAACCTGTGGAGCCATTCGGTCATCATGTGCGGGCACTTCCCGGAGGGCGTCGAGACCTTCGAGAAGACCTCGATCGAGGGCGAGACGCGCGGCGAGTGGTACCTGCGCCAGATGCTCGGCTCGGCCAACATCAGCGGCAGCCGGCTGATGCACATCATGACCGGGAACCTGTCCCACCAGATCGAGCACCACCTCTTCCCGGACCTGCCGAGCAACCGCTACGGCGAGATCGCGCCGGAGGTGCGGGCGCTGTTCGACCGGTACGGGCTGCGCTACACCACCGGCTCGCTGCCCCGGCAGGTCTTCTCCGCGTGGAGGAAGGTCGTCCGGCTCTCGCTGCCCAACCGCACGCCGCGCGGGCAGGTCGACGACCGCCCGACCCCGGCCCTGGCCGCGACGGGCGCCTGACCGCGACCGGCCGTCTGGTGTAGCAGGTTCGGGGAAGTTGCTGCCTCGGCCGGTGTTGAGGGGGCATCTTCCCCGATGTTGTCGTCTGGTGGGGGTTGAAGACGACGAATGGGGCAGTTGGGCTCGTCGGCGGGCTGTCGGGAGCGGTGGCGGTTGGGCGGTCCCGGTGTCAGACTCGGGCTGGTCACTGCCGCACGGAAGGCGTGGGCTCATGCCGGAGCAGCATCACCGACCGGGCACGGACCTCGTGGAGCGGTTCGGTGCCCGGGTCACCGTCGACGACCCGGCCGGCGCGCTGGCCGCCGCCCGGTTCGGGCCGGTCGAGCTGCGGCTGAGCGGGCCGCTGCCGCCGCCGGTCCAGAGTGTCCGCCTCACCGCACACAGCGTGGACGGCATCTGCCGGCTGTCCGCCGAGATCCGGGCCACCGGCAGTTTCCCGCCGGGAGCGCTGCGCCTGCTGGCCCTGGGCGTCGCCGGACCGGCGGGCTGGCTGCTCGCCCGGCACCTCACGGCCGACCCGGACGGGCCGCTGGCACGCCGGGCGGGACGGATCGTGACCCAGGCTTCCCGACGGCTCGGTCGGCCCACCGGCACCGCCGTGGCCGACCGGCCGCGCCCGACCGACCCGGCCGCCGCCGAGGTACGCGGCGAGGCGGCGGCGCTGGGCCTGCGCGCCGAGCAGGACGTGACGACCGTCGACGACGGACGGCTGCTCACCCTCCGGGCCGCCGTGCCCGCCGACCAGGTCACCGCCGCGCACCTGCGTGCCCTCGTCGGGCTGACCCTCCAGGCAGTCCGGGACCTCGCCGGTGACGACCCGGAGCCCCGGGTGCTCAGCGACCGGGCGTACGTGCTCCGCCGTCCCCGGGTCGCGGCGCCGGCGCGCCCGACCGGCAGCGCGGCGGTCACCCTCGACCAGGTCGGCGGCCTCGACGACGTGGTGGCCCGGTTCCGGGAGATCGCCGTCTCGTTCCGGCACCCCGACGTGATGGCCCGCTGGGGTGCCCGCCGGCCGCAGGGCATCCTCCTGTACGGCCCGCCGGGCACCGGCAAGACCATGCTGGCCCGTGCGCTGGCGAACGAGATCGGCGCGGAGTTCCGCGAGATCCGCACGCCGGAGATCCTCGACAAGTGGCTCGGCGGCTCGGAACGCAACATCAAGCAGATCTTCCGGGAGGCCCGCCGTTACCGGCAGCCGACCGTGCTGCTCTTCGACGAGTTCGACAGCATCATCAGCTACGCGGGCGCCGGCGGCGACGCGGCCAGCCAGGCGGTCAACGCGGTGGCCGGCATCTTCAAGCAGGAGATGAACACCCTCTTCGAGGAGAACCCGAACGTCATCGTGGTGGCCACGACCAACTTCCCGCAGCGGGTGGACGCCTCGCTGGTCCGCTCGGGACGCTTCGACGTGAAACTGTCGATCCCGCCCCCGGACGAGGCGGGCCGGGCGGAGATCATCACCAAGATGATCCGGGACCTCGTCGAGCGGCACGACGGGCCCGGGTTCCGCATGTTCGCCGACGACGTCGACCCCGTCGCCCTCGCCGCCGAGAGCCCCGGCCTCACCGGCGCGGACATCCGCGAGGTGCTGCGCCGCGTGCAACTGGCCAAGGCGATGCGGGAGGCCACCGGCGGCCGGCCGGCCGGCCCCATCCGCCAGGCCGACCTGCGTACGGCCGTCGAAGGGCTGCGGCGCGGCTGACCCGGGCGCGGCTCAGTCCGCGAGCAGTTGCTCCCGGACCTCGCGGCGCAGCACCTTGCCGATCTGCGACCGGGGCAGATCCTCGACTACGACCACCCGGCGCGGCACCTTGTACGCGGTCAGGTGCGCCCGGCAGGCGGATCGGATGCCGGCCTCGTCGGTGGTGCAGTCCGCGTGCAGGACGACCGCCGCCACCACCTCCTCGCCACCGGCGGTGCCCGGCAGGCCGACCGCCGCCGCGTCGAGGACTCCGGGCACCCGCCGCAGGGCCTGTTCCACCTCCGACGGGTAGACGTTGAACCCGCCGGTGATGATCAGTTCCTTGATCCGGTCCACGACGCGCACGAACCCGTCCGGGTCCATCTCGACGATGTCCCCGGTGCGCAGCCAGCCGTCCGGCAGCAGCACGGCCGCCGTCTCCTCGGGCCGGCGCCAGTAGCCGGCGAACACCTGCGGGCCCCGGATCAGCAGCTCGCCGGCCTCGCCGGGGGCCCGGTCGCGGGTCGGGTCCTCCGGGTCGACGATGCGTACCTCGGTGGACGGGAACGGTACGCCGACCGTGCCGGGCCGGCGGGCCGGCGAGACCGGGTTGCCCAGCGCCACGGGGGAGGTCTCGGTCATCCCGTAGCCCTCGACCAGTAGCCCGCCGGTCACCGACTCCCACAGCTCCACGGTGGCCGGCGGCAGCGCCATCGCGCCGGAGATCGCGTACCGGACCGAGGTCAGGTCCACTCCGCGTTTCCGGGCGGCGACGGCGAGCTTCGCGTAGATCGGCGGCACGGCGGGCAGGAAGGTGGGCGGGCGGCGGCGTACCGCCTGGAGGGTCTGGTCCACGTCGAAGCGGGGGAGGAGCACCAGCGTCGCGCCGATGCTCACCGAGAAGGTGAGGCACAGCGTCAGCCCGTAGGCGTGGAACAGCGGCAGGATCGCGTACACCGTCTCGGCGCCGTCGCGCAGCCCCGGCACCCAGGCGCGGCCCTGCGCCGCGTTGGCGCGCAGGTTGCGGTGGGTGAGGACGGCGCCCTTGGGTGTGCCGGTGGTGCCGCCGGTGTACTGCAGCAGCGCGGTGTCGTCCGGGCCGGGGGCGGGGTGCTCGGCGGCCAGCGGGCCGGCGGCGGCCACGATCCGCTCCCAGGACAGCGTGCCGGGCGCCGGCGCGGTCATCGCCGCCCGGGTGGCGCGGACCTTCGGCAGCGGCAGCCGCAGCGCCCAGCGCTTGAGCCGGGGCAGGGCCGCGCTTAGGTCGACCGCGACGACGGTCTCGACGCCGGTGGCGTCGGCCGTACGCTGCACCAGCGGGGCGACCTTGTCCCAGACGACGGCGACCCGGGCGCCGTGGTCGGCGAGCTGGTGCGCGAGTTCCTGCTCGGTGTAGAGCGGGTTGTGCTCGACCACCACCGCGCCGAGGCGCAGCACCGCGTAGAACGCGACGACGTGCTGGGGGCAGTTGGGCAGCACCAGGGCCACCCGGTCGCCCCGGCCGACACCGAGGCGGCGCAGGGCCTCCGCCGCCCGGCTCACCTGGGCTTCCAAGCGGGTGTACGAGGTGGTGGCGCCGAGGAAGTCCAGGGCGGTCCGGGAGCCGAAGCGGCGGGCGGCCTCCCGCAGGAGGTCGACCAGCGACTCGTCCGACGGGGCGATGGTCGCCGGCACTCCGGGGGCGTAGCTGCGCAGCCAGGGCCGCTCGTCGCTCAGGTCCATCGCCTACCTCCCACCGTCGCTTTACCAGACAGTAACCTACGGTTGCGTAGGTTGTGTGACGAGGGCCCCGGCGGCCCGCCGCCGCCCCGTAGACTGCGGCCGTGCGGGATCGACGGGTGGCGGCGCTCTGGTCCGCGTTCGCGGTGCTCGCCGTCGTGTCGTCGGCTCTCGTGGCGCTCCGGCCGGACCGCCTCTCCGACCTGCACATCTACCGGGGCGCGCTGCTGCACCTGCACGCCGGCCGGCCGCTCTACGACTTCGTCGCCGACAACGGCGGCCCGTTCACGTACCCGCCGTTCGCGGCGTTCGTGCTCTGGCCGGTCGCCACGGTCCCCGAAGGCGTCGCCCAGGCCGCCTGGCTGGTGATCACCTGCCTCGCGGTGGTCGCGATCGCCCGGCCCGTGGGCCGGATGCTCACCGAGCCCGGGGCGCGGCGCCGGCTCGTCGTACCGGCGGTCGCCTGCGTGCTGATGCTCTCCGCCCCGGTGCAGAGCAACCTGCGGTTCGGCCAGGTCAGCATCCTGATCGTCCTGCTCGCGCTGCTCGACGGCGCGGGCGTCGTCCCGGCCCGGCTGCGCGGCGTCCTCGTCGGCGTGGCCGCCGCGGTGAAGCTGACGCCACTGCTGTTCGTCGTCCACTTCCTGGCCGCCCGGCGGTACGCGGACGCCGCCCGGGCGATCGCCGCGTTCCTCGCCTGCACGGCCCTGGGCGCCGCGGTCCTGCCCGCGGCGAGCTGGACCTACTGGACCGAGGCGGTGCACAACACCTCCCGGATCGGCAACCTCGCCTCCCTGGGCAACCAGTCCGTGCACGGGATGCTGCTGCGCGTCGGAGTCGAGCCGGCGACGCTGCCGGCGGTGTGGCTGGCGCTGGTCGCGGCGATCTGCGCGGTGGCACTCTGGCGCGCCCGGCAACTGGTCGAGGCGACCCGTCCCGGCCACGCGGCGGTGCTGGTCGGCTGCGCCACGGTGGCGGCCTCGCCGGTCTCCTGGACCCACCACCAGATCTGGCCGGTGCTGGCCGCGATGCTGCTGATCGGCGGGCGGGGGCAGGCCCGCCGGGCCGGGGGCGCGGCGCTGCTGGTGACGACCGTCGTCTCGCTCGGGGTGGTCCTGGCTCCCGTCTCGACCCGGCCGGGAGTGCAGTTCCTGTTCGAGAACGCGCGGGCGATCGGCGTCGTCGTGCTCTGCCTCGCCGGCTTCGGGGGCGTGGCCGTCGTGGCGGCGCACTCGCGGCGACGGGTGGGCCGGGCGGGCGCCTGGGCCCGGGTGGGCGCCGTCGCCGCCGGAGCGCTCGCGGTCTTCGCCGTCCAGCCGCTACCGGCCGGCGCCGACCCCACCTTCAAGGCGTACGCCATCACCGACGTGGACAATCCGCGGTACTTCTTCGTCTGCCGTGGCCCGGCCCAGTGCGTCGCGTACGGCGGCGAGACGCCGGTGACCTTCGGCACGCGCGCGGAGAAGACCAAGGTCCGCGTCAACGGGGTCGTCTCACCGGCGGTGGCCCGGCTGGAGTACCACTCCGCCCCGGGCGGCGCGCCCCGCGTGATCCCGCTGCTGGAGGCCTGGCCGGGCTCGCGGGTCTTCTCGTTCCGGTCCGCCACCATGACCCACGGCCGGTTGGTCGCGTACGCCGCCGACGGACGGCCGCTCGCCGAATACGCCGACGAGTTGACCGCACCCCGCCACCGCGTCAGCGCCCCCGCAGTGACCCCCCGGTCGCCTGCCGTGCCTTGACGAACGCGAAGACGACGACCGCCACCAACGCGATCGCGCCGATGATCACCAGCCAGCGGACCGCCTCCAGCAGCAGCCCGAGCAGCACGAGCGCGCCGGCGACGACGCCGACGACCCACAGCAGTGCCCGCATGTCGACCTCCGTCCCCGCCACCCCGCGATCCGCGGAGGGCACCGCCACCTTCCCGAAATCGCCGACAACATGCCGGTGAGCTGCGGAGACGACGGTCAGGCCGGGCCGTGCGCGACGTAGACCGTGTTGGCTGACTCGCCGCCGGTCAGCGGGTTGGGAAACCGGACGACGTGGGACTCGGCGGCCGTGAACACCCCGGCGAGCACGTCCTCGAACGCCGCGTCCGGCGGGTCGTCGGACCACAGCGCGAACACGCCCTGCGGGCGCAGCGACGCCGCGAGCCGGCGCAGGCCGGCCGTCGTGTAGAAGGCGGCGTGACCCGGGTGCAGCAGGTTGCGCGGCGAGTGGTCGACGTCGAGCAGCACCGCGTCGAACCGCCGTCCCGGCCGGTCCGGGTCCAGGCCGGCGTCGCCGGCCACCGCCGCGAAGAAGTCCGCCCGGACGAAGCGGGTCCGCGGGTCGGCGGCGAGCCCGGCGGCGAACGGCAGCAGGCCCCGCCGGTGCCAGTCGATCACGTCCTCGACCGCCTCCACGACCAGCATCGAGGCGACCCGGTCGTCCTCCAGCACCGTCCGGGCGGTGAAACCAAGACCGAGACCGCCGACGGCCACGTCGAGGTCGCGGCCGGCCAGCGGAGCGAGCCCCAGCCGGGCCAGCTCGATCTCCGCGACCGGGAAGAGGCTGGACATGAGGAACTCGTCGTCGAGCTTGACCTCGTACACCTCGACGCCGAGCGCCGGGTCGCGGCGCCGGCGCAGGCTGATCGCACCGATCGGCGTCTCCCGCCAGGCCAACTCCTCGAACCGTACGCCCACCGACCGGATGCTACCGGCGGCGCCGGCCCGGCCCGTCGGCGGCACGCGGCAGGCATCCCTGCCGCGGCGGCGGGTATGAGCGGTGGTCCGGCCGTCGCCGGGACGGCGGGCAGAGGGGAGTACGCGGTGGCGGACATGCTGGCGGGCCGGCTGCACCTGACGGACCGCGCGTTGCGGATGGAGACGGTGCCGGTGCCCGAGCCCGGCCCCGGCCAGGTACGGATCCGGGTGGCCGCGGCCGGGGTGTGCCTGTCCGACGTGCACCTGATCGACGGGACGCTCACCCCGCTCTACCTGCCCGAGGACGTGGTGACGCTCGGGCACGAGGTGGCCGGCGTCGTCGACGCGCTCGGTGCCGGTGTCGCCGGTTGGGAACCGGGCCGGCGGGTGCTGCTCCAGGCGGGCGAGAAGGACCGGCGGGGAACCGTGTTCACCCGGGGCGTCGACTACGACGGCGGCTGGGCCGAGTACGCGCTCGCCAGCCAGGAGACCGTCGTGCCCATCCCGGACGACCTGCCGTTCGAGCAGGCATGCATCATCCCGGACGCGGTCTCCACGCCCTGGGCGGCGGTGACCGACACCGGGCGTACCCGGCCCGGCGAGGCGGTCGGCGTGTGGGGCGTCGGCGGCCTCGGCGCGCACGCCGTGCAGCTGGTCCGGCTGGTCGGCGCGGCCCCGGTGATCGCCGTCGACCCGCTCCCCGCGGCCCGCGACCGTGCGCTCGCCCTCGGCGCCGACGCCGCCCTGGACCCGGCCGACACCGCCTTCGCCGACGCGGTACGGCAGCTCACCGGCGGGCGCGGCCTCGACGTCGCCTTCGACTTCGCCGGCGTCACCCCGGTACGCGAGCAGGCCCTGGCCGTCCTCGGCCGGCGCGGGCGGCTGGTCCTCGCCGGGATCGCGAACAAACCGGTGACGATCCCGTCGGACAGCCCGTTCAACTACCTCCAGCAGGCGGTGCTCGGCCACTACGGCTCCGAGGCCGAGCACGTCGAGCAGCTGGTGTCGCTCGCCGCCCAGGGGCGGCTGGACCTGTCCGCGTCGGTCAGTGGTGTGCTCCCGCTGGCCGAGGCCGCGCAGGCGGTCGAACGGGTGCAGTCCAAGCAGGGCGACCCGATCCGGCTCATCCTGCGGCCGCAGAGCTAGGCCCGGGTCGTGACGACCACCGTGTCGAGGGCGTCCACGGTGCTGCCGTCCGGCTGGGCGACCGGCCGGCGCGCCGTCTCCGCCCGCCGCACCCGCAGCCCGTCGAGGGCGGCGGTGACCGACTCCGGGGTGAGCAGGATCGCCGGATCCTGCGGGCCGCCGGTGCCGCCGGTCAGGTTGGCGCGGTCGTGGCCCACCACCACGACCCGGCCGCCGGGCCGCAGCGCCGCCGCCGCGCCGGCCAGCACCCCGGCCTGGTCGGCCGGAGGCAGGTGCAGGTAGGCGACCAGGACCACGTCGTACGCCCCGGGCTCGGGCCGCCACGTCGTGACGTCGGCGACCTGCCAGTCCACGGTGACCCCCCGGCTCGCCGCCAGGTCCCGCCCCCGGGCGATCGCCACCGCCGAGAAGTCGACGGCGGTCACCCGCCAGCCGCGCCCGGCGAGCCAGACCGCGTTGCGGCCCTCACCGGCCGCGAGGTCCAGCGCCCGGCCCGGTGGCAGGCCGGCCAGTTCCTCGACCACGAACCGGTTCGGCTCGCCGGTCCACACCAGATCGGGCGCACTCGCGTACCGCGCGTCCCAGACGTCGCTGTCCATGCCCTGCCCCTCTCCTGGGTCAGCCTCTCACCCCGGCGACCGCCCGCAACGCCCGACAGACGGGCGGCGGTGTCCAGGGGTGTCCGCCACGGCAGCCGGCCGCGAGCACCGCCACCGCCGCGACCGTGCCGGCGAGGCCGGCCGCCGCCAGGCCGGCGACCCGGTCGCCGGGCAGCTGCTGGACCAGCACGAACGCGCCCATGACCACGACGAACCAGCCGAACGCCCGGCGCAGCACCGGCTCCGGGACACGCCCGGCGAGCTGACCGCCGGCGAGACTGCCGACGACCGCCGCGGCGGTCACCGCGGCCGCGAGACCCCAGTCGATGCCGACGCTGGACAGGTAGCCGGCCAGGCCCGCGAAGGACTTCATCGCGATGACCACCAGCGAGGTGCCCACCGCCACCGGCATCGGCAGGCCGCCGAGCAGGGCGAGCGCAGGCACCACCAGGAAGCCGCCGCCCGCGCCGACCAGGCCGGTGACCAGGCCGACGACGGCGCCGTCGAGCACGACGCGCAGCACGGGAAGCTCGTGCCGCGCCGGTGCGCCGCCGCTGTCCCGGCGGCCCCGGATCATCGCGGCCGCCGTGGCGAGCATCATCAGCGCGAAGCCGGTGAGCAGGACCGCCGCCGGGACGAACGCGGCGAGCCGGCCACCGGCGTACGCGCCGGCCATGCCGGCGACGCCGAAGACCAGGCCGGTGCGCCAGCGGATCCGGCCGGCCCGGGCGTGCGGCAGCACGCCCACCGCGCTGGTCACCCCGACGACCAGCAGCGAGGTGGCGATGGCCTCCTTCGCCGGCAGGTCGGCGACGTAGACCAGCAGCGGTACGGCGAGGATCGAGCCGCCGCCACCGAGCAGGCCGAGACTGATCCCGATGACGACGGCCAGCCCGACGGTCAACGCCAGGCCGCAGGTCACGACGGGCGGCCGGCGGTCGAGCCGTCGCGCAGCTGACCGACGACGCTGTCCAGGTCGCAGCTGGCACCCCGGTTGTACGGCAGCCTGCCGAGCAGGATGCCCATCGCGCAGGTGTTGGTGAGCGCGGCGAAGGTGAGGCCGGCGCCGACGAAGCCGGCGACCCACTTCAGGCCGGGTACGAACACCGAGGCCAGGATGCTGACCAGCACGATCGAGCCGGCGACCAGGCGGACCTGCCGCTCCAGGTCCCAGCGCGGGGCGCCCCGCGTGACCGGGGCGTCGGCGGCCTGCCAGGCCGTCATCCCGCCGTCGAGGATCTTGAGGTTGGGCAGCCCGGCCCCGGCGAGCGTCCGCTCGGCCTGGGCGGCGCGGGCGCCCGAGCGACAGATCAGCACCACGTCCTCGTCGAGGTGGTTACGCAGTTCGTCGCGGTGTTCCTTCAGCAGGTCGAGCGGCACGTTGTAGGCGCCGGGCACGTGCGCGGTCTCGAACTCGGCCGGCGTGCGTACGTCCAGCAGGCGGGGCGCGCGGCCGGAGTCGATCAGCTCGCGCAGGGTGGCCGCGTCGAGCGTGGTGGGGCGGGCGGTCTCGGAGGTGCTCATGTCTCTCCTCGGTGCGGGGTTTCCAGGACGTGGCCGGCGACCGGCCGCCGCCGGAACGGGCGACGGCCGGTCGTTCGCGGCCGGCTGGGCGGGCGGCCCGGCCGGTGGTGCTCAGGAGCGGGGGAGGCCCGGCTCGGCCACGGCGACGCCGGCGGCCTCGGCAGCGCCGAACCTGTCGTCGATGACGACGACGTCGCGGCCCGCGTTCGCCAGCAGGGAGGCGGCGGCGGTGGCCCGGTAGCCGGAGCCGCAGTGCACCCACACGACCCCGGCGGGCACGTCGGCGAGCCGATCCGGCAGGTCGGGCAGCGGGATGTGCACGGCGCCGTCGACGTGGCCGGCGGTCCACTCGTTGGTCATCCGCACGTCGAGCACGACGTCCGGGGCGGGCAGCCCGGCCGGGGTCCGCCCGGCCCGGGCGGCGGCCAGCGCCGGGAAGTCGGCCATCCGCAGCTCGCGCAGCTGCTCGCGGTCGGCCGCCCACCGCTCGACCTCGCCGGTGGCCTGGGCGGCCGGCCGGTCGATGCCGATGCGTACCAGCTCGCGCTGCGCGTCGGCGACCTGCTCCGGTGTCCCGGCCAGCAGAGTGATCGGCACGCCCCGGTCGACGAGCCAGCCGAGCCAGGTGGACATCGGGCCGTCGAGGCCGAGGCTGACGGTGCCGGCCAGGTGCGAGGCCGCGTACGCCTTGCGGTGCCGCAGGTCGACGACCCACTGCCCGTCGGCGATGCGCTGCCGCAGCTCGGCGGCGTCGGCGCGACCGACCGGGGTGAGGTCGACCGGCGCCGGTCCGGCGGTGTTGGTCACGCCCATGTGGGCGTAGTACGCGGGATAGGCGTCGAGCCCGGTCAGCGTCTCGGTGACGAAGTCGTCGGCGGCCAGCCGCAGCACCGGGTTGACCTGCTTCTCCCGGCCGATGGTCGACTCGGGCGCGTCGGCCTGGCTGGCCGAGCAGAAGCTGCCGAAGCCGTGGGTGGGCCACACCTCGGCCCCGTCGGGCAGCAGGTCGGCCAGCCGCTTGGCCGAGGCGTGCTGGTGCTCGGCGAGATCGTGGGCGTGCTGTTCGCCCAGCAGGTCGGTGCGGCCGGTGGTGCCGAACAGCAGCGAGCCGCCGGTGAACACGCCGGCCGGCCGCCAACCGCCGTCGCTCGCCTCGTCCAGGACGTACGACAGGTGGTGGAAGGTGTGGCCCGGCGTCGCGATCACGCGCAGGCGCAGCGAGCCGGAGACGGCGACGGTGTCGCCGTCGGTGACCGGCACCCGGTCGAAGCCGACCTCGTCGGCTCCCGCGACCAGGTAGTGGGCGCCGGTGGTCCGGGCCAGTTCCAGCCCGCCGGAGACGTAGTCGTTGTGGATGTGCGTCTCGACCACGTGGGTGATCCGGACGCCCTTCTCGCCGGCGAGGTACAGGACGCGGTCGATGTCGCGTTGCGGGTCGACGACGACGGCCACCTCGCCGTCGTCGGCGAGGTAGCTGCGGTCGCCGAGCGAGGACGTCGCGATGACGGACACCTGGACGGTCATGGGTCGCTTCTCCTTTCGTGCTATACCCCCGGGGGTATGCGATGAGCAGACGTCCGCCCGGAATCGACGTGCGCGTGCGGACTACCCGTTCCGGGCGGGGTCACGCCGGAACGGTCGGGCCGGTGGGGTCAGGACAGGGCGAGGAACAGCTTCTCCAGCTCCTCCTCGGTCATCTCGGGCTGCTCGCCCCGCTCCCGCGCGAGGTTGCAGTGCCGCATGCCGGAGGCGATCAGCTTGTAGCCGGCGCGGTCGACCGCCTTGGACACGGCGGCCAACTGGGTCAGCGTCTCCCGGCAGTCCTGCCCGGTCTCGATCATCTCGATCACGGCGTTCAACTGGCCGCGGGCCCGCTTGAGCCGGGTCAGCGCGTCGGCCGTCATCTCGGGTCGCAACTTCACCTGGTCACCTCCGCGTCCGACCATACCCCCTGGGGTATCCGATCGTCCACCGTCTGCCGCGACGCAGGGTCGTCGGGACATCGACGGAGCGCTTATCCTGTGCGCCGAGCCCGCCACCGGAAGGGATCCGATGCCGTCGCGGCAGGACCAGCTGCACTCGTACCAGTTCACCGTCCAGCGGGCGGTCGCCGCGCTGGTGATGCGGGACACCGACCCGGCGCAGTCGCCGTTCCGGCGGCTCGCCGGCGCCGGCCTGGCCAGCGTCCTGGTGGCCGCGATCATCCTGGGTGGTTTCGCCCTGTACGGCCTGTTCGCCGGCGGTGGCGGCAAATGGCGCGACGAGGCCGCGGTGATCGTCGAGAAGGAGTCCGGCGCCCGGTTCGTCTACCGGGACCAGAAGTTGCACCCGGTGCTCAACTACGCCTCGGCGCTGCTCATCATCGGATCGGAGCGGCCGAAGACGGTACTGGTCTCCCGGCGCTCCATCACCGGAGTGCCCCGCGGGCTGCCGCTGGGCATCGCCGACGCGCCGGACTCGCTACCCGGGCCGAAGGGCCTGTCCACCGCCCCGTGGACGGTCTGCTCGGCGGCCGGCGGTGACGGCGGCCGGCCCGAGCCCTGGTCCACCCTGCTGATCGGCGTGGACCCTCCCGGCGGCCGGGCGCTCGGCGACGACGGGCTGCTGCTGCGCGACCCCGACGGTGGGCTGCACCTGGTCTGGCAGCAGCGCCGGCACGCCATCCGTGATCCCGACCGGGTGCTCGCGGCGCTCGCGGCCACCCGGGCCCGGGCCGTGCCGGTCGCGCCGGCCCTGCTCCACGCGCTCGCGGTCGGGGTCGACCTGACGCCACCGGTCCTGCCCGGCGAGGGACAGCCCTCGGCCCGGGTGCCGGGCGCCCGCGTCGGGGACGTCTACCTGGTCCGCAACTCCGGTGGCGGCCGGCAGTACGCGGTCGCGCTCCGCGACGGCCTGGCCGGCATCACCGAACTCCAGGCCAGCCTGCTGCTGGCCAGCACCGGCCAGGGCGAACCGGAGCCGATCACGCTGGGCCGGTTCGCGACGCTGCCCAAGGTGGCCGACCTGACGCCGGCCGGGCCGTCGGCCCCGCCGGCCGTGCCACCGCCGCTGGCCGCGCCCGAGGGTGGTCTCTGCGCGCGGGTCGGTGAGGACGGCGCGGTGGCCGACGTCCGACACGGCGTACGGCTGCCCGACCGTGCGGCCGCGCCACGGCCCGGACCGCCGGCGGTGACCGGCGGCGTGCTCGCCGACCACGTCGTCGTCGAGCCGGGACGCGGCGCCGTGGTGGAGGCGGTCGCCGCGCCGGGCGCCACGGGTGGCGCGATCTGTGTGGT
>JAEYGD010000446.1 GCA_023402505.1 Actinomycetes bacterium
GGGGGGGGGCGGCGGGGCGGGGGGGGGCCCCCGGCCCCCGCGCCGGTCACTTGGCGCCGGTGACGATGCCCGGGTTGATGCACAGTCCCGGGTTGCTGCCGTTCTTCTCGGCGATCTCCAGGCAGCGGGTCACCTTGTCGACCTTGGCGTTGGTCTCGGTGATCTGCTTCTGGATGTCGGCGTTGCGGCGGTCCTGTTCCAGGTTGCGGGTCTGCGCGAGCTTGTCCTGGAAGACCTTGATGTTCCCCTCGGTCTTGTCGTCGTGGTTGACCCGGGTGATCGTCACCGACAGGATGTCGACGTCCTCGGCGAGCCGTGCCTCCGCGCTGGTCTTGATGTTCTCGGCGAACGGCTTGAGATCGACGTTGAGGTTCCCGGTGTTGTCGTCGATCTTCTCCAGCGGGTTGTAGGTCGCGAAGGCGTCGTTGACGGCGCTGTCGAGCTGGACGCCCACCCGCTGTCCCCGGAAGCTGTCGAAGTCGCCCTTGTAGTCCATGAACTGCTTCGGCGCGTTCTCCGGTTTCACCTGCCACTCGACGAGGACCTCGACGCACGCGTCGGCGAGGGTGCCGGTGCGGACGCGGACGCACTTGTCGCCGCCGATGTGGTCGTACTTCTGGCGGCCGGCGTCCCACTCGCCGACCTTCTGCCAGGGGGCCACCCACTTCAGGCCGGAGCCGGTGACCTCACCGGTCGGCTTGCCGAAGCTGGTGACGATGCCCACCGAGCGGATGGGCACCGAGTGGGCGCTGGTGGTGGCGGTGGCGAGCACGGCCAGCGCGAAGCAGGCCAGGGCCACCAGCGCGGCCGTGCGGCGGGTCGCCCGGGCGGGCAGGACCAGGGCCAGGACGGCGGCGATCGCCAGGGCGATCACGAGGATGATGGCGACGGCGAAGCCGAAGGGCATGGACAGGAACCTCTCGTCCGGCGGGGGATGTTGATCAACACCGTAGGGGAGGGGGGCAACCGCCGGCCGTGGGGTGGCCACATGGCGACCGGTCCGGGCGCCCCGACCCTCACTGCCATCGATGGGTGGCGTTCCGGTTCCGGCCAGCCCGATGGACGTCGCACACGCCCCCGGCCGGTGGAATGTGGGTGCGACCGACATAGCTCGCTCTCGAAGTCCCGCCGTAGGTTTCCTGCACGCGACGGCCCTGTGACCCCGGTCACCGCACCGACCGTCGCCGATGACCTGCGGAGGATGTGGCCATGGCCGGGCAACCGCTCCTGTCGGCTCGCGGGCTGACCCGTGACTTCCGGGGCTTCCGGGCGGTCGACGGCGTCGACCTCGACGTCGCGGCGGACAGCGTGCACGCGCTCGTCGGCCCGAACGGCGCCGGCAAGACGACCCTGTTCAACCTGCTGACCGGCTTCCTGCCGGCCACCGGCGGACGGATCGAACTGGGCGGCCGGGACATCACCGGGCTGCCCCCGGAGCAGGTGGCGCGCCTCGCCGTGGCCCGCTCGTTCCAGATCACCAGCCTCTTCCCGCAGCTGTCCGGCCGGGAGCACGTGGAGCTGGCGTTGCAGAGCCCGAGCGGGCTGGGCTGGCGGTTCTGGCGGTCGGCGAAGCTGATGCGGCGCTACACCGACCGGGCCGGCGAACTGCTGGACATGGTCGGCCTGGCCGACCTGGCCGAGGCGCCCGCCGAGGCCCTCGCGTACGGGCGCAAGCGGGCCCTGGAACTCGCCATCGCCCTCGCCCTGGACCCGAAGGTGCTGCTGCTGGACGAGCCGACCGCCGGGATGGGCCTGGAGGACGTCGACCGCACCGTCGACCTGATCGCCCGCGTCCGGCAGGGGCGGACCGTGGTGATGGTCGAGCACAACATGAGCGTGGTCGGACGGCTCGCCGACACCGTCACCGTCCTGCAGGCCGGCCGGGTCCTGGTCGAGGGCCCGTACGAGCAGGTCCGCGCCGACGAGCGCGTGATCACCGCCTACCTGGGAGCCGCTGATGCTGCGCGTTGAGAACCTGTCCGCCTGGTACGGCGAGGCGCAGGTGCTGCGGGAGGTCGGCCTGGAGGTCCGGGCCGGCGAGGTGGTCACCCTGGTCGGGCGCAACGGCGCCGGCAAGTCCACGCTGCTGCGCTGCGTCATGGGCCTGCACCCGGGCCAACGGGGGACCGTCGAGCTGGACGGCCGGGACGTCGGGCGGCTGCCGGCGCACCGGCGGGCACGGCTGGGGCTCGGCTGGGTCCCCGACGACCGGGGCAGCTACGCGACGCTGACCGTGACGGAGAACCTGACCCTGCCGCCGGCGGTCGGGCCGGACCCGTGGTCGCTGGAGCGGGTGTACGAGGCGTTCCCCGCCCTGTACGACCGGCGTGACTCGGCCGCCACCATGCTCTCCGGCGGCGAGCAGCAGATGCTGGCGCTGGCCCGGGTGCTGCGGATGGGCGCCCGGCTGCTGCTCTGCGACGAACCGACCGAGGGGCTCTCGCCGCTGCTCGTGCAGCAGGTCGGCGACCTCCTGCGGGAGGCCAAGCGGCACGGCGTCACCGTGCTGCTGGTCGAGCAGAACCTGCACTTCGCCACCGGCGTCGCCGACCGGCACTACCTGCTGGCCGAGGGGCGCGTCGCGGAGGCGATGGACAACTCCGAGGTGCGCTCGCGCGAGCGCGAGCTGCTGTCGTACCTCGGCATCTGAGTTTCTCCTCTCACGACCGACCCCGCGCGGCGCGCGGACGAAAGGGATGGGCATGCGTAGGACGGTGGGTGTGGTCGCCGGGTCGGCGGCCGTGGTGTTGGTGGTCGCCGGCTGCGGCGGCGGTGGTCCCCGGTCGGGCGGGGACGAGAAGCTGACCGGGGGCAGCATCGTGCTGGGCGTGCTCAACGACCAGTCCGGCGCGTACTCGGAGCTGTCCGGCAGGAACTCGGTCAAGGCCGTGGAGATGGCGATCGCCGACTTCAAGGCGAAGCACGGCGACCGGGCGGTGGCGAAGGAGATCACCGTGGAGACCGCCGACCACCAGAACAAGCCGGACGTGGCCAACAGCAAGGCCCAGGAGATGTACGACCGGCAGGGCGTCGACCTGATCCTGGACGTGCCGACCTCGTCGGCGGCGCTGCGGGTGGCCGACGTGGCGAAGGAGAAGAAGAAGCTCTACTTCAACATCGGCGCGGCCACCACCGACCTGACCGGCAAGAGCTGCAACAAGTACACGTTCCACTACGCGTACGACACGTACATGCTGGCCAACGGCACCGGCCGGGTCACCACCCAGCAGGTCGGCAAGAACTGGTACATCCTGTACCCGAACTACGCCTTCGGGCAGGACATGGAGAAGAGTTTCTCCGCGGCCATCACGGCGGCCGGCGGCCAGGTCGTCGGCAAGGACGGCGCGCCGTTCCCGAACACCAGCGGCGACTTCTCCACCTTCCTGCTCAAGGCGCCGACGCTGAACCCGAAGCCGGACGTGCTCGGCACCATGCAGGCCGGCGCCGAGCTGGTCAACGTGGTCAAGCAGTACAACGAGTTCAAGCTGCGGGAGAAGGGCGTCGGGCTGGCGGTCGGCCTGATGTTCATCACCGACATCCACTCCCTGACGCCGGCGGCGCTGGCCGGGACCACCTACACCGACGCCTGGTACTGGAACTTCGACCAGCAGAACCGCGAGTTCGCCGACCGGTTCCAGGCCGAGACCGGCACCCGGCCGTCGTTCGCGCACGCGGCCAACTACTCCGCCGCCACCCAGTACCTGGAGGCCGTGCAGGCCGCCGGCACCGACGACGCGGACGCGATCGTCAAGGAGCTGGAGGGCAAGGAGGTCAACGACGTCTTCCTGCGCAACGGCAAGATCCGCGCCGAGGACCACCGGGTGATCCACGACGCGTACCTGGCGCAGGTGAAGCCGCAGTCCGAGGTCACCGAGCCGTGGGACTACGTCAAGGTCCTGGAGACCATCCCGGCGGCGGAGGCGTTCCGGGCCCCCTCGGCGGACTGCAAGCTGTGAGCGCGAGGAGTGAGCCGGTTTTGCGAGCCCCGCAGTCGCGAACGAAAGGGCGGTTCTGTGAGCGCGAGGAGTGAGCCGGGTTTGGGAGCCCCGCAGTCGCGAACGGAGCCGGCTCCGTGACCAGCTTCCTCCAGAACACGTTCAACGGGCTGGTGAGCGGGGCGTTCTACGCCCTGCTCGCCCTCGGCCTCGCGGTCATCTTCGGGATGCTCCGGGTGGTCAACTTCGCCCACGGCGCGTTCTACATGCTCGGGGCGTTCGGCGCGTACGTCCTGCTCAGCGAGGCCGGCGTGCCGTTCTGGGCGGCCCTGGTGATCATGCCGTTGGGCCTGGCGCTGGTCGGCATGGCCCTGGAACGCGCCTTCATCCACCGGCTCACCCGGCTGGATCCGCTCTACAACTTCCTGCTCACCTTCGGCCTCACGCTGATCCTGCAGGACCTGGTGAAGCTGCGCTACGGCGTGCAGTCCAGCCCGTACGAGACGCCGCCCGCGCTCGGCGGCTCGGTCGACTTCGGGATCTTCGACTTCCCGACGTACCGGGTGTTCATCCTCGGCTTCGCGGTGGCGGTCTGCGTCGGGGTGTGGTGGGTGTTGACCCGTACCCGGGTCGGCATGGTCGTCCGCGCGGCCACCGAGCGGCCGGAGCTGACCCGGGCGTTCGGCATCGACGTCGGGCGCTGGGTCACCCCGGTCTTCGGCTTCGGCATCGGTCTCGCCGGCCTGGCCGGCGTGCTGGCCGCGCCGATGCGGGCGGTCAACCCGCTGATGGGCGCGGACCTGATCATCGTGGTCTTCGCCGTGGTGGTGATCGGGGGGCTGGGCTCGATCTTCGGCTCGGTCGCGGCCGGCTTCGGCATCGGGCTGGTGCAGGCCTGGGGCGAGGCGTACCTGTCGGACTTCCCGATCGTGTCCCAGACGATCGTCTTCATCGTGATGGCCGTGGTGCTGCTCTGGCGCCCGGCCGGCCTGTTCGGCCGTGAGGAGGCACCGGCGTGACGAGCACCGTGGACACCAGGGCCGGGGACACCCGTCCGGGCGTACCGTCCGGCCTGGTCACCGTCGCCCGCGCACCCGGCTGGGTGCGGTACGCGCTGCTGGCCACCGGCCTGGTGGTGGCGATCTGGCTGCCCAACGGCCTGTACCCGGCGGTGGCGGTGGACATCCTCTGCTGGGCGCTGTTCGCCGTGGCGGTGGACCTGCTGCTCGGCTTCACCGGGTTGATGTCCTTCGGGCACGCCGCGTTCTGGGGCGCGTCGGCGTACGTGACCGGGCTGGCGGCGATCCACCTGGGCCTGCCGTTCCCGGCGGCGGTGCTCGCCGGGGCGCTCGCCGCGGCGGTCCTCGCGGTGCCGATCGGCTACCTGGCGGTCAAACGGACCGGCATCTACTTCGCCATGGTGACCCTGGCGTTCGCGCAGCTGGTCTACTACGTGGCCAACGAGTGGCGGTCGGTGACCCGGGGCGAGAACGGCCTGCAGGGCGTGCCGCGGGAGCTGTTCGGGCTGGACCTGTCCGACGACTACTACTTCTACTACGCGATCTTGCCGATCGTGCTGCTCGGGCTGGCGGGCGCGTGGCGGGTCGTCCACTCGCCGTTCGGCCGGGTGCTGGTCGGCATCCGCGACAATCCGGCCCGGGCCCGCGCGCTCGGCTACCCGGTGCACCGCTACAAGCTGACCGTGTTCGTGCTCTCCGGCTTCATCGCCGGCCTCGGCGGTGGGCTGTTCGCGGTCGGGCACCGCTTCGTCTCGCTGGAGGTCCTGCACTGGACCACCTCCGGCAAGGCGGTGATCGTGGTGGTGCTCGGCGGCATCGGCACCCTGTGGGGCGGCGTGCTCGGGGCGGGCCTCGTGGTCCGTCTGGAGGACTGGCTGTCGTTCTCCGGTTTCGAGGCGATCGGCCTGGTCACCGGTGGCATCTTCGTCCTGGTGGTGCTGCTGTTCCGGCGGGGCATCTGGGGGACGGCCGCCGCCCTCGCGCTGCGTTGGTGGGCATCCCGCCGAAAGTAATTCCCGTCCGGCGCATCCGGACCGCCCACTTCCGACGAACCCCCGGGTAGAGACCGTCTACCCGGGGGTACGTCCGGTGCTGACCGCTCCGATACCGGCCGAGGCCGTGGAGATCGCGCGAAAGCGGCTCGCCCTCGCCGCCGAGGACCTGGCCGGCGACCGTGTCGCCGCGCTCGTCACCGACCTGGCGCACGAGTGGGGCGTCCCGGCGCTGTGGGAGCAGGTGTGCGTACCGGCGTTCGCCGCGCTGCCCGGGCACACCGCCGGGGAGATCGCCGTCGAACACGCCCTCTCCGAGGGGGTACGCGTCGGTCTCGACATCTTCCGGCGCGACCCGGCCCGGCCGCTGCCCGCCGCCGGTGTCCTGCTCGCCGGCGCCGAACAGGAGACGCACTGCCTGGCCCTGCACGCGCTCGCCGCCGCGCTGCGCGAGCGGGCCCTCGGCAGTCTGCTGCTCGGCCCGGCGCTGCCCTGGACCGCCCTGGCCGGGGCCGCGCACCGCGCCCGGCCACGTACCGTGGTGATCTGGGCGCAGACGCCGGTCACCGGGCGCGCGTACCGGCTGGTGCGTTTCGCCCGCGACTTCCCCGCACTGCGGGTGTACGGCGCCGGCCCCGGCTGGATCGAACCCCTACCCGCCCCAACCCACCACCTGACCTCCCTACCTGCCGCCCTGAAAGCCTGCACCCCCTGACCGGCGGGGTCAGGTGGAGCGCAGGCGGTGCAGGCGCAGGGCCAGTTGCACCTCCAGGGCCCGTTCCGGGCGCTGCCAGTCGGCGCCCAGAAGCTGGCCGACCCGCTCCAGACGCTGCGTGACCGTGTTGACGTGGACGTGCAGCTGCTCCGCCGCGCGGGCCAGGCTGCCACCCACCCCGAAGTACGCCTCCAGGGTCTTCACCAGCGCCGTACCCCGCCGGGCGTCGTAGTCGACCACCGGCCCGACCGTGGCGTCCAGGAACCGGGACACGTCCCGGTCGCCGCCGTCGCCGACCGCGCCCAGCAGCAATCCCACGAAGCCCAGCTCGTCGGTGCCGGCGCCCTGCCCGGCCCGGCCGAGCGCGCCCAACGCGGTCAGGCAGCGGTCCGCCTCCCGGAACGTCGCGGCCAGCGAGGCCGGTCCGGCGGACGGCCCGCTCCCGCCGGCGGTCACCGGCCGGCCGGTCACCCGGGACAG
>JAEYGD010000458.1 GCA_023402505.1 Actinomycetes bacterium
CCGGAAGCTAAGCCCTCCAGCGCCGATGGTACTGCACTCGGGAGGGTGTGGGAGAGTAGGACACCGCCGGACAATCTTCCAATTCAGGGCCACCCCGCACGGGGTGGCCCTGAATTGCGTCCTCCCCGGCCCCGGACGCGCGTGAGCGATCGGCCGGCCCACCATTTCCCCGAAGTGGCGGCAACGAAGTACCCCGGACCCAGCCACTTCCCCGAAGTAGTGGCAAAGGTCGCGGGTCAGCGGCTCTGGACGGACTCGCGGATGTCGCGGAACAGCGCTGCCGCGTCGTCGACCCGGCGGCCCGGGAACATGCCCATCACCACGCTGCCGTGGTCGGCCCACCCGCACACCGCGAAGTCGCCGCCGTCGCCGCTGGTCGTACCGCACTTCATCACGCCACCCAGGCGGCCCGCGTCCACTTCGCGCAGCCCGGCGACCCGGCCGGTCTCGTCGGCCATCAGGCCGAACAGGGTGTCCAGGTCGCGTTCGGGCTGCCAGAGCAGCGTGGTGCCGCCGAACAGGAGCACCGAGCGCTTGGCGTCTCCGCGGTCGGAGTAGACGGCGCCGAAGCCGCGGTCCAGCTCGATGTCGGCGGCCAGCCCGTCGCGCAGGTAGTCGGCGGTACTGCGGGCCCGCTCGCTGTCGTCCCGGACCAGCCCGGCCACCTCGGCCGGCTGGTCGAGCGTGGTGTCCTTCTGCTGGAGCACCCGCCAGCCGCCCAGCCCGAGCGCACCGGCGCCGGCCAGGCCCGCCGCGAGCAGCGCGGCCAGGACGATCTTCCGGCGCCGCGAGACGGGACGGCGTTCGGGCTCCTGCGCGGGATCGCGGCGGCTCAGCTCGATCGGCTCTTCGGTCAGCTCGACCGGATCGGAACCCCCGTCGACCGGGCGCTCGGTGAGATGCGCGTCGGACATGACCGCCACCGTACGCGAATCACAGGTGGTGCACGTCGGGTCCCCGAAAGCGCTCCGTAGACTTTCAGGGTGACCGAGAGACTGGATGCCCGACGCCCCGACGCCCCGACCCTCGCCGGCCAGTACCAGCCCGGCGAGGTAGAGCAGCGACGGTACGAGCAGTGGGTAGCCGGCGGGCACTTCCGGGCGTCGGCGGACAGCGAGAAGCCGCCGTTCACCATCGTCATCCCGCCGCCGAACGTCACCGGCTCGCTGCACATGGGTCACGCCTTCGAGCACACCCTCATGGACGCGCTCACCCGGCGCAAGAAGATGCAGGGGTACGAGGCGCTCTGGCTGCCGGGCATGGACCACGCCGGCATCGCCACCCAGAACCTGGTCGAGCGGCAGCTCGCCGGTGAGGGGCTGTCCCGCCACGACCTCGGGCGGGAGAAGTTCGTCGAGCGGGTCTGGCAGTGGAAGGCCGAGTCCGGCGGCGCGATCCTCGGCCAGATGCGCCGCCTCGGCGACGCGGTCGACTGGGACCGCGAGCGGTTCACCATGGACGAGGGCCTGTCCCGGGCCGTGCAGACCATGTTCAAGAAGCTCTTCGACGACGGGCTCATCTACCGGGCCAACCGGATCATCAACTGGTGCCCGCGCTGCCTCACCGCGCTGTCCGACATCGAGGTGGAGCACACCGACGACGAGGGTGAGCTGGTCTCGATCCGCTACGGCGACGAGGTCGTGGTGGCGACCACCCGCGCGGAGACCATGCTCGGCGACACCGCGGTGGCGGTGCACCCGGACGACGAGCGCTACCGGCACCTGATCGGCACCGAGGTGGAGCTGCCGCTCACCGACCGGCGGATCCCGATCGTCGCCGACGAGCACGTCGACCCGAGTTTCGGCACCGGCATGGTCAAGGTGACCCCGGCGCACGACCCGAACGACTTCGAGATCGGCCAGCGGCACGACCTGCCGTCCCTCACGATCATGGACGAGCGGGGCGTCATCACGGCCCACGGCCCGTTCCAGGGTCTGGACCGGTTCGAGGCGCGTCCCGCCATCGTCGCCGCTCTCCGCGAGCAGGGCCGGATCGTGGCGGAGAAGCGGCCGTACGTGCACGCTGTCGGGCACTGCTCGCGGTGCCGTACGACGGTGGAGCCGCGGCTGTCGCTGCAGTGGTTCGTCAACACCTCGCCGCTGGCGAAGGCCGCCGGTGACGCGGTGCGCGACGGGCGGGTGAAGATCGAGCCGGCGGAGCTGGCCAAGCGCTACTTCGCCTGGGTCGACAACATGCACGACTGGTGCATCTCGCGGCAGCTGTGGTGGGGGCACCGCATCCCCGTCTGGTACGGCCCGGACGGCGAGGTGGTCTGCGTCGGGCCGGACGAGGCGCCGCCGACCGGCGAGGGCTGGCGGCAGGACGAGGACGTCCTGGACACCTGGTTCTCCAGCGGCCTGTGGCCGTTCTCGACCCTCGGCTGGCCGGAGCAGACGCCGGACCTGGCGAAGTTCTACCCGACGAGCGTCCTGGTGACCGGGTACGACATCCTCTTCTTCTGGGTCGCCCGAATGATGATGTTCGGCCTGTACGCGATGGACGGCCGCCAGCCGTTCGACGTGATCGCCCTGCACGGCATGGTCCGTGACGAGCACGGCAAGAAGATGTCCAAGTCCTTCGGCAACGTCGTCGACCCGCTCGACTGGATCGACCGGTACGGCGCCGACGCCACCCGGTTCACCCTCGCGCGCGGCGCGAACCCCGGCGGGGACGTGCCGGTCAGCGAGGAGTGGTGCCAGGGCTCCCGCAACTTCTGCAACAAGCTGTGGAACGCCACCCGGTTCGCGCTGCTCAACGGTGCGCACACCGAGGGGCCGCTGCCGGTCGCGGGCGATTTGTCGACCGTCGACCGGTGGATCCTGTCCCGCCTCGCGCACGTCACCGCCGAGGTGGACGAGCAGTTCGAGTCGTACGAGTTCGCGAAGGTGTGCGACCTGCTGTACCACTTCGCGTGGGACGACGTCTGCGACTGGTACGTGGAGCTGACCAAGCCGGTGCTGGCCGCGGGCGGTCCGGCCGCCGACGCCACCCGGCGCGTCCTCGGGCACGTGCTCGACCAGTTGCTGCGGCTGCTGCACCCGGTGATCCCGTTCGTCACCGAGGAGCTGTGGACCGCGTTGACCGGCGGCGAGACGGTCATGACGGCCGCCTGGCCGGCGGCGGACCGACGACTGGTCGACGACGCCGCCGAGGCGGAGATCGCCACCCTCCAGCGGGTCGTCACGGAGATCCGGCGGTTCCGCTCCGACCAGGGGCTGCGCCCGACGCAGCGGGTCGTCGCCCGGCTCGACGGGCTGGCCGGCGCCGGCATCGCCGGGCACGAGCCGCTGATCCGGTCGCTGGTGCGCCTCGACGGGGCCGGCGCGGACTTCCAGGCCAGCGCCACCCTCACCATGCCCGGCGAGGTGCGCGTCGAGCTGGACACGCGCGGCTCGATCGACGTGGCCGCCGAGCGGGCGCGGCTGACGAAGGACCGCGCTGCCGCCGAGAAGGAGGCCGCCCAGGCCCGGGCGAAGCTCGGGAACCCGGCGTTCGTCGGCAAGGCCCCCGAGCCGGTGGTCCGGAAGATCCGCGACCGGCTCGCCACCGCCGAGGCCGACCTGGCCCGGATCGACGCCGCTCTGGAGGCGCTGCCCTCGTGACCGACCGCACCGATTTCGCCGCCGTCGAGGCCGAACTCGCCGGCCGCGGGTTCACCCGCATGGTCTTCGAGCTGGACCGGATCGAGTCCCTGCTGGACCTGCTCGGCAGCCCGCAGCGGGCGTACCCGTCGATCCACCTCACCGGCACCAACGGAAAGACGTCCACCGCGCGCATGATCGATTCGCTGTTGCGGGCGTTCGGGCTGCACACCGGGCGGTACACCAGCCCGCACCTGGAGAGCGTCCGGGAGCGGATCAGCCTGGACGGCGAACCGGTGAGCGAGGAGCGGTTCGTCGCCACGTACCGCGAGGTGGCGCCGCTGGCCCGGCTGGTGGACGAGCGGTCGGCGGAGCCGCTGACGTACTTCGACCTGACCACGGCGCTGGCGTTCGCGACGTTCGCCGACGCCCCGGTCGACGTCGCGGTGGTCGAGGTGGGCCTCGGCGGCGCGGAGGACTCGACGAACGTGCTCCAGGCCGGCGTCGCGGTGCTGACCCCGATCGGGCTCGACCACACCGAGTGGCTCGGCGACACGATCGAGGACATCGCACTGCACAAGGCGGGCATCATCCACAAGGGCGCGACCGTCGTCGCCGCCGCGCAGGAGGAGGAGGCGGCGCGGCCGATCCTCGAACGCTGCGCGGAGGTCGGCGCGACGATCGCCCGGGAGGGCTCCGAGTTCGGGGTGCTGCGGCGTGCCGTCGCCGTCGGCGGCCAGGTGCTCACCCTGCAAGGGTTGGGCGGCGTCTACGAGGAGGTCTTCGTACCGCTGCACGGCGCCCACCAGGCGCAGAACGCGGCGGTCGCGCTCGCGGCCGTGGAGGCGTTCCTGGGGGCGGGCGCCCGGCGCCAGTTGGACGTCGAGACGGTCCGGGAGGGCTTCGCCACGGCCACGTCGCCGGGGCGGCTGGAGAAGGTCCGCACGGCGCCGACGATCCTGCTCGACGGCGCGCACAACCCTCAGGGCATGGCCGCCACGGTCACCGCGCTCCAGGAGGAGTTCGCGTTCAGCAAGCTGGTCGCCGTGCTCGGCGTCCTCGCCGACAAGGACGCGGCCAGCCTGCTGGAGCTGCTGGAACCGGTCGTCGACCAGGTGGTGGTCACCCGCAACAGCTCGCCGCGGGCGATGCCGGCCCGGGAGCTGGCGGCGCTCGCGGCGGAGGTGTTCGGCCCGGACCGGGTCGAGGTGGCCGAGGAGATGCCGGACGCCATCGAGGCGGCGGTCGCGCTGGCCGAGGAGGACGTCCCGGGTGAGCTGGCCGGTGTCGGCGTGCTCGTCACCGGGTCGGTGGTGACCGTGGCCGACGCCCGCCGGCTGCTCAAGCGATGAGCGCCCCGCAGCAGCCGCGCCGGTCCGGTCTGCGCAACCCGGAGCGGGCGGTACGCGGGCTGGGCGCCGGGGTTCTGGGCCTGGAGGCGCTGGTGCTGGTGCTGGCCATCCAACCGATCCGGGTGGTCGGCGGTGGGCTGAGCGGCGCCGCCGTCGCCGTCGTCGTGGCGCTGGCGGTGGCGGCCGTGCTGCTGGCCGGCCTGATGCGCCGTGGCTGGGCGTGGCACGCCGGCACCGCCCTGCAGGGTGCGCTCATGCTCGCCGGCCTGCTGCACTGGTCGCTGCTGGCGCTCGGGGTCATCTTCGCGCTGGTCTGGGCGTACTCCCTGCACGTGCGCCGGGTGATCCTGGGCTGACCGGGCCGGTCAGGCCTCGGCGCGTTCCCGCCACTGGGTCAGGGCGATGCCGTGGCCGTCGGGGTCGCGGAAGGCGGCCGCCCACACCTCCAGCTTCGAGCCCCGGTTGACGACCCGGGGCGGGTACGTGAAGCGCACGCCGGTCTCGCGCAGCCGGGCGTACGCCGCCTCGATGTCGTCGACCTCGAGGTTGACGTGCACCTGCCGGCTCCGCACCGGGGCCGCCTCGGTGACCTCGCGCAGCACCAGCCGGGTCGGCCCGGACATGAGCACCGCGTTGCGGGAGCCCCGGTCGAGCTCGGTGAACCCGAGGTCCCGGTAGAAGGCGAGGGACCGGGACAGGTCGGTGACCAGCAGGGTGAGCCCGACGCCGGCGATCGGCGGGTCGGCACCGGCCGCCGCGCCGAAGATCGCCTCGTCGAGGTCCTCGGGCCTGACGTCGTCCGTGGCGAGGGGCGGGGCCGGGTCGTCCAGGGGAAGGTCCAGCGGGTCCAGCGGGTCCGACGGGCTGGGCACCCGGAACGCGCGGGCCGGCGGCGACTCGGGCTCGCCGACGGGCGGGTACGGGTCACCGGCGTCGACGGGCGGGTAGGGGTCCCCGGCGGTGTCGGCCGGCGGGTAGGGGTCCCCGGCGGTGTCGGCCGGCGGCGAGTACGGGACCCCGGCCGGCGGGTCGAACCGCTCCTCGGCGGGGGACCGTGGACTCGGTGTGGCCCGGCGCGGAAGGTCGCTGGCGGGTACCTCGACCACTTCCCCGTCCACCACCTTCGGCCCGCCGGGAACCTGGTGCACGATGACCGTCTCCCGCTCGACGGTTGGCGCTACCGGGTCGCCGTAGGGGTCGCCGTACGGGTCGCGGAAGTCGTCCTCCGGCGCCCGGCCGGCCCACGGCGGTGCCTCCTGCTGGATCAGCACCTCCTCCATGGGCTCCGGGTCCCCGAACTCGGGAGGCAGGTCCGCGACCACCGCGGCGGTCTCGGCGTGCGTCGGCACCTCGTCCCACAGGACGCGGACGTGCCGCTGGTCGTCGAGCGCGACCCGGATCGGCAGGGTCTGGCCCGGTGCCGGCCACTTGGCGACCGGCACCCGGGGCTCGATGATCTTCTTGGACCGGGGCGGCAGGCCCGGCGCGTCGATGACGAGTTGCAGCTCGCACCGGCCGAACGCGTACTGGGTGGGTGGTTCGGAGACGGTGTGCACGGTGCCCTCGCCGATGACCCAGGTGCGCCCGCCCGCACGGACGGTGGCCAGCGCGATCGCCAGGACCAGCAGCGCGCCGCCGAGCGCCACGATCGACCAGCTGGTCATGCCCAGGCCGAACAGGATCACGAAGGTGGCCACCGTGCCCAGCACCGCGCCGACCAGCTTGCGGACCGGCGCGATGGGTCGGCTACCGCCATTCGCCACTGTGGACCTCCCGGGGGGTAAGGGCCAGGCTAGGCCGGGTCGGCCGCCGGGGGAAGTCCGGCCGCCGCACCGGCGCCGGGACCGGGTCGCTACGCTGACCGTACCCAGCCCGACCGCCTTCCGTGCACAGGAGGAAACAGCGTGTCCAGCAGCAGCCCGGACGAGCGCACGCTCGTACTGATCAAGCCCGACGCGGTGCGCCGCGGGCTGGTCGGCGAGATCATCTCCCGCTTCGAGCGCAAGGGGCTGCGGATCGACGCGATGGTGCGGCGGACGATGGACGGAGACTTCGCCGACCAGCACTACGCCGAGCACGTCGACAAGCCGTTCTACCCGCCGTTGAAGGACTTCATGACCGGCGGGCCGCTGGTGGCGCTGGTGCTCTCCGGCGACCAGGTCATCGAGGTGGTGCGCGGCATGATCGGCGCGACCGACGGCCGCCGGGCCGCCGCGGGCACGGTCCGGGGCGACCTGTCGCTGTCGAACCGGGAGAACCTGGTGCACGCCTCCGACTCGGGCGACAGCGCGAAGCGCGAGATCGCGCTCTGGTTCCCCGAGCTGGCCTGAGCCGACCCGGCGGGGGCCGACCGCGTACGAGCGCGCCGGCCCCGCCGTCCGGGCCGCTCAGACCTCCAGCGGCGGCTGGGTCCGGGTGGTCACCGCGATCCGGTTCCACACGTTGATCGTCGCGATCGCCATCACCAGGTCCGCCAGCTCCTTCTCGGACCACACCTTCGCCGCCGCGTCCCAGACGTCGTCGGGCACCCCGTGCTCACCGAGCCGGGTGACCGCGTCGGTGAGGGCCAGGGCGGTGCGCTCCCGCTCGTCGAAGAACGGCGCCTCCCGCCAGGCGGCGACCGCGAACAGCCGCCGGCTCGACTCACCGGAGCCGAGCGCTTCCCGGCTGTGCATGTCGACGCAGAACGAGCAGCCGTTGAGGATCGACGCCCGGAGCTTCACCAGCTCCAGGACGGTGTGCTCGACGTTCGCCCGGACGTACTTCTCCAGACCCAGCACCGCGTGGTACGCCTCCGGCGCCACCTCGGCCGCGTTGATCCGCTGCATGACAACCTCCCTGTGATCCTCGGACACCGTCCCGACGCCCCGACCTCCCCTTCCGTGACCACGTACCGCTGTGACCCCGCCCACCCATCGTCGATCATGGAGTTGTGGTGGGCGATACAACCGGGTAGGTCGCTTTCGCGGGGCACCACAACTCCATTATCGACGCGGAAGGGGCGGGGCGGGGAGGGCGGAGG
>JAEYGD010000460.1 GCA_023402505.1 Actinomycetes bacterium
GGCTACCCGGGCGCGGGCGTCGGGCCGGGGGGCGGGCGCCGGCGCCGGCGTGGGGCCCGGGCCGGCGGGTGCTCCGGCCGCGGGCGGGACCCCCACGAGGCTGACCGCGAGCAGGGCCGCGACACCAGCGGCGACGGTGCGTTTCCGGCCCATACGAATCGACCCCCGGCGATAGCGGTTCAGCGGTCGACCGATTCTCGGACGGCCGCACGAAGCAGAGCCAGGCGTCAATGCGTTCGGATCTGTTCGGGACCGTTCGGACCCACCGGAACAGGCGGTCCGCCCGGGTCAGGCGTTGTCGAGCACGAACGCCCGCATCAGCTGGGCGCACTCGGCCGCGTGCGTCTCCAGCAGGAAGTGCCCGGCGTCGTAGATGTGCGCGTCCATGCGCTCCAGGGCACGGTGGTAGGCGAGGACCTCGTCGACGTCGAAGTACGGGTCGCGCCGCCCCCACAGCACGAGCGCCGGCGGCTGGTGAGCGCGGTGGTATGCGGCGATCTCGTCGAACCGGGCGACGTGGCTCGCGTAGTCGGTGAAGAGCGCGAACTGTGCCTCGACGTTGCCGGGTCGGCTCATCCGCTCCCAGTCGAGGTGCCACGACTCGGGTGGCTGCAACACGCGCAGGTGTTCGGGCAGCCCGGCGACGTACTGGTCCCGGGTGCCGGCGAAGTTCAGCCAGTCCGGCAGCTCGGCGCGCCTGTCGTCGGTCGGGTCGGCCCAGTACGCCCGGGCGCTGTCCCACTGCTCGCCGAGGCCGTCGTCGTGCGCGTTGCCACTCTGGACGATGAGGCCCCGGATGCGATCCGGGGCGCGGGTGGCCAGGTGGTATCCCACCGGTGCACCGAAGTCGTGCAGGTAGACGAAGAAGCGCCCGACCCCGAGTTGGTCGAGCAGGTTCCCGACGGCCCGGGCGAGGTTCGCGAAGGTGTAGTCGTACCCGTCGACGGTCGGCGACGAGGACATGCCGAAGCCGGGAAGATCAGGCGCGATGACGTACGCGACGTCGGCCAGCGTGGGCATGACCTCCCGGAAGGTGTGCGACGAGCTCGGAAAGCCGTGCAGCAGCAGCACGGCCGGCCGGTCGGGGCGCCCGGCCTCGCGGTAGAACACCTCCAGACCGTCGACGTCGCCCTGTCGATGGCGGACCTTCTGGATCGCCAGCATTGCGTCCTCCTCCTACGTCCGTTGGCGAGGGCTCCGAGGTGCGATGGGTCGCCTGCTGCCGACAAGCATCGCGCGCCCGGCCGTGGGTGGGCGGGTACGGCTGCGCCAGCCGCCGCGTGTCGCCGCTGGCCCCGGCCCCGCCTCCGACCGGGCGTCGCGGCGGTCGCCGTTCGGTACGGTCACCCGGTGAGCGACGACGACTTCGCCCGGCAGATCGAGCAGCACCGACGTGAGCTGCGCGTCCACTGCTACCGCATGGTCGGCTCGTACGACGAGGCGGAGGACCTCGTGCAGGAGGTCTTCCTGAGGGCGTGGCGGGCGCGGGACGGGTTCGAGGGCCGCTCGTCGCTACGCACCTGGCTGTACCGCATCGCCACCAACGCCTGCCTCGACGCGCTCGACGGGCGCACGCGGCGGCTGCTGCCCGATCAGGCCAACCCGGACTACCGGCCCGGGCAGCCGGCGTCGGCCCTGGTCACCGGCCCGTGGCTGCAGCCGTTCCCGGATGCGCTGTGGGAGCCGGCCGCCCCGCGCAAGGACGAGCCGGAGGCGGCGGTCGTGGCGCGGGAAACCCTGGAGCTGGCGTTCCTGGCGGCGATGCAGCACCTGCCGCCACGGCAGCGCGCCGCGGTGATCCTGTGCGACGTGCTCGGCTGGCCGGCGCGGCAGACGGCCGAGGCACTCGACGGCAGCGTCGCGTCGGTCAACAGCGCACTCCAGCGGGCCCGCGCGACGCTGCGCGAGCACCTTCCACCCGGCCGGTCGGACTGGGCGCCGGCCGCGCCGCCGACCGAGGGCGAGCGGCAGGTGCTGCGGCGGTACATGGACGCGGTCGAACGCGGCGACCTCGACGAGGTGGCCGCGCTGCTGGCGAAGGACGTGCGGGCGACCATGCCGCCGTTCCCGGAGTGGTTCGCCGACCGCGACTCGGTCCTCGCGGCGCTGGCGGCGACCTGGGACGCCGGCTCGCCCGACTACATCGGGGCGCTGCGCATGATCCCCACGAGCGCCAACGGGCAGCTCGCCGCGGCGAGCTACCGGCGGCCCCCGGGGAAGCCGGTCTTCGAGCCGTTCGGGATCGGGGTGCTGCGGGTCCGCGACGGCCGGATCACCGAGATCGTCGCGTTCCACGAGCCGGGGCTGTTCCCGGCGTTCGGGTTGCCGCCGGCCCTCGACCGATGAGGTTTGGTCGCGCCTGCCGTCCCATCTTGGGTAACGACCGGACCAGCAGCAGGGAGCACGGCATGAGCGACATCGAACCGCAGACCGCGGGCGGCAAGGTCCTGTGGCACTTCACCATGTCACTGGACGGCTTCGTGGCGGGACCGGAGCACGACATGGAATGGATGATGACCGGCATCTCCCCGCGGCCCGGCTTCGTCCAGTAGTACGTCGAGACGACCGGCGCCGTCCTCGGCGGCCGGCGCGGCTGGGACCGGTTCCCCGACGCCGGCACCATCTACGGCGGCGCGTGGACCGGGCCGGTCTTCGTGCTGACCCACCACCCCGAGGACGCGGAGCCCGCGGACGGGGTGACGTTCCTCGACTGCGGCGTGGCCGAGGCGGTACGGATCGCGCTGGCGGCGGCCGGCGGCAAGAACGTCGAGGTGCTGTCGGCGGACATCGGTCGGCAGCTCCTCGAACGTGGGCTGCTCGACGAGATCGACCTGCACATCGCGCCGGTGCTGCTGGGTGACGGCATCCGGCTCTACGAACATCTCGGGGGCCGCCCGGTCTACCTGCACCGCGTCGGCGCCGCCGACCCGACGGCCGAGTTGGACGTGCGGTACCGACCCGCGCCGGCGTAGGGCACCGGGCGCCCGCGCGCCGACACCACCCAGGCGGCGCTCGGGACAGCGGGCCGCGTCCGGTGGTCCGCTGTCCGGTGCGCGTCGAGAACGGATCGGTCGCTGACGGTCAGCCGGTGACGGCGATGCGTCGGTGAGCCTCGGGATGGGGGACGATGTGGTACGCACGGAGTGAAGCGACCAGCAGCCAGGCCCAGCCGGCCACGACGGCCAGCCACAGCAGCGCCACTCCCGCACCGGTCGTCGACAGGGCGGCGCCGCCGGCGAAGCCGATGAGGATGACGGCGGCGCTGATCCGGCAGTAGATCGCGACACCACGCTCATCGCGCCGGGCGAACCAGCGGGCCGCCGCGACGGCTGCCGCGGCCAGGGCCACGAACTGAACCAGCCCGAAGCACATGTGCAGGATGCCGCTGAGGGTGACCTCTTCCGGTGCGCCGACCGGGAACCCGCGCATGGGGTCCGGGGCGAAAATGCCGGAGCCGACCACACCCAGCCCGTATACGCCGGCCAGAGCCCCGATCCGACCACCGCCCGGCCCGTTCAGCACTCTACGGAATCCGATCGCCGCCGCGACGGTCATCACACCGCTGAGGATGAGATTCGTGCGTTGCATCCAGCCGTTGTCGCCGAGCATGAGCAGGCTCAACTGGTGCCGGGCCGGGTCGAACCCGTCGCGGGTCGACGCCAGCACGATGCCGACCACCAGGTAGAACGGGCCGGCCACCGTCCCCCAGCCCAGCAGTGACCGGGTGACAGCCGCAGCACCGTCGAAGCCGTCGTTGTCCTTCGCACCCATGTCTGCTCCTTCCGCAGATGCTCGATGGTGGTAGGACCACCGAGCGGGCGGAGGCTCATCGGTACGGCGGGAACAATCTCGCACCGAGGACGGCCCACCGCGACCGGGCCGCGCGTCCGGCCGTCCCGGCCGTCGGGTTCTCGTGCTGTGCGGAGCGGCAGCGTGGCGGGCCGTGATCGTTCACCGGCGGCCCACACCCGATCGGAGCGCCTCGCGGAGGTTCTCGGCGGCGTCGGCCGGCTGGAGGTAACCGGCGGCCATGTTGCGGACATCGGTGGCCGCCACGCGGCCGAGGTAGCCCACGCGGGTCGGGTAGAGCCGGTCCAGCGTGGCGTCGTCGAACGGCTGGTAGGTACCGAACAGTACGCAGAAGGACTCGCCGGTGTTGTCGCCGGTGTTCAGCGCGGTGGGTACGGCCACCTGCGACAACCGGATCCCGCCCCGGACCAGGCCGTACGCGTCGCGGGCCTTGCTGCCGTCGGCGTTGAACACGAGCGGCGGCGCGGTCGGTGGCGGAGTTCCCCGCTCGACCCAGCGGACCAGGTGGGCGTACGCGGCGGCGGTGACGTGGTGCATGGGCACCCGGCTGAACGGTGGCCGGGTGCAGGTGTACGCCGGCGCCGCGCCCAGGTCGCGCTCCTGGATCGGCGCCCGGTAGACCTGGCCGTTGGAGCCGCTGTGCGCCGCGCCGGCCACCTCCCACCGGCGGAACCGATCGGTGTCGGCGGGGCGGACGGGCGTGCGTACGTCGGTCTCGGACAGCACCTGGAACACCGGTTCGTCGCCGGTCCGGGTCGGCGCGGAGCCCACGACGAAGCCGTACCCTTCGAACACCGGCTGCACCCGGGGCAGAACCCGGTCGTAGTAGACGGTCATCCGGCCGGCCGACTGGGAGGCACCGATGGCCAGCACCGTGCGCGCCCGCAGCCGGCCCAGCGGCGAGACACCGCGCGGGTCGGCGATCGCCTTGCCGGCCTGGGCGAAGATGTCGTACGAGAGTTCGTCCGCGACGTACCGGCCCCCGCCGGTCACGTCGAGCCGGCCGTAGCGCACCGGGCTCCAGCCGCGTAACTGGTCGACGCCGACCCGCTGGGCGGAGACACCGATCCACGCGTCCCCGGCCCGGGTGGTGCTCTCGGCGTTCCAGAGCGCGTCGAGGTCGTACCCGGCCGTGACGTTCTGCCACTCGACCAGCGCGACGCCGCTGAACCGGCGCGGGTCGGCGGGCCGGCGCACGACCAGCCGGGTTTCGTACGGCACGTCGGTGGCGACGCGGTTGCCGGCCGTGTCCCAGCCGTCGGCCCGGCCGGAGAGGTAGAACTCCTCCTCGACGTAACCCTTGGCGGCCAGGTCGAACGGCGTCGAGAAGAACGGGTACGTGTCGGCCAGCCGATCGGCGAGCGGATCGCCCGGCACCGTGCCCGGGATCGGCCCGTGCACGTCGGCACGGGCGACCGGCTCACGTTCTGCGGCCAGTGACGCGTGCCCCGGTGCCGCCACGAGAAGCGTGGCGACCATGGTCGCGGCCAGTCCGGCGGCGTGGACGGCGAGGCGCCGGGATCGTGTCATGCCGGGGGCTCCTTCACGACGGGCTTCCTGGCCGCACCATATGCACGTGTCGATGGGGTTGGGAATCGGCCGGGGCGAAGCTGAGACGGCTGTCGCAGCCGGCGCTCAGCAGGCTTCGAGCACGGCCCGCGCGGCGCGTTCCGCGGTGACCGGGTCGGTGCGCCGTCCTCTGATCAGCTCCGCGTACAGCATCGACTCGACGATCCGCACGTACAGGAAGGCGGTGCCGTCGAGGTCCGTTGGTGACCAGGTGGGATCGGCGGCCGCGGCCGCGAGGATGGCCTTCTGCGCCTCGACGATCCGGCCGTGCACGCCGCCGGCCGGCGTGAACAGCACCCGCGCGGCCGTCCCCGGCTCGGCACGCAGGAAGGCGCGGAACGGCCGGGTCCGCCGCACGGTGGCGGCGAACCGTCGAGTGGTTTCGAGCACCCCGTCGACGCCGGTGGCGACGGTCTCGGCCCGGGCCCGGGCGAGCTGCCGGTCCGCGAGGCGCCAGAGCACGTCACCGAGCAGCACGTCGCGGCTGTGCACGACCCGGTAGAGCGTCGCCCTGCTGATCACGAGGCTGCCGGCGAGGGCGTCCATGTCCACGGTGGCGTGGTCGAGGAAGAACGCGCAGCCGGCCCGCACGACGCGCTCCGCGCTGACCACCCGCCGCGACGGCTCCGGCATTCCCCGACGATAGCGCCACGGATGTCTGGACCGGGGGCCATCGCCCTGAGACGATACTTGCGCTCGCAGTGCAGAAACCTGTCCGCTCTCCGGAGGATCGATGCACACCTCACGTCGAAGGCTGCTCGCGCTACTGACCGGGGTCGCGCTCGCCGCCGGCCCGTCCGTCGCCGTTCCGTCCACCGCCGCGGCGGCACCGGCCACGCCGTCGTACCGGCCGGTGATCTTCGTGCACGGCAGCGCCGGGTCCGCGTCACAGTTCCAGACCCAGGCCAAGCGCCTGGCCAGCAACGGCTACCCGATCGACATCATCGAGGCGCACGAGTACGACTCACCGAACGTCGTCACGCTCCTGCCCGAGATCTACGCGGGACTGGACGCCCGGATCGCCCGGCTGCTGGCGACGACCGGCGCCGACCGGGTGGATCTGCTCGCGCACTCTCTCGGCACCTTCGTCGTGCAGGGCTACCTCACCAGCTCGCCGGCCCGGGCCGCGCGGGTCGCGCACTACGTCAACCTCGACGGGCGCACCGCGACGTCACCTCCCAACGGCGTGTCGACGCTCGCGATCTGGGGCGAGGGCGACCCGGCGCGAGCCGTGGTGGGCGCACGCAACGTCTACTTCCCGGACCAGTCCCACACGCAGACGGTCTCGTCAGCGGAGTCGTTCGGCGAGATCTTCCGGTTCTTCCAGGGCCGCGCGCCGCACACGACGCGGATCGTGCCGCAGCCCTTCGGCACCGCTCGCGTCTCCGGGCGCGCGGTGCTCTTCCCGAGCAACGTGGGCGTGACCGGCGCGACGGTCGAGGTCTATCCGGTCAACCCGCTGACCGGCGGCCGGCTGTCGAACCGGCCCGCGCACCGCCTGCCGCTGACCGGCGACGGCTCGTTCGGGCCGATCCCGGTGCTCGCCACGGCACGCTACGAGTTCGCGGTCGTCCGCGCCGGCGCCCCGACGCACCACTTCTACTTCCAGCCGTTCCTGCGCTCCGACTCGTTCGTACGCCTGCTGACCAGCGAGCCCGGCGAGGGTCTCGGCGCACTGGTCGACACCAGCGACCGGCACACCGCGCTGACGATCCAACGCCAGAAGGAGTGGTGGGGAGACCAGGGCGAGGCCGGCGACCGGCTGTGGATCAACGGTCGGGACATCCTGAACGCGGCGAACACACCACGCGCCAAGAGGACCATCGGCATCTTCGCCTTCGACGACGGCAGCGACGGCGTGACCGACCTGAGCGCACCGCTGCCGGAGTTCTTCAGCCAGACCTTCATCACCGGCATGGACGTGTTCATCCCGGCCGCCCCGGCGCACCTCGGTCTCGTGTCGATCGCGGTCGGGCAACGCGGCGGCGGGCTCGACGTGCTCGTCGTGCCGAACTGGAAATCCAGCGAACACCGGATCACCGTGAACATCGACGACTTCTGAGCGGGCGCAACCCAGGCAGGCTCGCACCGGCTGGGCACTCGAGGTCCGGTGGCGGCGGCCACCGGACCCGCCCGAGCACCCGGCCGGTGGCTATCCGCGGTCGTACACGGTCACGGCGACGTCCCGCGCGCAGAGCGTACCCAGGATGATCGGCTCGATCCGGTCCCAGACGCCGCCGCTCGGTCGGCCATTACGAGGAGAGGCGGCGTACCCCGGGCACGCCCGGCCGGTGAGCCCATCAGGGATCCAACGGCCGCCACAGCCAACGCAGGGCGTCCGGCAGGAGGACCCCGCCGTGATTGGGGCTGTGGCCGCCGTCGCCGAGCACGAGCCGGAAGTCATAGCCCGCCTCCGCAAGGGCAGCGGCGACCCGCAGGTTGCTGGCGAGCCAGTTCCGTTCGGGCTCGTTCCAGTGCAGGTCCCGGTGGCCGGCTTGTAGGAAGATGCGCAGCGGCTTGCGGTGGACGCCGCGGATGAGATCCGGGTACGGATTTCCGCCTGGCATCTGCACGAAGCTGGACAGGCAGCAGATCACTCGGCGGAACCGGTCCGGGCGCAGCCACGCGACGGTGAGAGCGCAGTTGCCGCCGCTGCTTCCGCCACAGATCCCCCACCAGCGCGGATCCTGGCTGATCGAGTAACGCTCGGTGACCTGCGGAATGATCTCGGTCAACAGGAAAGTGGCGTAGCGGTCGTCGAACGCGTCGTACTCGACGTTGCGGTTCTTCGGCTCGGCGGCACCGTCGAACACGCCCGGATCGACGAACACGCCGACGGTGACCGGGATGTCACCCCGGTGGACGAGGTTGTCCAGGACCGTCGCGCCCCGGACCTCCCCGTCCGGGTCGAGGTACCACCGCCCGTCCTGGAACACCATCAGCGCCGCCGGCTGCGACGGGTCGTACCGGGCCGGAAGATGGACCCAGAACTTCCGCGAGGTACCCGGATAGACGGCACTGCTGGTCCAGTCGAACTCGATGGTCTGACCGGCGGGCACGCCGGGCTGCGGCGCCGAGTCGGGGCCGTGGGCATAGCGGACGTCCGACTGGTCGACGGGAAGGGCAACGAAGGGCACCTCGACGGTCACACCGCGCACTCTAGGCGTCGAGGTCCGCCCGGATCGGCGTGCGTACGGTCCACTTCGATCCGATGACCGGCGCCAGCCCCGGACACCGGCGGTGACTCGTGTGACCCGTGGTCGACGCCGCTCAGCTCATCAGGGCACCGAGCTGCTGGGCGAGCGCCACGATGCCGGCGCCCAGGGCCGAGCCGGAGCCGCTCACGGCGACCTCGCCCAGCCGGTTGGCGAGCTTGCGCAGCCTGCCGGCATCCGCGGTCTGTTGCCGCGACTCGTACCGCATCTCGGCGGCGATGCCGAGCGCCTCCGCCCGGTTGGCCTCGGTCAACCCGAGCGCCGGGACGGCCTGCTCGATCGCCTCGGCAAGCTGGGTGAGGCGGGTACGCAGCTCGTCGGTGACCGGCGTCGAGCCGACGGTGACGGTCTGCGGGCTGTTCGTGCCGTGGTGGGAGATCGCCACGCCGGTGGAGTTGCTCACGTGGTAGCTCACGCTTCCGGCTGATTCGTTCAGTTGGCGGGTGGACCGGCCGCGTTCGACCATCTCTGCTCCGTCCGTTGTCGTGGCCACGTGTAGCGACGAGTCGTGACCGCCGATGAGCCGCACCGAAACGAGACCGGCCCGTTCGAGCCATTCGAGCGCGGCACTGACCTCCGCCCAGGGGAAGTGCTCACCGAAGAACCGGGCGTACGGCGACGCCCCGAATTCGCGGATGTCGACGTGCTGGCCGTGCGGGTTCCGGTACGACCAGTTCAGCAGCGCGTCGCGGCAGGCCACTCGCCGCTCCGCGGGGTCCGCGCGGCGGCGCCGGATGTCCTCCACCAGCAGGATGCCCTGGTTGGTGAGCGCCCAGTAGGACAGGTTGCCGATCCAGACCCGCTCCAGCAGTCCTTCGCCGGCCAGGAACTTGATGTCCAGCCAGTATCCGACGAACTCCGCCGACAGCATGCTGCGCAGGCCCTTGCCCTCGAACGCTCCCACCGGGAGGTTGCGCCGCCCGGAGGTGGAGTCGAACAGGGACTCCATCAGTTTGAGCCGGCCGAGGGTCGCCGCATCGAGGTTCCAGCCCGCTGCGAGTTCCATGAACCAACAGTAATCGTCACGTCACGACGCCAGCTATCGATGAAGCGACGGCAAACGGCACATGGCAGGGACGACGAAACGTGGCCGTTCGGCCAGGGCCGGGTCGGTTGCATTCGGGGACGGGGTGGCCGACCCGGCATGCCACCGCCGTGGGAATCACACGGGTCGGGCATGCGTACGGCGCGGTCGGGACGTGACGCGCCGCGGGTTGGAACTGCCGCCCGACGACGACAACGTGGTGGGCATGGATGACGTAGTGATCGAAGTGGACGGGCTGCGCCGCAGCTACGGGGAGTTCGAGGCGGTGCGCGGCATCTTCCTGCGGATCCGCCGGGGTGAGCTGTTCGCGCTGCTGGGCACGAACGGCGCCGGGAAGACCACCACCATCGAGGTCCTGGAAGGGCTGCAACCGGCCACGGCGGGCCGGGTGCGGGTGCTCGGGTTGGATCCCGTCCGCGACCGCGACTCGGTGCGGCCCCGGACGGGGGTGATGCTCCAGCACGGCGGACTCACGGGTGCGCTCACCGTCCGGGAGACGGTGGAGACCTGGCGGTCCCTCACCGTCCGGCCGCGGACCACCGCGGAGGTGCTGGACCTGGTCGACCTCGGCGACCGGATGAACGTCGCGGTCGAGCAGCTCTCCGGCGGCGAGGGTCGGCGGCTGGAGCTGGCGCTGGCCGTGCTCGGCCGCCCGGAGGTGCTCTTCCTCGACGAGCCGACCACCGGCATGGACCCGGCCTCGCGCCGCCGTACCTGGGACGTCGTCCGGCAGCTCCAAAGGAGCGGCACCACCGTCCTGCTTACCACGCACTACCTGGAGGAGGCGGAGGTCCTCGCCGACCGGGTGGCGATCATGCGAGGTGGCAGCGTCGTCGCCACCGGGGCGCCAGAGGACGTGGTGCGTACGCTGCCCGCCCGGATCAGCTTCCGGCCGCCGACCACGGAAGCGCTGCCCGACCTGCCGCACGCCGCCCGCCTGGTCGAGGGCGACCGGGTCACCTACGAGTCCCGCCAGCTCCAGACCGACCTCACCCGGCTGCTCGAATGGGCCAACGCGGGCAACATCCAGCTGGCTTCCCTGTCGGCCCGACCGGCCACTCTGGAGGATGTCTTCCTGGACATCGCCGCCGACCACGACCCGACCGGCCAGCACGCGGAGGTTGCCCGATGAACGGGACGATGACGACGCCGGGCCCCGACGCCACCGCCGCGTCCGGCGACCGTGCGACCAGGCCGTCGTGGCAGATCGCCGCGATGCTCAAGATGGAGCTGCTGGCGCTGCGCCGCAGCTGGACGTCCACCGCGATGTCCGTGGTGACCCCGCTGATGATCGCCCTGCTGCTGGTCAGCGAGTACCGCGGCCAGACGGTGCCCGGCGTACGCCGGGTCGTCAGCGTCACCACGCTGATCATGGTCTTCCTGGTACACCACCACCTGACCACCGTGTACGCCGCACGCCGCCAGGAACTGGTGCTCAAGCGGCTGCGCGCCGGGCTCGCCTCGGACCGTACGATCCTGTTCGGTACGGCCAGCAGCACCGTGGCGATCTTCCTCGCCCAGTTCGTGGTGCTGGCCCTCTACGCGGTCCTGTTCCTCGACCTGCCGGTGCCCAGCAACCCGGCGGTCATGGTGGTGGCGCTGCTGTTCGGCTGCTCGATCATGGCAGCGTTCTCGGCCGCGCTCTCCGCGGTCACCCGCAGCTCCGAGGCGGCCATGCTCACCACCCTGCCGACTGTGGTGATCTTCCTGGCCACGCCGGGTGCGCTGCTGCCGCTCGGGGCGTTGCCCGAGGCACTGGAACGGGTGCTCTGGTTTCTGCCCAACGGTCCGTTCACCGAGGTCATGCGCGTCGGTTGGCTCGGTCGCACCGACGAGGGCCAGGCCCTGAGCTTCGCCGGCGTCGTCGTCGAGACGCTGCCGTCCTTCGGGGTGCTGCTGGTCTGGCTGCTGGTGGCGCTGCTCGTGGCGGGCCGGTACTTCCGGTGGGAGCCCCGGCACTGATACCGATCGAGCCCTGCCCCGGTCCGGCCGGAGCTGTGCGCGCCTGCCGGCAGGTCACCGGCAGGCGCGCACACCGTCGGTCAGCAGCAGCTCGATGCGGCCCCGCTGGTGGCCGGCTCCTTCTCGGCGGCCGGGGTGCAGCAGGCGCTCTCGGCGGCCTTCTCCAGCTGCGGCGAGTCGGCCTTGACCGTGTAGACCTCCCACGGCTCGTTGCCGGGGCCGCGTACCCAGACCTTGTCCTGGAGCGCGTAGCAGCACTCGGTGTCGTTCTCCTCCAGCGTGACGAGGCCGGAGTCGGTGAGTCGCTTGGTGGCGGCGCCGACCTCGTCGGTGGTGAACACTTCCACGCCGAGGTGGTCCATGACGGTGGGCTGGTCGGCCTCACCCGCCAGGAGTACGAGCTTCAGCGGCGGGTTCTCGATGGCGAAGTTGGCGTAGCCGGGGCGGCGCTTGGCCGGCTCGACGTCGAACAGCTTCGAGTAGAAGGCCACGGAGCCTTCGAGGTCGGACACGCGCAGGGCGAGCTGGACACGGGACATGGTGACTCCTCCGGACGGGTGGGCGGGAGCGGCGGTGTGCGGTTGCGCCCGTAGCGGGGCTTCAGCACCACCGGCCACCCCTTGCCTAGATGTTTTTCGAAGCAAGACCTACATTGCACCCTGTTTCGAAATCTGTCAAGCTAGACGCATGTCGAAACAAGAGCTGCCGGTGGTGGACCTCGTCGCGGTCGCCTGCTGCTCCCCGATCGCGGTCCGCCCGCTGGACCCCGACCAGGCAGCGGCGGTCGCGCCGCTGTTCAAGGCCCTGGGTGACCCGGTTCGGCTGCGGCTGATGTCGATGATCGCGTCGGTGCCGGAGATGTGCGTCTGCGATCTGACCCCGGCGTTCGAGCTGTCCGGGCCGACCATCTCCCACCACCTCAAGGTGCTGCGCGAGGCCGGCCTGGTCGACTCGGAGCGGCGCGGAACCTGGGTCTGGTACCGGGTGAGGCCCGAGGCCTTCCGGCAGCTCGGCGCGCTGCTGGACATCTCCGCAGCCCCGGCCGCCGGCACCGCGGGGTGAGGCGCACCCGGCCTGGTTCGCCGGAGGCTCAGTCCGCCTTCGGTAGCTGCTCGGCGAACATCACCAGGATCCCGCTGGGGCCACGGAGGTAGGTCAGCTTGTAGACGTCCTCGTACGTGGCGACGCCGCGCAGCGGGTGACAGCCGTGCCGGGCGGCGATTTCGAGGGCGGCGTCGATGTCATCCACGGCAAGACAGACGCGGTGCATGCCGATGGTGTTCGGCTGGACGGGCTCCGCCTCGATCGCGTCCGGGTGGACGTACTGGAACATCTCGATGCGGCCGTTGCCGTCGGGCGTCTGGAGCACGGCGATGTCGGCGGTGTTGCCGTCCAGACCCACGGCGGTGTCCGCCCACTCGCCGCTGATCCGGGCGCGCCCGAGCACCGTCAGGCCGAGGTCGCTGAAGAAGGCGACGGCGGCGTCCAGGTCGCGCACGGCGATGCCGACGTTGTCGAGTCTGACGGACATGGGTCCTCCCCCAGGTCGGTCCGCGGGCCGGCAGGAGGTGCCCACGCGGTGATCGAACGGCCGGGTTTCGACCGTATTACAGGAAGACGGTCGGTCGGCCGCAACCACGCGAGGCGACGTTGTGGCGGCTGCGCCGGCGGTCACGGGTACGGTGACACCGGTCGGGTGACGCGCGAGGAGGCGAGGACTGGGGTGGGCCTGCGGGTGAGTGGCCGCAATGCGCGGTTCCAGCAGTGGGAGGCCCTGCTCCACAACCGGACCAAGCGGCAGCGTCGCGGCGAGTTCCTCGTGCAGGGCGTACGCCCGATCGCCATGGCCGTCGAACACGGCTGGCAGATCCGAGAGCTGCTCTACGACGCCGGCGCTCAGCTGTCCGGCTGGGCACGCGAAACCCTGGACACCGTACGGGCAGAGAAGATCGCCGTCGCCCGTGAACTGATGCACGAGCTGGGCGGCAAGGCGGACACCGTTCCGGAACTGCTGGCCGTGGTCGGTCTACCCGAGGACGACCTGTGCCGCATCCCGGTGACGCCGACCATGCTCACCGTCGTGTTCGACCGGCCCGCCAGCCCCGGCAATATCGGCACCCTCGTCCGGTCCGCGGACGCCTTCGGTGCCTCCGGCGTCATCGTCACCGGCCACGCCGCCGACGCGTACGACCCGAAGGCGGTCCGGGCCAGCACCGGATCGCTGTTCGCCCTACCCGTGATCCGGGTGCCCTCGCACCAGGCCGTCCTGTCCTGGGTCGCCGACATCCGCGCCAACGGCATCTCGATGACGATCGTGGGAACCGATGAGCACGGCGCACTCGACGCCGCCGAGTACGACTTCACCCAGCCCACCCTGACGTTGATCGGCAACGAGACCACCGGGCTCAGCTCCGGCTGGCGTCAGGCCTGCGACCAGCTCGTCCGGATCCCCATGTCCGGGTCCGCCAGCTCGCTCAACGCGGCAACCGCCGCGACCGTCGTGCTGTACGAGTCGGCACGCCAGCGGACCGCCACCGCCCGGCCGTAGCGCCCGCCGCCCGGGCCTGGTGCGAGGTCAGCGGGACTGTTCGGGTGCCTCCCGGCTCGGTGCGGCTGACAGGGACATCTCTTCCTACGCGTCTTCCCCGGGTCCGGCCGTCTGTCCGGCGAGGAACCGTCGCACGAACGCGGCGACGTCGGGGCGGTCCAGGTCCAGCTCGCCGTGCGCCCCGTCGGTGACCATCACGTGCACCGGGTGACCGGCGGTGAGCAGCGTCGTGGCCAGGTTGAGCGTCTGTGTCGGCGGCACGGCGAGGTCGTTCACGCCGTGCATGAGCAGCACCGGTGTCCCGGCTCCGGCGTGCGACGTCACGGTGCAGTCGAGCGTGGCCGCGTCGCCGGGCGCGGGGACGTGACCCAGAAGCTGATGCCACGGGTTCCCTTCGGCGCGAGCCCGGGGCCAGTCCGGCGCAAGCGGGTCGACCGGCGGTTCGAAGGCCAGGACCGCGTCCACATCTCCGGCGCGGTTCACTCCCCGCAGCCCGAGGTGCAGAGCAAGATGGGCCCCGGCGGACGCCCCCGCCACGATGAGCGGCAGCCCCGGCACCCGGGCCGCGGCAGCCTCGGCGCGCACGTCGTCGAGCTGTGCCGGCCAGGTCGCCTCACCGCTGAGCCGGTATCGGGCAGGCACCACCTGCATGCCGAGAGCCTCGAACAACGACACGTCGGTGCTGTCGCGCGAATGCCACCCACCGCCATGCACCCACAGAACCACCGCAGCGCTCCCCATGATCGACGATCCTACGAGGACCGGCCCGCCTTGGCTGTCCCGCGCAGGCAGCTCGCGGCGAGCCGGCCGACCCAGACCATGGACGCCACGGACCGACGTCAGCCGCTGCCGCTGGTAGAACCACCGCATGAGTCAGCTGACCGACCCACTGGCCGGGGTCGACGCGGTTCCGTGGGGATCGCTGCACCACGCGTACGGCCCCGCCGTCGACGTACCGGACCAGTTGCGCGCGTTGCGCTCGGCGGAGGTGCCGATCCGGCACCGCGCCCTGTCCGAGCTGTTCGGCAACGTCTACCACCAGGGCAGCAGGTGGGGGGCGAGCTGCCACGTGGTGCCGTTCCTGGT
>JAEYGD010000499.1 GCA_023402505.1 Actinomycetes bacterium
GGGGGGGGCTGATCACGGGCGGGGCCTGCGCCGCCGTGCGCGACGTGCTGACCAACGCGCGCCGGCGCTGGCCGGCCGTCGCGTTCCGGACGGTCAACGTGGCGGTGCAGGGCCCGTCGGCGGTGCCGCAGATCCTCGACGCGTTGAAGGTGCTCGACGCCGACCCCACCGTCGACGTGATCGTCATCGCCCGGGGCGGCGGCAGCATCGAGGATCTGCTGCCGTTCTCCGACGAGGCGCTGTGCCGGGCGGTGTTCGCCTGCCGTACGCCGGTGGTCAGCGCGATCGGCCATGAGACCGACGCGCCGCTGCTCGATTACGTCGCGGACGTCCGCGCCTCCACCCCCACCGACGCGGCGAAACGGATCGTCCCGGACCTCGCCGAGGAGGTCCGCCTCATCGGGCAGGCCCGGTCCCGGCTCGAGCGGGCGGTGCGCAACCTGGTCGACCGCGAGTCGCACCGACTCGACCTGCTGCGGTCCCGGCCGGTGCTGGCCCGCCCGCAGGTCATGGTGGAGCAGCGGATGACCGACGTGACCGGGCTGCGCCAGCGGGCCGGCCGCTGCCTCGACCACCGGCTCGCGGCCGCCGACGACGACCTGCGCCACACGCTGGCCCGTCTGCGGGCCCTCTCCCCCGCCGCCACCCTCGACCGGGGGTACGCGATCGTGCAGCGCGCCGACGGCCACGTCGTCCGCGCGGCGTCGGAGGTCGCCAAGGGTGATCCGCTGCGTGTACGCCTCGCCGAGGGCGAGCTGGCCGCGACCGTCGACGGCTGACGCCGCTCCGGGTGATCGCGGCGCACGGGTGGCCCGGCCGACACCGGCGCGACGGCGGTCGTCGGCGGTGTCGGGGCGGTGTGGTGGGATGGGGTCGATGAGCGAGGAGACGAAGGACGAGCGGCCCAGCTACGAGCAGGCCCGCGCCGAGCTGGCGTCGGTCGTCGAGCGGCTGGAGGCCGGCGGCACCACGCTGGAGGAGTCGCTGGCGCTCTGGGAGCGCGGCGAGAAGCTGGCCGGGATCTGCCAGGCGTGGCTCGACGGCGCGCGGGCCCGCCTCGACGCCGCCCGGCGGGAGCCGGCCGAGTCCTGATCGGCCCGCGCCGGGCATCCGCCCGGTTGGGGCCGGACCCCGGCCGCCGGGCCTCATCCCCGAGCCAGCCGACAAGCAGCGGCGGGGGGCGGCCCTGGGACCGCCCCCGCAGCGGCGTCACTTGAACAGGTTGTAGAACTCCGCGGGCGCCTCGACCACCTGCTCCGCCGGCGGCTTCTGGGCCGGGGTGGCGCTGCCGTAGTCGGAGTAGGTGATCCGGATCTCCTGCGCGGCCGACTGGCCGGCCGCCGGGATCTGGACGACCATCTCGCTCAGCCGGCCCTGCGGGTCCAGCTTCGCGGTGAACGGCACCGTCCGCGCCTGCGGACCCAGAGCGGAGATCACCGCGGGGTCGATCGAGCCGGCGTCGGCCGCCTTCGACACGTCGAGCGTGCCGGCGTACGCGCCGTCGCCGGTCTGCCGTACCTCGGTGATGCCCTGCGTGAGCACGGCGCTGCCGGCCGGGTCGACCCGGTCGAAGTCGAAGCCGAGGTTCCGGTTGCCCTGGATGCGGGTCTGGTCGAGGTGCTGGTACTTGCCCAGGTTGAGGTTCTGCCGGCCGGGAACGCTGTCGGCGGCCCGGCCACCGAGGTCCAGCTTCACCCAGCTGTCCGGCTTGATGTGAACGAGGTCGAGCGTCATCGACAGGTCGTCGGTCGGCCGGCCGAGCGACACCTTCATCTGCGCGCTCTGGCTCGGCTCGTGGACCTGCCCCTCGGCGGTGGAGCCGGCACCCGACATGGTGAAGCGGAAGTTGCCGTTGCTGATCTCCCGCGTCGAGTCCAGGAGCGCCTGCTTGGCGTCCCCGGGGATCCCGGTGGCCGGCGCGGACCCGGACGCGGTGGTGCTCGGGGTCGCCGACGAGCCGGCCTGCGGGGTCCCGTCGGCGTTGCAGGCGGCGAGACCGGGCACGAACAACGCGGCGGCCACCAGGCCGGCGCTGAGGCGTCGAACAGTCATCTGTGTCTCCCAGGTGCGTCACCCGGCGCGCCCCGGGGCGGCCGGTACCGGGCGGCGCACGCCACCACCGGCCGCGCCGCGCGAGCCGCGTCCGGCTGCCGGAGCCGGTCGGGCCGCACCCCTGTCTGTTCCCTGCCGCGGCGTCCCACAATCACCGGCGTCGTCGGTGTCCCCCTACCGGGGCCGGAAACGCGAACGAGGGGCGGCCGCAGCCGCCCCTCGTTCACCGGATCGTCTTACTTGAACATCTCGTACGTCTGCTCGGACGCCTCGATGACCTGGTCCGCCGGGGGCTTCTGCGCGGCCTGGGCGGCCCCGTAGTTGGCGTAGGTCACCTTGATGTCGTGCGCCTTGGTCTCACCGGCGGCCGGAACCGAGATCACCAGCTCGCTGAGCCGGCCCTCGGCGTCCAGCTTCGCGGTGAACGGCAGCGCCTTGGCCTGGTCGCCCAGGGCCTTGACGAGGTCGGCGTCCAGGGCGTCGGCGTCGCTGACGGCGGTGCCGTCGATCTTGCCGGCGTAGGTGCCCTCACCGGTCTTCTCGACCTCGGTGATCGCCTTGATGAGCGCGCCCGAACCGGCCGGGTCGAGGTCCTCGGACAGGTTGATGCCGAGGTCCGAGTCCTTGACCTTGGACTGGTCGAGGTGCTGGTACTTGTCCTTCATCTTGGCCAGGGCGGGGACGCTCGCCGCCAGGTCGCCGAAGTCGACCTTCACCCAGCTCTCCGGCGCGATGTGGATCAGGTCCATGGCGAACGTCGAGCCGGAGCCGTCGTCGAAGGTGACCTTCATCGTGGCGCTGTTGCTGGGCTTGTGCACCAGGCCCTCACCGGTCAGCCCGTCACCGGCGATCGTGAAGGTGAAGTTGCCCTTCTCGATCTCCTTGGTGGAGGCGGCAACCGCCTCCTTCGGGTCGGCCGGCACCGTCGCGCCCGCCCCGGCCTCCGGCTCGGCGGAGTCGGAGTTGCAGGCGGCCAGGCCGGGGACGAACAGGGTGGCGGCGAGGACGCCGACGCTCCACCGTCGAATGTTCACAAATCTTCTCTTTCACAGCGGAAGGCAGCCGGCGGTGTGAATCCACCGGCATCGAGCCCGGGCAGATTAGCCCATCCGGCCGACACGTGGGGGGCGGCTTCAGTTCAGCGCCCCGGCCAGCGCCCGCAGCTCGTTGTCCCGGGCGTCGCCGACCACGATCACCGTCCGGTCGGGTTCGAGCAGCACCAGCGCCTGTTCGTTGCCCCGGGCGGTGTACCGCTGCCAGGTACGTCCGCCGAGGTCGGTCTGGCCCTGTGGCTGCCCCTGTTCGGTCAGCTCGGTGGGCAGCAGCCGCTCCGGCGGCACGCTGCTCTGCACCACCTGGGCGCCGCGTCCCTCGGGGGTCACGTAACCCAGCCGCAGGTTCGCCCCGCCCTCGACCGTGCGGAAGTCCGCCCGTACCGGCCGCCACCCCTCGCCCAGCCCCTCCGGCTGGCTCACCGGGAACGCGTTCGCCGCCCGCGCCGACTCCAGCGCGGGCGCCGTGTCGACGACCGCCGGCTGGTCACCGCCGAGGAAGCCCCGGTAGAAGGCGAGCAGCACGACGATCGGGATCAGCAGCACGAGCAGGGAGATCGCCATGTCCTTCGGCGAACGGTCGGACCGAGGCTCCGCCGCGGCGGGCGGCGCGGGAAGCTCCCCGGTCTCGGCGGCGCCGGCCTCCGCGACCGGGCCGCCGGGATCGACCAGGGCCGGCTCCCCCGGCGGTACGGCCCGGGCCCGGTCCTCCGGGGCCACCGGCGGCCGGCCCTCCGGCGGGGTGGTGTCGGCGGGTACGCGGTCGGCAGGCTGTGCGGGTTCCACCCCGACATCTTCGCAGCCGCCCGACGAGGGGTATTCAACCCATCACCGCCCCGCCACCACGCGCGACCGGCGATCGTGTGAGGATCAGCGACAAAGCCGGCAGCGGCGACGCCGCGCCCTGCCGGGCCACCCCGCATCGTCGCGAGGAGGAGCCGTCATGACGAACACCAGGACGCGGACCCCACAGGATCTCGACCGCAACCTCGCCCTCGATCTGGTCCGGGTGACCGAGGCGGCGGCGATGGCCGCCGGCCGCTGGGTCGGCCGGGGCGACAAGGAGGGCGGCGACGGCGCCGCCGTCGACGCGATGCGCAAGTTGATCAACTCGATCCCGATGCGGGGCGTCGTGGTGATCGGCGAGGGCGAGAAGGACAACGCGCCGATGCTCTTCAACGGCGAGGAGGTCGGTGACGGCACCGGTCCCGAGGTCGACGTCGCGGTCGACCCGATCGACGGCACCACGCTGATGAGCAAGGGCATGCCGAACGCGCTGGCGGTGCTGGCCGTCGCCGAGCGCGGGGCGATGTTCGACCCGAGCGCCGTGTTCTACATGGAGAAGCTGGCGGTCGGCCCGGCGTACGCGGACGTCGTCGACATCAACGCGGGCGTGGCCGACAACCTGCGGCGCATCGCGAAGGTCAAGGGCACCGACGTGTCCGAGGTCACGGTCTGCGTGCTGGACCGGTCGCGGCACGACGACCTGGTCGCCCAGATCCGCCGTGCCGGCGCCGGCATCCGCTTCATCTCCGACGGCGACATCGCGGGCGCCATCGCCGCGGCCCGGGGCGAGTCCGACGTCGACGTGCTGATGGGCATCGGCGGCACGCCCGAGGGGATCACCGCCGCCTGCGCGCTCAAGTGCATGGGCGGCGTGATGCAGGCCAAGCTGTGGCCGCGCGACGACGAGGAGCGGGAGAAGGCCCTCGCCGCCGGCCACGACCTGGACCGGGTGCTCACCACCGACGACCTGGTGACCGGTGACAACTGCTTCTTCGTCGCCACCGGGGTCACCTCCGGCGACCTGCTGCGCGGGGTGCGCTACAAGGCCGGCGGGGCGTACACGCAGTCGATCGTGATGCGCTCCAAGAGCGGCACGATCCGCGTCATCGACTCGTACCACCGGTTGGAGAAGTTGGCGCTGTACTCGGCGGTCGACTTCGACGGCCGCCCCCTGGCCGAGCAGGAGTGAGCGCCGCCGGGACGATGGCCCGGCCGACCCCGCCGGCGACCCACCGGCTCACCGGCGTGGTTCTCGCGACCGTCTCCGGCGTCGCCGTGGCCGTGCAGTCCCGGATCAACGGCGAGCTGGGCGTACGCCTGGCCGACGGGATCGCCGCCGCCGTGGTCTCGTTCGGCGGTGGGCTGCTGGTGCTGCTGGTGCTGGTCCCCGCCACCCCTCGCGGGCGGCGGGGGGTGGCCGCCCTGCGGCGCGCGCTCGCCGCCGGGACGCTGCGCCCCTGGCACTGCCTGGGCGGGGTGTGCGGCGCCTTCCTCGTGGCGACCCAGGGCGTCACGATCGGCACCCTCGGCGTCGCCGTCTTCACCGTCGCCGTGGTCGCCGGCCAGTCCGGCAGCAGCCTCCTCGTCGACCGGGCCGGCGTCGGCCCCACCGGACGCCAGCCGGTCACCTCGCGGCGCCTCGCCGGGGCGGCGCTCACCGTGGTCGCTGTCGTGCTGGCGGTCGGCGGGCGGCTCGGCGACCCGGCGGCGCTGGCGCTGGCCCTGCTGCCCCTGCTCGCCGGGGTGGTCATCGCCTGGCAGCAGGCCGTCAACGGGCTGGTCGGCCGGGCGACCGGCAGCCCGCTGACCGCGACGCTGGTCAACTTCACCGTGGGCACGCTGGCCCTGCTGGTCGTGTTCGCGGTCGACGTCGCCGTACGCGGTTTCCCCGCCGGTTCGCCGCCGACCGAACCCTGGCTCTACCTGGGCGGTTTGATCGGGATCGTCTTCATCGCCGTGGCCGCCGCCATCGTCCGCTTCACCGGCGTCCTGCTGCTCGGCCTGGCCACCATCGCCGGGCAGGTGGTCGGTGCCGTCCTGCTGGACGTGGCCCTGCCGACCGCCGCCTCGCACCCGGACGCGACCACGCTGGTCGGTGCGGCGTTGACGCTGGTCGCCGTCCTCGTCGCCGCCCGCCGGTGAGCAGGGGGCGCCCGCCCGGCGCCCGGGAGTCCCTTCCCGCGGCTCAGGGCCGGTCCGGTTACCGGGGCGGCAGGCCGGACGGCACCGGCGGGTACGGCGGGTCCGCGGGCGGGACGAGCGCCGGATCCGCCAGCCGGGCGGCCCGCCGGGCCAGCCAGAGGCCCGGCAGGGTCGCGAGCACCGCCAGCGTGACCGCCGTCCACGTACGGGGTGGCACGGCGTAGAGCCAGCCGAGCAGCGGGACCCCGGCGAGCAGCACGGTGAGCAGGAAGGCGCGGAACACCTCACCCCACCAGCCGCCCCGGACCTTCCGGACCCCGGCGACGAGGAGCATCGCCCCGGCGGCCAGCACCCCGAGCGGTAGCACGACAACGACGGTCACCGGCAGCACGCTCAGGTCGTCGGTCCGGTCCCACAGTTCGGCGAGCAGGCCGGCCGACCCGGCCACCGGCAGCGCCGCCACCACCCCCCAGACCCAGCTGCCGCCGGAGCGACGCACCGCGAGCTGCGCGCCCACGACGAGGACCGCGAATCCGAGGATCAGTGCCAGGACGACCGTGAGCAGGACGTCGGTGCCGCGCTCGCCCGGGTCGCTCACCCCGGGCTCCGGCAACTTCCGGTAATGGTCGTGGTCGCCCTCGACGCCCAACCAGCCCGCCCGCTCCCACCGGCCGTCCGGATGCCGGACCACGAAACCGTCCCGGCCGTTGGCGACGACGACGCTGTGCCCGCCGCCGGTCTCGAACACGGCCAACGCCCGGGACGAGAAGTGCCGCGCCGGGTCACCGGGATCGGGATGCCGACGGACCAGCGGTTCCCGCCGGGCGTCCGAGATCTCCCACCCGGTCCGCCAGGACCGGCCGCCGTCGTCGCTCTCCTCCACCCTCAGGTGACCGGACACCGGCCGGTAGCACCGGTCGCCCGCCGGGGTGCAGGCGGGCGGTCGAGGCGACGGGGCGCTGTTCAGCCGGGCGGTCTCGCTCTCCGAGGCCGGACGCCACGAACCGCCGTCACCGATCCACCACGCGCCGTCTGCGGGCGTCTCCGGCCAGATGGCGCAGCATCCGCCACCGGTCGAGATCGCCGGCCGGCCGTCGAGCGTCGCCGCACCGATCGCGTACGGGTAGTGCACGGCGCTCGTGGCGGCGACCGCCAGCATCGCCGCCGGGAGGAGTACCACGAGCCGGACGAGCCGGACCGCCCGCGCCCCCACCGGCCGGCGTCGGGCCCGTGTCCAGACCCACCAGGCCAGTCCGAGCGAGGGCAGGGTGAGCAGGTCGGTCGGGTCGGCCCGGACCAGGGACGGGCCGGCGAGGACGGTCCACGCCGCCGAGGCCACGTCGGCGGCGTACCCGCTGGACTTGACGACCGCGAACCCCGCGCCGACCGACACCAGCCCGACCACGACGGCGGCCCGGGCCGGCAGGCGCGGTGCCACCAGCGTGAGCAGCACGGCGACCAGGGGCGGCGCGAGCACCAGGCCGGCGACGTCACTGAGCTTGCCGGTCACCGGGCCGGGGAACGCCGGCTTCAACACGTGGTCGTTGACGACGAGGACCGTCAGCGCGAGCACCGTCGCCGGGTGGCCAAGCCAGGCCAGCGCCGCCCCGCCGCGGTCCGGGACACGAGCATCCATCGTCGTACGGTCGCAGTGCCGGGTCTCGATGCGGCCACGGACCGGCGGAGATCAGGTCCCGTCGGAGGAGTGACCGGGGAACAGGTGGGCGCTCGGGTCGATGGTCACCGCCGCGTTGTTCACCGCCGTGGCGGCCTCCCCGAAGCCGGTGGCGATCAGCCGGACCTTGCCCGGGTACTCGGTGATGTCCCCGGCGGCGAAGACCCGCGGCTGGTTGGTGGCCATCGTGCTGTCCACCAGGACGTGCCGGCGGTCCAGGCGCAGCCCCCACTCCGCCAGGGGGCCGAGGTCGGCGGTGAAGCCGAGGGCCGCGACGACGGTGTCGACCGGCAGCAGCTCCGCCGCGCCGCCCCGTACGGTGATCTCGGCGCCGGTCACCGTGCCGTCGCCGTGCAGCCTCGTCACCTCGGCGTTCACGATCACGCGTACGGGTGACGCCAGGACGCGGGCGACGGTGGCGGCGTGCGCGCGGAACTTCTCCCGGCGGTGCACGACGGTCACCGAGCGGGCCAGCGGCTGGAGGGTCAGGGCCCAGTCGAAGGCGGAGTCGCCGCCGCCGACGATGAGGACGTCACGGCCGGCGAGGTCGGTCGGCTGCGGCACGAAGTAGACGATCCCGCCGCCGACGAAGTGCTCCGCCACCGGCAACGGGCGGGGCGTGAAGCTGCCGAGCCCACCGGTGACCAGAACGGCTCCGCAGGCCAGCTGCTCGCCGCCGGCGAGCCCGAGCACCGGGCGGCCGTCGGCGTACGAGAGCTTCTCCGCCCGGATGCCGAGCAGGTAGAGCGGGTCGAAGGGGGCGGCCTGGGCGACCAGGTTGGCGACCAGGTCCCGGCCCTTGATCGAGGGGAACCCGGCCACGTCGTGGATCAGTTTCTCCGGGTACATCGCGGTGATCTGGCCGCCGGGCTCCGGCAAGGCGTCGATCACCGCCACCGAGAGCCCCCGGAAACCGGCGTAGTACGCCGCGAAGAGGCCGGTGGGGCCGGCCCCGATCACCGCGACATCGACCTCGCGCATGGGCGTACCGTCGCTTTCCGCTCAACGGATCAACGGATGCTGATCCTGCGACGGTAAGGGCGCGGGCGGGCCCCGGGCAAGAACGTCCCACGGCTGTGACGGGTCGCGGGTCGGCGCTGGTCAGGGCAGTGAGAGCGTGGATTCCGAGTGGTACGGGCCACCGAGGTCGGGCCGGCGCCGCCGGAAGATGATCGCGGCGACGATCCCGCCGAGCAGCCCGAACAGGTGGCCCTGCCAGGAGATCCGCTCGTCGGTGGGGAGGATGCCGACCAGCTGCCAACCGTAGAGCAGACCGACGAGCAGGAAGACCGCGAAGTTCCACCAACTCCGCTCGACGATGCCCCGGGTGAGCAGGATCCCCAGGTAGCCGAAGATGACGCCGCTCGCGCCGACCACCACCGAGTTGGGCGAGCCGGTGAACCAGACGCCGAGACCGCTGACCAGCACGATGATCAGCGTCGACCAGAGGAAGCGGCGGGCACCCGCGGCGAGGACGAAGGTGCCGAGCAGGATCAGCGGGATGCTGTTGCTGTAGAGGTGGTCGAACCCGTGGTGCAGGAACGGCGAGAAGAAGACCCCGTCGAGGCCCTCGATGCGCTTGGGGATGATGCCGGCGGTCGGGTCGAGCGCGAGCGCCAGGCCCTGGTCGGCGGCCTCGATCAGGAACAGGAACGGCACCACCGCGCACATGGCGACGAAGGCCCGGCCGAGCGCCGCGTAGAACGCTTCGGTGCCGAACCGGTTGGGATCGCCGCTTCCCGGCAGGAGGCTCACCCGTCAACAGCTATCAGGTGACGGCGGATGCTGCCACCCGGGACGCCAACCGGAGGCCGGACAGGGTGACGGCGGGGTGTGTTGGAGCACACCCCGCCGTCGCCGCTCGATCAGTACCAGCCCACGTCCTGGGAGTGGGCCCACGCCTTGCACGGTGTGCCGTACCGGCCCTCGATGTAACCGAGGCCCCACTTGATCTGGGTGGCCGGGTTCGTCTGCCAGTCGTCGGCGACCGAACCCATCTTGCTGCCGGGCAGCGCCTGCGGGATCCCGTACGCGCCCGACGAGGAGTTGCGGGCCTTGTGGTTCCAGCCGCTCTCCTTCTTCCAGAGCCGGTCCAGGCACGGGAACTGGTCGATGCCGAATCCGGCGTCGATCATCAGCGCGCAGCCGGTCTTGCGGTTGCCGCTGTACTCCTCGCAGGAGGACGGGATCGGCCCGTCGTACGGCTTGCTCTCCTTGGCGGCCTGCTCCGCGGCGGCCGCCTTGGCGGCTGCGTCGCGGGCCTTCTTGCGCGACGCGGCGGCCGCGGCGGCGAGGCGCTTCCGTTCGGCGGCCGCCTCGGCGGCGGCGGCGGTCCGCAGCTTCGCCTGGAGTTCGGCGGTCCGCTCCTTCGCGGAGTGCACCGGCCGGACCTGGAGCCCGGCCTGTTCGATCGCGACGCCGACCTGCGCGTGCTGGCCCTGATCCCGGTCGTCACCCAGATAGAAGCCGCCGGCGACGCCCACGGAGAGCAGCGCGACAGCGGCCGTTCGGGCACCCAACCGGCTCCACAGCCGACTCACGAAGTGTCCCTTCGTCGGGGGCAAGGACACGGCGCGGATCCGCACCCGGACGGGTGGGCCGCGCCGTGAGCGCCCCGACCGCCGGGGGCCGCCGGTCGCCGCCCCGGAGGTTGGGACGAACGATCACTGACGATCTTTGTGGTGCGCGAGCGCTCAATGGGACACGATCGCGCACAGTGAGGCTGATGGGAAACGGTGGGAACCAAATGTGATCTGTGCCACACCAAAAATGCGGATGATCCGGGACAAAGGTGCGTCAGATCGGGCTGTCCTCCAGAAGATCCGTCACCATGGCGGCGATCGGCGACCGCTCCGAACGGGTGAGCGTGACGTGGGCGAAGAGTGGATGCCCCTTCAACGCCTCGATCACGGCCGTCACACCGTCGTGCCGCCCGACCCGGAGGTTGTCCCGCTGCGCGACGTCATGGGTGAGCACCACGCGGGAGCCCTGGCCGATCCGGGACAGCACGGTCAGCAGCACCCCACGCTCCAGCGACTGCGCCTCGTCGACGATGACGAACGCGTCGTGCAGGCTGCGCCCCCGGATGTGGGTCAGCGGCAGCACCTCCAGCAGGCCCCGGGAGGTGACCTCCTCGAGGACGTTCTCGTGGATCACCGCGCCCAGCGTGTCGAACACCGCCTGCGCCCAGGGCGACATCTTCTCCGACTCGGAACCGGGCAGGTAGCCCAGCTCCTGGCCGCCCACCGCGTACAGGGGGCGGAACACGACCACCTTGCGGTGCCGGCGGCGCTCCATCACCGCCTCCAGGCCGGCACAGAGCGCCAGGGCGGACTTGCCGGTGCCCGCCCGGCCGCCGAGCGAGACGATGCCCACCGCGTCGTCCAGCAGCAGGTCGAGGGCGATCCGCTGCTCGGCAGAACGACCGTGCACGCCGAACGCCTCCCGGTCACCCCGGACCAGGCGGACGGTCTTGTCGGGCAGCACGCGGCCGAGCGCCGAGCCACGGGTCGAGTGCAGCACCAGCCCGGTGTGGCAGGGCAGCCCGGCGGCGGCGTCCACGTCCAGCGACTCACCCGCGTACAGGCGGGCGATCTCCTCCTCGGTCAGATCCAGCTCCGACATGCCGGTCCAGGTGGGGTCGCTGGCCTGGCCGTGCCGGTACTCGTCGGCCCGCAACCCCACCGACGCCGCCTTGACCCGCAGCGGCATGTCCTTGCTGACGAGCGTGACGGCACGCCCCTCGGCCGCCAGGTTCAGGGCCACCGAGAGGATGCGGGCGTCGTTGGACTCGGTACGGAAGCCCGGCGGCAGCACCCCGTCGTCGGTGTGGTTCAGCTCGACGCGCAGCGTGCCACCGTGGTCGTTGGCGGGCACCGGCCGGTCCAGCCGCCCGTGCCGGACCCGCAGCTCGTCCAGCAACCGCAGGGACTGGCGCGCGAACCAGCCCAGCTCCGGGTGGTGTCGCTTGCCCTCCAGCTCGGAGATGACCACCAGCGGGAGCACCACCTCGTGCTCGGCGAACCGGTGGAACGCCGCCGGGTCGGCGAGGAGCACCGACGTGTCCAGGACGAACGCCTGGCCGGCTGGTCGGGGCTCCTCGGTGCCGGACGGCGTGGCCGCGGCGCGGCGGCTCCGGCTGGTGCGGCGGGTCGTGGCAGTCGCGGCCGGGGTCTGATCGGCACCGGCGGTCGTACGGCGAGTCGTCACAGGCCTGCTCCGGCAGATGGGCACCCGCCATCCGCGTTCCGCCTCCTCCGGTGCCCGGGGACACGGGGTCGGATGCGGGCCCCGTGCGCGAGGTCGCAGAACCGGGCTTGCCGGCTGGCCCGGGACAACCCCGTGCCATGCCTAGACGCTAGCCGCGCCGGCCCGTCCCGGCTAGAGGGCGGGCGTGGATCTTCCACGGGCGGGGGACGCGGGCGTGCCGGCGGGCCGGCCGGGATGCATGCCCCCTGCGCGCATCCCGGCCGGTGGGGCCACGGCACCGGACCGAGCCGGTCCCGACGGTGCGTGCCCGCCGCGGACGACGCACCGCGCCGCCAGGTACCGGCCGGCGGGTCTCGGGTTCCCGCCGGCCGGGCTCAGCCGGTCCGCCGTACCAGCGTCCCGGTGGGTTGCCGGTCGCTGACCGGCGTCCCGGGAGATTGCCGGCCGCTGACCGGGGCGGCGGCGGAACCGGTGTAGGTGGTGCCGGGACGGGCCACCGTGGCGGCGACCCGGGTACGGCTCGCGGCGCTGGCCGGGGGTGGCCCGGCGAGCGCGGACGCGATCGCCGCCTGGGCGTCCCGGCGGCGCCGGTTCCAGGCCCCTCGGTCACCGTCGAAGTAGCCCTGGCGGTAGCCGAAGCGGTAGCCGATCCGGTAGCTCAGCTGACCGTGCAGGCGGCCCGCGGCGTAGCTGGTGGCGGCCAGGACGAGGACGAGGAAGACGGCGAGGAGTGGACTCATCCGGCCGCTCCGGACCGCCGTACGTGTGCGCTCATCGTTCCTCCGGCTCGACCGGGGTGGGATCGACGACGAGGAGCTGGTCGAGGTCCTCCGTGCTGACCTCCTCGACCAGTTCCACGCTGATCCGGCATCCGTCCAGGACGACCTCGGCCACCGAGGCACGACGGATCTCCCCGCCGGCGTCGTAGACGCGGACGCTGAGCTCGGGGCAGCCGAGGTGGGTACGCCAGGCGTTCCACTCCGCGCGGTCACCGACACTGAGGGAGAGGTAACGGCAGCCGCGGGCCAGGTAGAGGCGCCAGGGCGCGCACAGCCCGGCGGCGACCCCGTCGGCGATCAGGCCGAAGGCCTGGGCCCGGGTGGCGAGTTCGGTCACCGCGTCCCCCTCGTGCCGGAGATGTCACACATGCGAGCACTCATCGTCTCCTGCACGTGACACACCGTAGAGTGTCCCATGAGCGTGACAGTATCAGCTTTTCGTCTGATTACACCCGCACCTAAGTCTATCTATTCTGCCCAGGTGACACCCCTCAAGAACGAGCCCGGATCGTTTACCGGGAATCTGAAGCGGCCGTCACATTCGCGTGACAACCGCGTGCCAGGCCAACGGTCGGCAGCCGGGTGGTCGTACGGTCACCAGGTGACCGAGACGGCCAACGCACGGAAGATCGCCTTCGCCACCTTCGTCCGCCGTGCGCTCGACGAGGCACGGGCCACCCGGGCGTGGAGCGGCACCGAGGTCTCCCGGCGCACCGGCGTCTCCCGGCAGACGATCAACCGGTGGGTCCGGGGCGACTGGGCCAGCGACCCGGAGGCGGAACGCGTCGTGGCGTTCTGCGAGGGCCTCGGCCTCAACCCCGCGACCGCCTTCGCCGCGCTGGGCTGGGACCGGCGGACCACCCCCCGGAGCGCGCCGAACCCACCCCCGATGGACCCGGACGTGGAGGCGCTGCTGCGCCGCCTGGTGGATCCCAACGTGTCGGACGCGGAGAAGTTCCACATCCGGGAGACCATCCGCTACCTCGCATATCGCCCGACTCTCCCGGCCGATGTCCGAAAGCGAGGGCAGGAGGCCGGGTAGTTCCTCAGATGGCGAAAGAACGGCTGGTCAGACTCATTCGTTTCGCTCCCGGGCCCGGATCGGCACGCTAGCGTCCGTATTCGTACTGCTTGGGCTCGTCGTCGGCGGGGGGACGGGACAAGGCCGAACCCAGCCCTGCGGGACAGAAGGAGGGGTCTGTCCATGACCCTGAAGTGGTTGGCAGTCGTGGTCGCCACCGTGTCCTTGACACTGTGCGTGACCGGAAACGCGGTGACCCTGGCGGTGAACGGCGGGCAGCTTCCCATGCTCGTCAACCTCCTCACGCTCACCGCCACCGGCACCGCCGTCATCCTGGCCGTGCTCGCCGAGCTGCACGACCGGCTCAACGACCGGGTCAGCGCGCTCACCGAGTTCCTGGTGGCCCGCCTCAACGAGATCGAGACCAGCGCCGGCGACCGGAACACCGGTTTCGTGGAGGGGTACCTGCTCAGCCACAGCCAGGAAGCCGCCGTCGTTCCGTTCGGACGCCGGGGACGGGGAGCCGCCGAACGCTGAGCGCGACGCCGGCCTGCGGACCGGCCGCCCCGAAGGCCGGGTGGAGGGGGTGGCTCACGGCCGGGAATGAGCCGCTCCGCCCGGGGTACGCTGTCGCGCGTGCCGCCGTTGAATCTGGGCAAGCAGCAGCCGAAGACCCCCTTGAACGCCGACCTGGCCTGGCGCGCGACCGCGGCCCGGGCGGCCGGGACAGTCCTCTTCTTCGACTTCGACGGCACCCTCGCGCCGGTCGACGACGACCCGACGGCGGTGCAGCCCGCCCCGAAGGTGCTCGCCGCCATCGAAGCGCTCGCCCCCGTCGTCCGCCGCGTCGCGATCGTCTCCGCGCGGCCGGTCGAGTTCCTCCGCGACCGCCTCGGCGGGCTCGCCGGCGTCGACCTCTACGGCCTCTACGGCTTGGAACACAGCCACTCCGGCGGCGAGATCGTCACCGAGCCGGCCGCCCTGCCCTGGGTGCCGACCATGGCGGACCTCGCCGACCAGGCCCGCGCCGAGCTTCCGGCGGGCGCGCTGGTGGAGTACAAGCGGCTCTCCGTGGCACTGCACTGGCGCACCGCGCCCCAACTCGGCGCGACGATCGAGGAGTGGGGCCACGCCCGCGCCGAGCAGCTCGGCCTTCGCGTCCAGGCCGGCCGGATGGTGCTGGAGCTGAAACCCCCGGTCGACCGGGACAAGGGCATGGTCATCGACGAGGTGGTCCGCGACGCGGAGGGCGCCTGGTACTTCGGCGACGACGTCTCCGACATCAAGGCCTTCGCGGCGCTGCGCGCGCGGGCCGCCGCAGATCCGCACTTCTTCGGTGTCTGCGTCGCGGTCGCCAACCCGGAGACCGGTCAGGAGGTCGCCGACGCCGCCGACCTCACGATCGACTCGCCGGCCGCCCTCGGCGACTTCCTCACCGACGCCGCCCGCCGGCTCGCCTGACACGCCGAGGCCGCCCGCCGGCTCGCCTGACACGCCGGCACCGTCCGGCCGGCTCGTCAGGTACCGAAGCGGCGCTGCCGGTTGGCGTACGAGCGCAACGCGCGGAGGAAGTCGATCCGGCGGAAATCCGGCCAGTTGAGTTCGCAGAAGTAGAACTCGGAGTGCGCGGACTGCCAGAGCATGAAGCCGGACAGCCGCTGCTCGCCGCTGGTGCGGATGATCAGGTCGGGGTCGGGCAGGCCACGGGTGTAGAGGTGCTCCGCGATGTGGTCCACGTCGAGCACCTCGGCCAGCTCCTCGATGGTGGTGCCGGCCCGGGCGTGCTCGTGGAGCAGCGAGCGCACCGCGTCGATGATCTCCCGGCGGCCCCCGTACCCGACCGCGATGTTGACCTGCGCGCCCCCGGCCCGGTCGCGGGTGCGCTCCTCGGCCGCCTTCAGCGCCGCCGCGTGGTGCGCCGGCAGCACGTCGAGCGCGCCGACCATGCGCAGCCGCCAGGGGTTGCCCTCCTCGGCCAGCTCGGTCGTCAGGTCCTCGATGATCTGCAGCAACGGGTTGAGCTGCGCCGCCGGGCGGGAGAGGTTGTCGGTCGAGAGCAGCCAGAGGGTCACGTGGCCCACGCCCGCCGCGTCGCACCAGCGCAGCAGCTCCTTGATCCGCTCGGCGCCGACGCGGTGACCGTCGTTGGGGTCGACGAAGCCCATCTCCCTGGCCCACCTGCGGTTGCCGTCACACATGACGCCGACGTGCCGGGGCACCGGCTTGCCGGCCAGTTTCGCCGTGAGCCGGCGCTCGTACACCGAATAGACCAGGTTCCGCAGAGTCATCACCTGTCAGGGTAGCGACCGGAGCGACGCCTCACGGCCCGGGATGCCGTTCCCGCGTGGCGAGACCACGGCCGATCATGGCCAGCGTACGGGCGTCGAGCCGGCCGTCGCCCAGTCCCAGTTCGACCACCGTCCGGTACACCCGGTCGTCGCGGACGGCCGCCCGCACCGCCGCGTCGACCACCGGGCGCCGCCGGGCGAGCCAGGCCGCGACCGAGCTGTGCCGCAGGTGTACGCCGAGTCGGCGGCGCAGCGCCGCCGCGTACCGCCGGGCGGCCTGCTCCGGCGCGCCGGCCGCCGCGGCACCCGCCAGCGCCCCGGACAGCAGCGCGTAGAAGATCCCCTCGCCGGTGAACGGGTTGATCAGCGACAGCGCGTCCCCGGCCAGGACGATCCGGCCCCGACCCGGAACCGGCCGGTGGGTGGAGAGCGGCAGGTGGTGTGCGCGCAGGTCGGTCACCGTCGCGGGGTCGGTGCCGGGCAGCAGCGCGCCGAGCCGCTCGACCAGGTGCGCCCGGGTCAGGGGTTCACCGCGCAGCACCTCCCCGTACCCGACGTTCGCGCGGCCGTCGCCGATCGGGAACGACCAGGCGTACGCCGGCCAGCGCGGGGCCGACGTGACGATGAGCTGTTCCGGCGGACCGGGCAGCGCCGGCGCGTACCCCCGGATGGCCAGCGCCAGGTGGCGGTCCGGGTTCGGGCGGTGGCCCAGCGCACGGCGCACCACGGAGCCGGCGCCGTCGGCCCCGACCACGGCCCGCCCGGCGATCCGCCCGTCCAGCACGACCCGGTCGGCGCGCACCTCGACCCGGCGCACCGCGTGCCGGGTCAGGTGGGCGCCGGCCGCCTCCGCCGCCGCGACCAGCCGGGCGTCGAAGACGGTCCGGGGCACCGTGTACGCCGGCCGGGGCAGCCGCCGCGCCACGGCGCCACCGCCCGGCCCGACCAGGCGCAGCGCGGGCAGCGGGGCGTAGCCCGCCACCGCGTCCGGGACCCCCAGCTCGTCGAGGACGTCCAGCGCGTGCGCGGCGATCCCGTCGCCGCAGGCCTTGTCCCGGGGGAAGCCGGACCGGTCGACCAGGAGCACCCGGGCCCCCGCCCGGCGGGCGGCGAGCGCGGCGGCCGACCCGGCCGGTCCGGCACCGACCACCACCACGTCGAACTCGTCCACGGACAACCCCTTTCCGGCCGGGACCGGTCCATCCTGCCCCGCCGGCGGCCACCACCGTCGATACCGCGCCGGATGTGGGATCAGCACGGCTCGGACTCGGGCGGCCAGGCACCGCGTGGTTTACCGCCTCAGCGGGCGCGGCGCAGCGAGTACAGGGCCAGCAGCGCCGCCGCGACCAGCGGGCCGCCGTCCCGGACCAGGCCGTCGACACCGAGCAGCCACCAGCAGAGCGGCAGGTCGACGGCGAGCACGCCGAACGTCACCACGACGAGGCCGGTGCGGGCCCACTGCTTGCCGCGCAGCAGGAACGCGGTGCAGAACAGCACGGCGTAGCTGGCGACGATCCCGGCGCCGACCCAGAGCAGCACAGCGGGTATCGCCGCCAACCGGCCGTCGAGGACGGCGCCACCGGCCACCAGGGCGGGAACGAGCATCAACGGGCTGTAGGTGAACGCGGCCACCCGCGCCGTGAGCAGCCACGCACTGGTCTCCGGCCGGCGCGGCGCAACCTCCCGCCAGGAGATGCCGGATCGGTCGATGACCAGCCGGGGCCGGTGCCGGACCAGGTGCCCGGCCAGCGCCGGCGAGCGGTACAGCAGCCACACCACCGCCGTGCAGAGCGCCGTGAGCAGCGCGAAACCGATCAGCCCGGGGAGCGGCGGGACGCCCTGCCGGGGCACGATCAGCCGGCCCACGGCCAGGACGGTCGTCACCGCGAGGATCAGCCCGAGCGGACGGGCGACCGTCCGCCCGCGCCGGACGTGACCGATGAGCAGCAGGAAACCGAGCGAACGCAGCAGTGCCCAACCGGTCCGGACGGCGAGGCCGACGCCCTGCTCCGGGGCGTACCAGAAATTGAGCAGCTCCACCACGACGGTCGCCGCCGCGGTCACGGCCAGCAGCGTGGTGAGCGCCCGGACGGCGGACGGCCGCCGGACCTGGGTGGTCTCGGCGGCCGTCCTCATGGGATCACCAGGTGCCCCGCGGGCACGGGGCCCACACCTACTTTCGCGGCTCCGCGTCGAGCCGGGCGCGCAGGGCGTCCAGCTCGGCCCAGAGAACGCCGGGCAGCTTGTCACCGAACTTCTCGAACCACTCGGTGACCATCGGCAGCTCGTCGCGCCACTCGTCGACGTCGACCTTCAGGGCGATCCGGACGTCCTCCGGGGTCATGTCCAGGCCCTCGACGTCGAGCGCGTCCGACGCGGGGACCATGCCGATCGGGGTCTCGACGGCGTCGGCGCGACCCTCGATGCGCTCGATGATCCACTTCAGGACGCGGGAGTTCTCGCCGAAGCCCGGCCAGAGGAAGTTGCCCTCGGCGTCCTTGCGGAACCAGTTGACGTAGTAGATCTTCGGCAGCTTCGACTCGTCGCCGTCGGCGCCCTTGCCCATCTCGATCCAGTGCCGGAAGTAGTCCCCGGCGTGGTAGCCGATGAAGGGCAGCATGGCCATCGGGTCGCGGCGCACGACGCCGACCGCGCCGGAGGCGGCGGCGGTGGTCTCCGAGGACAGCGTCGCCCCCATGTAGACACCGTGCACCCAGTCGCGCGCCTCGGTGACCAGCGGGATGGTGTCGCGGCGACGGCCACCGAAGAGGATTGCGTCGATCGGCACGCCGTTCGGGTCGTAGTAGTCCTCGGCGAGGATCGGGCACTGGGTGATCGGCGTGCAGAACCGGCTGTTCGCGTGGGAGGAGAGGCTCTCGCTCTCCGGCGTCCAGTCGTTGCCCTTCCAGTCGATCAGGTGCGCCGGGGGCTCGCCCATGCCCTCCCACCAGATGTCCCCGTCGTCGGTCAGGGCCACGTTGGTGAAGACGGAGTTGCCGCGTTCCAGCGTCCGCATCGCGTTGGCGTTGGTCTTCCAGTCGGTGCCGGGCGCGACACCGAACAGGCCGTACTCCGGGTTGACCGCATAGAGGCGACCGTCCGGGCCGAACCGCATCCAGGCGATGTCGTCGCCGATGGTCTCGACCTTCCAGCCCGGGATGGTCGGCTCCAGCATCGCAAGGTTGGTCTTGCCGCAGGCCGACGGGAAGGCGCCGGCGATGTGGTAGACCCTGCCCTCCGGCGAAGTGATCTTCAGGATCAGCATGTGCTCGGCGAGCCAGCCCTCGTCGCGGCCCATCACGCTGGCGATACGCAGGGAGTAGCACTTCTTGCCGAGCAGCGAGTTGCCGCCGTAGCCGGAGCCGTAGGACCAGATCTCCCGGGTCTCCGGGAAGTGCGAGATGTACTTCGTCTCGTTGCACGGCCACGCCACGTCCTGCTGCCCCGGCGCGAGCGGCGCACCGATCGAGTGCAGCGCGTGCACGAAGTCCGCGTCGTCACCCATCGCCTCCAGGACCTTCGCGCCCATCCGCGTCATGATGCGCATGGAGGCGACCACGTACGGGCTGTCCGTGATCTCGACGCCGAACATGGGGTTCTCGGCCTCGACCGGGCCCATGCAGAACGGGATGACGTACATGGTGCGACCGCGCATGCAACCGCGGTACAGCTCCGTCATCGTCCGCTTCATCTCGGCCGGCGCCATCCAGTTGTTGGTGGGGCCGGCGTCCGCCTCGTCGACGGAGCAGATGAAGGTGCGCTCCTCGACCCGCGCGACGTCCGTCGGGTCCGTACGCGCGTAGAACGAGTTGGGCTTCTTCTCCGGGTTGAGGCGGATCAGGGTGCCGGCTTCGACGAGTTCGTCGGTGAGGCGGCGCCACTCCTCGTCGGACCCGTCAACCCAGACGACCCGGTCGGGGGTGGTCAGTTCCGCGACCTCTCGGACCCAGGCGAGCAGTTTGGGATGGGACGTCGGGGCCTGATCGATACCCCGAACAGTGGCCGGAGCAACCATGACACCTCTCCTTGTGGTCGACGCTGACCGATCTATGGGATGCACGAGTCTTGACGGCGCCTATGCGTCGTCTTCGTGGAAACCTGGGATTGGCCTCAGCGTAAACCGGCTTGCGTCGCCAGTCAGTGGGACTGGTTGTGAAGAACTGCACAAGGTACGGCCATGCTGCGGCATCACGAGCTGATACCCGCTTTCGCGCGCAGTTTCACGCAAATCCTGCGGTGAACCTCCGGACACCCGCCGCCGCCGTCCGATCCCGAGAGTCCGGCCGGGACGTTCGGCGAACCTCCTGCGGAGCATCGCCGGGACGGTTACGCTCCGCTCATCGACGCCGTCGCCACCAGCCCCGCTCGCCGTTGCTACCCGTACGGCGAGCCCGCAGCCGGTACGCTCGCGAGGTGGCCGCGACGATGATCGGGGAGCCCGGCTCCCGGCAGACCCGCCCGGGTCTGCTCCGCTCCCTGCTCGACCGGTTCGGTCATCTCGTCCGGGAGCTGAGCAAGTTCGCCACCGTGGGCGGGATCGCCTTCCTCATCGACTTCGCGCTCTTCAACTTCCTCACCGCCGCGCAGGGCGTCGAGCAGGTGACCGCGAAGACCATCTCCACGGTCGTGGCGGCGACCTTCGCCTTCCTCGGCAACCGGTTCTGGACGTGGCGGCACCGGCGGGGCGCCAACCCGGCCCGCGAGTACGCGTTGTTCTTCTTCTTCAACGGGGTCGGCCTCGGCATCACGGTGGCGGTCCTGGCGATCAGCCGGTACGGGCTCGGCCGCGTCTGGCCGGAGATCTTCCAGACCCCGCTGGCCGACAACATCGCCAGCTACGTCGTCGGCACCGGGCTGGCGACGCTCTTCCGGTTCTGGTCCTACCGACGGTTCGTCTTCGTGGCAGCGGGAACTCCGGATGCTCCGGAAGTGAAGCAGGACCGACACGGGGCGTGAGCTGCCGCCCTACCCGTCCGGCCGGGACGTTCCGGCCCCGTCGACTCGCTTAAGGTGTTCCGCATGCGTCTTGTCCGTCTCCTGCCCGAGCGCTGGCAGAAGTTCGTCCACGAGGCGCTCAAATTCGGCCTCGTCGGCGGCATCAACACCGTTATCAATTACGCGGTGTTCAACGCTCTGGCACTCACCGTTTTCCGTGACGGGCAGTTGAAGGCGACGGTCGTCGCCACCGTTGTGGCGACGATCACGTCATATCTGATGAATCGTCACTGGACGTACCGGGACCGCCCGAAATCGGCTATGCGCCGCGAATACGCCCTGTTTTTCCTTTTCAACGGTGCGGGTCTGCTCATCGAGCTGGGCGTACTGGCCGTCGCGAAGTACGGCTTCGGTGTGACCAGCCTCCTCGCCCTCAACGTCGCCAAGACCCTGGGCGTCGGGCTCGCCACGCTGTTCCGGTTCTGGTCGTACCGGACGTTCGTCTTCCAGCCCGCACCCGCCCACGCGGCGGAGAGCTGGCACTCCGTCCCACGCGACGAGTGGGACACCATGGCGGAGCTGGACCCGGTGGCCGAACTCGCGGAGTCCATCTCCGAGTTGGAGGAGGCCGCGCCGCCACCGGGCAGCCCACGGGCACCCAGCACACCGGCGCAGGGCCGGATGGTCCCGCTGGACCCCGGGCTCACCCTCGACCGGGAACTGGAGGCCGAGTTGGCCGCCGAACTGCAGGCGAGCACCCGGCGCACCCGCCGGCCCTGACCCCGGCCAGGTCACCCGGCCGGGTGACCCGAGGGGCGGCGACTCAGCTCGGCCCGCGCAGCGGCTTGCCGTCCTGGACGTCGGCGAGGATGTCACGCATCTCGTCGTCGCCCAGCGAATGCCGGTCGTGGTGGGCCTCCACCAGCTCGTACAGGGTGGTCTGGACGCGCTCGACCTGCGGCACGTCGTGCAGCACCGACTGGCCGCGCTCGCCCGCCGACTCGATGGTGAGGGTGCCGCAGCCGAAGAGCCGCTCGCCGAACCGCTGGTTCATCGCGTGGTCGTTGACCCGGGTCAGCGGGATGTCCCGACGGTCCCGCGAGAGCACACCCTGCTGGATGAGCACCCGCTCGTCGGTGAACAGGTAGTGGGTGGTCCGCCACACCAGGAACGGCCACAGCGCGAGCCAGAGCACCGCCACCAGGGCCAGCCCACCGATCACGGCCAGCGCGACCGACCCGCCGTCACCCGACGGGAGCAGGACCACCGCCGCCACGACCGCGGCGACGGCGAGCACCACCACCGCGACCGGCCGCACCAGGGCCTTCCAGTGCGGGTGCAGGTGCAGCACGACGCGCTCGTCCTCGGTGAGCACGTCCTCCGGAAACGCCACGACGACCTCCATCACAGAAACGACGCGCAGACCGTAACCGGTCAGCTGGCCCGTTAGGGATCAGCCGCGCGGCCCTCCCGCCCTCCTCCCCTGTGATCATGCGTTTCCGGCCCCACGTTCGCGGCTTTTCGCATCCTCCGTCCGGGCGGCAGGCGTGAGATCGCGCGGGTGGGAAGGTCAGCGGAGGTGGAGGATGTCGCCGGCGGAGAGATTGTGGGTGGTGTCCGGGGTGGCCACCGTCAGGTGACCGTCGGCGTCCACGCCGGTCGCGGTGCCGATCACCGCACCACCGCCGGGCAGGAGCGCCCGCACCCGCCGGCCGACCGTGGCGCACGACGTCAGGTAGGCGTCACGCAGGCCGCTCTCGACGGCGCTGCCGCCCGTTGCCCGCCACCGGGCGTACCACTCAGCCAACGACCGGAGCAGGGCGCGTACCAGCGGATCCCGGTCGGTGGCCACCGCGCCCGCCAGTTGCAGCGACGTGGCCGGCAGCCCGGTCGGGCTCTCCGGCAGCTCGTCGGCGCGCAGGGTCACGTTCAGGCCGATGCCCAGCACGATCGCGGGCGGCGTCGCCGACGACACCGACGGCACCCCCTCGGCCAGGATCCCGCCGCACTTCGCCTCGTCGACGAGCAGGTCGTTCGGCCACTTCAGGGCGGCCTCCAGCTCGGCGAGCCGGCCCACCGCCTCCACCAGCGCCACCCCGGCGAGCAGCGGCAGCCACCCGTACGCCGACGGGGGCGCCGGCGGCCAGCCGCGATCCGCGACGGCCTCCCCGGGCCGGAGCAGGACGCTGGTCGCGATGCCCGCCCGGGCCGGCGACTGCCAGGCCCGGCCCCGCCGCCCCCGGCCCGCCGTCTGCCGCTCCGCGATCACCACCAGGCCCTCCGGCTCACCGGAACGGGCGTAGTCGGCGACGTCCGCGTTGGTCGAGCCGGTCTCGGCGCGCAGCTCCAGCCGGGCCCACGGGCCGTGCGGCGCGACCAGCGCCCGGCGCAGCCGGGCCGCCGACAGCGGCGGCCGGTCCAGATCCGTGTACGGGGAACCCGGCATCCCGCCAGCCTACGGGTCGGGCGGTGGCCCGGTGGTGAGGTGTACTGCACAGCGGCACCGGCCTGAACCATCGTTATATTCCCTGGGTGACTACCGAGACCGGGATCAACATCCACAGCACCGCGGGCAAGCTGGCGGACCTGGAGCGTCGGGTCGACGAGGCGGTGCACGCCGGGTCGGCGCGCGCCGTGGAGAAGCAGCACGCGAGGGGCAAGAAGACCGCGCGGGAGCGGATCGAGCTGCTTCTGGACGAGGGCTCCTTCGTCGAGCTGGACGAGCTGGCCCGGCACCGGTCCACCAACTTCGGCCTTGACAAGACCCGCCCGTACGGTGACGGCGTCATCACCGGCTACGGCACCATCGACGGCCGCCAGGTGTGCGTCTTCGCGCAGGACTTCACGGTCTTCGGCGGCTCCCTCGGCGAGGTCTTCGGCGAGAAGATCGTCAAGGTGATGGACCTGGCCATGAAGATCGGCTGCCCGGTCATCGGCATCAACGACTCCGGCGGCGCCCGGATCCAGGAGGGCGTGGCGTCGCTCGGCCTCTACGGGGAGATCTTCTTCCGCAACGTCCGCGCCAGCGGCGTGATCCCGCAGATCTCGCTGATCATGGGCCCCTGCGCGGGCGGCGCCGTCTACTCCCCGGCCGTCACCGACTTCACCGTGATGGTCGACCAGACCTCCCACATGTTCATCACCGGTCCGGACGTCATCAAGACGGTGACCGGCGAGGACGTCGCCATGGAAGACCTGGGCGGCGCCCGCACCCACAACACGCGCAGCGGCAACGCGCACTACCTCGCCAGCGACGAGGACGACGCGATCGAGTACGTCAAGGCGCTGCTGTCCTACCTGCCGTCGAACAACCTCGACGAGCCGGTGGTCTACGACGCCCCCGCCGACCTCGACATCTCCGACTCCGACCGGGAACTGGACACCCTCGTCCCCGACTCGGCCAACCAGCCGTACGACATGCACCGGGTCATCGAGCACGTCCTCGACGACGGTGAGTTCCTGGAGGTCCAGCCGCTGTACGCGCAGAACCTCGTCATCGGTTACGGGCGGGTCGAGGGTCGCCCGGTCGGCGTCGTCGCGAACCAGCCGATGCACTTCGCCGGCACCCTCGACATCGCGGCCAGCGAGAAGGCGGCCCGCTTCGTACGCACCTGCGACGCGTTCAACATCCCCGTGCTGACCTTCGTGGACGTCCCCGGTTTCCTGCCCGGCACCGGCCAGGAGTGGGACGGCATCATCCGGCGCGGCGCGAAGCTCATCTACGCGTACGCCGAGGCCACCGTCCCGAAGGTCACCGTCATCACCCGCAAGGCGTACGGCGGGGCGTACGACGTCATGGGCTCCAAGCACCTCGGCGCCGACCTGAACTTCGCCTGGCCGACGGCGCAGATCGCGGTGATGGGCGCCCAGGGAGCGGTGAACATCCTCCACCGGCAGGAACTGGCGGCCGCCGAGGACCAGGCGGCGCTGCGCGCCGAGCTGATCACCGAGTACGAGGACACGCTCGCCAACCCGTACATCGCGGCCGAACGCGGCTACGTGGACTCGGTGATCCCGCCGCACGAGACCCGGACCCAGATCGTCCGTGCCCTGCGGGTGCTGCGCACCAAGCGCGAGACCCTCCCACCGAAGAAGCACGGCAACATCCCGCTGTAACCCCGCAGCCACCCGCCCCCTCACGCCCCCACGCACCCCACGCGCACAACTGCGCGCATTTACAGAGAAAGAGTGGCCTCCCGCCTCCGCAAGGGGACACTTTCCCCGAAACTGCGGGCTGGGCGGGACGCGGGGCGGGGGCGGGACGCGGGGACGCGGGGCGGGTGGGTCAGCAGGTTGGGTTGGCGGTTACGCACAGTCGCCGGGCGGCCAGGGCGGCGAGGCGACGGAGTTCCGGCTCCGTACCGTCGCGGCCCTGGTTGAGCACGGTGACCAGGTCGCCGACCCGGACCACCGCGACCGCCCTGGGCTTGGACGTCGCTCCGAGGGGCTTGCCTGTCTCCAGGTTCCGGGCCTGGGAGACGGTGTGCCGCAGGAGCAGCGCCTCGTCGCCGGTGAAGTCGCGCGCCACCGTCTCCCAGCGGTGGACGACCTCGGCCTGGATCAGCTGGTTCCCCCACTGCGTCGGGCCCGCCGCCCGCCAACCGGCGCAGGGCCCGAGCAGGGTTCCCAGGCCGTGCACGAACCGTCCGGCCACCTCCGGGGTGACCCGGTACACGTCCTGGCTGAGCAGCAGGTCGCTCGGGGGGTGGTCGGCGCCGGGCGGCCGGTGCCGCAGGAGGGTCACCGACCGGGAGTAGCGGGACGTCTCCCAGGTGGCCGTCCGGCCCTGCGCCTCATTGCAGACGAGCAGCAGGTCGTCGACGCGTACCGGAGCGCCGAGGCCCGCCTCGGTCAGCGGCGGGCTGGTCTCGACGTGCAGGTCCGCCGGTTGCAGCAGCGCCTCGAGGGCGATCTCGTTGCGTACCGGAAGGGGAGCCGCCGGGTGCGCGGCGGTGGTGTTCAGCGCGGGCACCGCACCACCGGCGAGCAGCGCGACGGTCGACGTGGTGGCCGCCACGAGCACGGCCGCCACCAGGGCGGTACGCCGGTTGCGGCGGCGCGCCCGGGCCCGGATCTCCGCCGGTTCCGGCCAGCGGACCTCGCTCAGGTCGCGCTGCACCCGTTGGACGAAGCTCAGGTCGTCACGCATCGGCGGCCTCCTCCAGGTCGGTGACGGCGAGCAGCCCGGCCAACGCGACGCGCCCCCGGGACAGCCGGGCCTTGACGGTGCCCACCGGAGTGTCGGTCTGCCGGGCGACCTCCGCCACGGGCATCCCCGCCAGATAGTGCAGCGCGATGGCGACCCGTTGCGCCTCGGGCAGCCGGCGCAGGGCCTCGACCACCTCGACGGTCTCGGTACCCGGGCCGGGCACGCTGTCCGCTGCGCCGTGCCGCAGGTAGGCACGGGCCCGGCTGCGCAGGCTGCGCCACCGGCTGACCGCGATCCGGCTCGCCACCACCCGCACCCACGCCTCCGGGTCGTCGTAGTCGCTCACCGTCGACCAGCGCTGCCACGCCCGGACGTACGCCTCCTGCACGGCGTCCTGGGCTTCGGCGAGGTCACCGGTGAGCACGTAGACGAACCCGAGCAGCCGTTGCCGGCTGCCGCGGTAGAAGTCGTCGAACCCGTCGACGTCCGGCACCAGCGTCACCTCTCCCTGGCGGTCGCAGGGAACACGCACCGGCAGGGCCCCCGGGTTGCCGGCGACAGCGGTTTTTCCGCGGCGTCGCCATAGCCTGACTTCGCCGCGACTCAGACGGTCAGGCCGGCGTCGGTCAGGATCGGGCCGGCGAGCAGGAGCGCGCCCACCACCAGCACGGCCAGGTTCACCAGCCCGAACACCGAGACCCAGAAGAAGGCCGGGAACGGCGTGATCCCGGCGAGTTGGTCCGCGTCGGACGCCGGCATCCGGCCGCGGGCGCGCAGCCGCTGCAGCTCGACCACCGGCCGGACGCCGCCGAGCAGCAGGAACCACACCCCGGTGTACGCGAACGCGGCCTGGACCTGCGGGGACGCGTACCAGGAGACGGCCAGCACGATCCCGCCCGTGACCAGCAGCGACAGCACCCCGAACACGTTGCGGATCATGACCAGCATCGCCAGCAGCAGCGCCACGGCGACCCACAGCAGCAGGGTGATGCGGTTCCCGCCGAGGATCCACGCGCCGGCCAGACCGACCAGCGGCGGCGCGACGTACCCGGCGAGCAGGGTGAGAACCATGCCCGGGCCGGTGGGCCGGCCGGCCGAGAGGGTGAGGCCGGAGGTGTCCGAGTGCAGCCGGATCCCGTGCAGCCGGCGGCCGGTGAGCAGGGCGGCCAGGGCGTGCCCGCCCTCGTGCGCGATCGTCACCGCGTTGCGCGCGATCCGCCAGGGCAGCCGGGTGGACACCACTGCCAGGGCCACCAGACCGGTGAGCAGCACCAGCAGCGCGGGCGGGTCGGGCTGCGCACCGAACAGCGTGTCCCAGAGGTCGGTCAGCCCGTCGATCGCCACCATGGGCGGGGAGCCTACCTTCTGTGGCCCGCGACGCGGCTGACCCGCTTACTCCTGTGGCCCGCGACGCGGCTGGAGCACCGGCGTCGGCCGGGCGTAGGTCAGGCCCGCCGGCGCGACGCCACCGGCACGGTCACCGCGTCGGCCCGGGCGAGGGGTTCGCGGCGGGACAGCCGCCAGAACACCACCCCGGCGACGGTTACGGTGACGACCGCCAGCAACGCGACCAGGATCGGCAGGCCGGCGCTGGCGAGGAGCAGGACGACGTCACCGAGCGCGACGAGCATCCACAGTGCCACCCGGGGCCGGGTGTCCTTCCGTCGGTAGCTCATCTCGTGCCTCCTTCCGTCGTGGGTGGTCGAATACCCCGTACGGACGGAGGTCATGCGGATCAACTGCGTACCGGCACGAACCCGTCGGCGATGACCTGGAAGATCGGTTCGTTCGCGGCCCAGTCCGCCTCCGGGCAGTCCCAGCGGATCGCGTAGCCCTTGTCGGGAGCGGTGACGAAGCCCCGGTTGCGGACGTGCACGCGTCGCCCGCTCTCGTTGTAGATCCACTCCCAGTCGGCGGCCTCGTCCCAGTAGTCGACTGAAACGATCTTGACCCGCTGATAACCCGAGTAGTCACCGCGCCGGCTGGCCTCCTGCTGGCGCCAGTCGGCCTCGGCGTCCGGGCGGGGGCTGGTCGTCTGGTCGATCAGCAGGGCCCGGCCCCTGCCGTCGGAGAACCGGACCCGGTAGTCCTCCGGTCCGCTGCCCCACTTCCGGCGGTAGTTCTGCTTGAAACCGGGCGGCAGCGGCACCGAGAAACCGGTCGCGTCCTTGTAGAGCGTCCAACCCGCCGGCAAACCCGCGCCCGCCGTCGCGCTCGGGGTGGGGCTGGCACTGGTCGGGGCGGCGCTGCTCGGGGCCGGGCTCGGCGGAGCCGACGTCGGAGGCGCGGCCGAGCTGGGGGCGCCGGTGGTCGCGTCGGCGCCCGGGCTGCCGCCTCCCCCGCCGTCGTCGTCGTTCGCCAGCAGCGGTACGACGACGGCGAGACCGAGCAGCAGCACGGCCACCACGACACCGATCAGCAGGTTGCGGCGGGTCGTGTCGCGCTTCGTACCGTCGGACGGCTGGACCGGCGCGCGCCCGGCCGGTGCCGGGGAAGGCAGGACGGACGTCGCGGCCGCCTCGGCCTTCGTGTCGTCCGGCTGCGACCGGACGGATGCCGGCGGCGTGGCGGCGACCCTGGTGGTCGGGTCGGCGTCGGTCGGGCGGTCGGCCTTCGCGGTCGGGACCGTGTCCGGCGTCACCTTCGCCGTGACGTCCGCGCCGGCCGCCGCTGCCGCCGGTTCGGGTGCCCGCGGAGCCGGCGGGGCAGCCGGCTTGTCGGACGGCTGTTCCGCCGGTCGCGGCGCGGGCACCACCGGTGTACGCGGCGCGCGCGGCCCGTTGGGCCCCGGCCGCCGTACGCCGTCGAGCAGCGGGATGGTGCGGGTGCGCTTGCCGCCGGCGCGGCGCAGCAACCGCTCCGCCACGTCCGCGGTGATCCGCTCCTCGGGATCCTTGCGGAGCAGGCCGTTGAGCACCGGCCGCAGCGGCCCGGCGTTCCTCGGCGGCGGCATCGGCTCGGTGGCCAGCGCCGCCAGGGTCGCGATCGCGGAGGGCCGCGCGTACGGTGACTTGCCCTCCACCGCCGCGTAGAGCGTCGCGCCCAGCGACCAGAGGTCCGCCTCCGGCCCGGCGGTTCCGTCGCGGGCCCGCTCCGGCGCGATGTACGCCGGTGAGCCGAGCACCATGCCGGTGCGGGTGACGTTCGGGTCGCCGGGAATGGTGGCGAGACCGAAATCGGTCAGCACCACCCGGCCGTCGTTCCCGAGCAGCACGTTGCCGGGCTTGACGTCGCGGTGCATGACGCCCGCCTTGTGGGCGGCTTTCAGCGCACCCAGCACGCCCAGCCCGATCTCGACCGCCCGGGCCGGCGACACCGGCCCGTCCTCGGCGATGGTGTCCTGCAGGGACTTCGACGCCACGTACTCCATGACGATCCACGGGTCGCCGTCGGTGCGCAGCACGTCGAAGATGCGGACGACGTTGATGTGGTTGAGCCGGGCGATGGCCCGCGCCTCCCGCAGCGAACGCTCCCGCATCTCGCGGCGTTCCTCGTCCGTCAAGCTGGGCGGCGGGACTAGTTCCTTGATCGCCACGTCGCGGTGCAGCACCTCGTCGCGCGCCTTCCATACCCGACCCATGCCACCCTGACCGAGCGGCGAGATGAGCCGGTATCGGTCAGCGACGAGTTGGGGAAGCGCGTTCGACATCGCTGAGACGGTACCCGGCGGCCACGCCAGTCACACCGCCGGCACGCCACTGTGCGGCGAAGGTCAAGTTCCGGCCGCGTACCCTGACGGCATGTCTGCCGAAGAGCCGCTCTTCCGGGTCGTCCGCGGCGTGCCGACCGCCGAGGAACTGGCCGCCCTCGTGGGTGCGATCGCGGTCTGGTCCCGGCCGACCGCGGCCCCCGCCCC
>JAEYGD010000543.1 GCA_023402505.1 Actinomycetes bacterium
GTCCACGGCCACCCGGAGCCGGCCGCCGGCCGCCGCGGCGAGCCGGTCGGCCAGCTCGGTGACGAGGCGCTCGGGTGAGATCGGACGGGCACGCACGTCGACCATCGTGCCCGCTGGCCCGTGCCGGGGTGCCGAGAGCCCGCCCGGCGCGGCCTCTGCGGGCTCCCCCGCCGCCGGTCAGCCGCTGCGGTCGATGGTGACCCGGGCGTCGTCGGCGAGCCGGTAGCCGACCCCGTAGACGGTGGTTACCAGGGGCACGTCCACGCCGACCTTGCCGCGCAGCCGCCGGACGTGCACGTCGACCGTGCGTACGCCGGCGTGCTCGTAGCCCCACACCGCGTTGAGCAGCTGCAACCGCGTGAAGACCCGCCGCGGGTGCGCCACCAGGTGCAGCAGCAGGTCGAACTCCAGGCGGGTCAGCGGCAGCGGTTCGCCGTCGCGCAGCACCGACCGGGACGACGCGAGGATGTGCAGGGTGGGGAGGGTCGGAGCCAGCGGCCGGGACGGTGGGCGCCCGGCCGGGACCGGTTCCGCCCGTCGCTCGGCGGCGCCGTTGCCGGTCGTGACGATGGTGCACTCGCCGCGCTCCAGCAACTCACGGGCGGCCTCCAGCAGCCGGCGGGCCGGCGGGGTGAGCGCCTCCTCGTTGGCCAGCGGGATCGACAGGGTCACCGTGAGCACCGGCGCGGCCGTGTTCGCGGGACGTCGCTGGCCGCCCGGGGGTCGACCGGGAACAGCGGGTTGGGACGTATGCCATCCGGCGCGCGACGAAGCGGGGCTGACCGACATGGTCCTCCTTGGCTGGTCCGGGTATCTCCCCACGGCCCGGGACGCCGCTTCATCGATGCTTCCCGGCGGCCGTGCGGGGGTCAAGGGGCGGCTGCGTTGCATGAATGTGACAATTGACGAACACATAGGAGCTGAATGCTCGCTCTGCGTACGAAGCCTGATGATTACAGCAGAGCCGCCGAGATGACCCGATACGGGGGGTGCCCACCCGGTTCGCATTTGCCCTGGGCGCGTACCGAGCGTGTTTGACGAGCGTGATTCATGTGGAGGTCAGCGAGCTGGATACGCTCCCAAATAGACGCCGCGCGTATCGCAGGTGTGACATCGACAACGGCCGCGGCGCACTCGTTCCACGCGCGCCGCGACCGAAAAGGTTTTCCGTACCAATCAATTATCGCGATCGATAATGACCCGTGCCTCGTCGGCCAGCCGGTAACCCACCCCGTGCACCGTGGTCACGACCGGCGTACGGGCGGCGAGCTTCGCCCGCAGCCGCCGGACGTGCACGTCCACGGTGCGGTGGACGGCGTGCTCGTACCCCCACACTCCGGCGAGCAGTTGCCGCCGGGTGAAGACCGTGCGGGGCCGCTCGGCCAGGAACAGCAGCAGGTCGTACTCGATGCGGGTCAGCGGCACCGCACGGCCGCGCTGGCGGACCACCCGGGTGCCGGCGAGGACGGTGACCTCGTCCGGGTGGCCCTCGGCCGGCGGTGCGTGCCCGACCGGCGCGCGCAGGCGCCCCTCCCCGGACTCGGCCAGCTCACCCAGCAGTTCCAGCAGCCGGTTCACCCCGGGGCTCGGCGGGCCGGCCGCGAGCTGCAGGGTGATCGTGACGGTCGGCGGGGACGGGAGCCCCGGGTCGGGGCGGGCGGCCGGTGCGGTGCGGACGGGAAAAGCGATGACGGTCATGGTGCCTCCTGCGGCGACGGGTGGCGCCACGCCCGGATGGAGCGCGGCGTCAGGAACGCGCCCGGCCGGCGGTCACCGGGGGCGCGACGGGACGGGCGGGCAGCAGTGACGTGGGGCCGAGGGCCGGCAGGCCGGCGACACGCCGGCAGGCCGGCGGCGGGGCGGGACACGTCGTGGGGCGCCGGGCGTGCGGCATCTCGGTCCTTCCGGGATCGACGGCGACTCCTCGACTTTAGCCGATTAAACCTACTGGTTTAGTAGGCTATACCGGATGGTGGGACCGCCCCGCCGCCGCGCGCGGCGGCGGGGACGACTAGCCTGGACCGGTGAGCGAGGAACTCGACGCCGAGACGCTGGCCTTCGCGCACCGGATGTTCGACCTGGCGCGCGAGGGCGGGACCGACGAACTGGCCGGGCAGGTCGACGCGGGGCTACCGGTCAACCTGACCAACGACAAGGGCGACACACTGCTGATCCTGGCCGCGTACCACGCCCACCCGGACACCGTCGCCGCGCTGCTCGCACGGGGCGCCGACCACTCCCGCACCAACGACCGTGGGCAGACCGCCCTCGCGGCGGCCACGTTCCGCCGCAACGCGGCGACCGTCCGGGCCCTGCTCGACGCCGGGGCCGATCCCGACCATGGCAGCCCTTCCGCGGTGGAGACCGCCCGCTTCTTCGACCTGCCCGAGATGCTCGCCCTGCTGACCGGTCGTCCGACCGGCTGAGCCGGCACCCCGGACCATCCGGCCTCCCCGACCGGCAGGAGGGCTACGCCGGCCGGCGCGGCGGGTGGTCGCGCTGTGCGGGTGACTACGCCGATCCGCAGGCGGGTCGGGTGGCTGCGCCGGTCGGCCGGCGCGGCCGGGCCCGCGCCCGGTATACAGGTGCGGTGGAGGATCCGCTGCCGGAGCAGATGCGCGCCGCCGCCACCGCGCTGCTCGCCGCGCTCGACGAGCCCGGGCGCGCGCGGGCGGCCCACCGGTTCGACGACCACGGGGCGCGCCGGTGGATCGAGTACCGCCCGCGACCCCGTCCCGGCGTCTGCCTCGCCGACCTGGACCGGGCCGCCCGCAAGGCCGCCCACCGGCTGCTGGCCACCGCCCTGAGCCCACCGGCGTACGCGCAGGCGATGGCGATCGTCGCGCTGGAGGAGGTGCTCGACCGGGCGGAGGGGTGGCGCCGCGGCCGGCACAGTGGCGACTACTGGGTGGCGGTGTTCGGCGACCCGGCCCGCGACGACGCGTGGGCGTGGCGGGTCGAGGGGCACCACCTCTCGGTCAGCATGACCGTCGTCGACGACCAGGTCTCCCCGGCGCCGGTCTTCTTCGGCGCCAACCCGGCCGCCGTCCGGTGGGCCGGCCACCCGGTCTCCCGCCCGCTCGGGCCCGAAGAGGACCTCGGGCGGGCGCTGCTGGACGCGATCGGCCCCGCCGGCCGGGCGGCGGCGATCGTCGCCGACGAGGCACCCGCCGACATCGTCAGTGCCACCCGGCCCCGCGTCGACGCGCCGGTGGGGCCGCTGGGCGTACCGTCCGACCGGCTCGGCCCCACCGGCCGGGCCCTGCTGGACCAGTTGGTCGCGCTCTACCTGGACCGGCTCCCACCCGAGCTGGCGATCCGGGAGGCCCGCCGGCTCGCCGGATCGCCGCTGCACTTCGCGTGGGCCGGGCCGACCCGTCCGGGGCAGCGCCACTACTACCGGGTACAGGGCGACGACCTGCTGATCGAGTACGACAACACCACCGACGACGGCAACCACGCCCACACGGTGCTCCGCCGCCCGGCCAGCGACTTCGGCGCGGACGTCCTGGCGGCCCACCACCGGGACGCCCACTGAGCGCTCACGCCGGCTTGCTCGCCTCGATGAGGAAGCGCCGGGCGTGGGCGACGAACGGGCCTTCGGTCGCGATCCGCCGGTGCAGCCGCGCCAACGCCGGACGGTGCCGGTCGACGGTGAACCCCGGCACCGTCCAGACCACCTTGCGCAGGAACCAGACCACCGCGCCGACGTCGTGGAAGACGGTCCGCAGGGTCGCCTCGCGCAGGTCCACGACCCGCAGGCCGGCGGCGGTGGCATCGGCCACCGCGCGCTCCGGGTGGCGGGTGGCCGGCGGGGGCAGCGGGCCGAGGATCGCCTCGCTCAACTCGCGTACGGTGCCCGGGCCGATCTGCTGGGACAGGAACGTCCCGCCCGGGCGCAGCACCCGGGCGGTCTCCACCCAGTCGGTCCGGACCGGGTGCCGGCTCACCACCAGGTCGAAGGCGGCGTCACGGAACGGCAACCCGGCGTCCGGCGGCACCGCCACCACCGTGGCGCCGAGCCGGCGCAGGTTGCGGGCGGCGACCGGCACGTTCGGCGGCCAGGCCTCGGTGGCGACCAGCACGCGCGGGGCGGTGGGCACCTCGGCGAGGACCTCGCCACCGCCGGTGTCCACGTCCAACGCCGTCTCGACACCGGCCATCCGGTCGGCGACGAGACGGGCGTAGCCCCAGGGCGGGCGTTCCTCAGTCGCCCGGCCGGCGAGCCAGCCGAACCCCCAACCGTCGACCGGGGCTGCGGCGCCCTCCGCGATCAGCTCCTCGAACCGCTGGTCCGTCTCCACCGGCACAGCGTGTCCGACCACTCCCGACGGAGCAACGGAGTTCCATTTTCCCCGGGACCGGTGCGCCCAACCCGCCATGCGAGCGAGCCCAACCCCCCGGCCTACGTGGTCGCCAGTCAGCAGTATTCCTGTCCGGCATATTTATTCCGGACAGGAATACCGCTCATCTGCGACTTACGCTCCGGCAGCTCGTGAGAGCGCCGACGGTCGCCTGCAAGACCATGCCGAACAGTCAGGCCGGAACCCGGACCGGGTCACGGGCGCGGGCGGACGATCTCCACCGTGGAGCCGGCCACACCGCCGAGGGCGTCGAAGCTGGTGGCCTCGGCGCGGGCCACGGGATCGAACTGGCGCATCAGCCGGGCGCCCAGGGCCACGCCGTACCCGCCGATGCCGAGCGCCACCAGCTCGGTCAGCAGCAGCATCCCGGTGGCGCCCTGCTGCGGCGCGTCCGCCCGGATCAGGCAGGACACCAGGAACAGGCCGGCCATCCCCGCGTTGACCAGGTTGAACGTCACCGCGGTGCGGCGGGTCCCGCCGGCCGGGACGTCCCACAGGTCGACCATCCCCGCGACCGTGGCGAGCGCGGCGGCGACCAGGGCCGCCACGGCGGTCCAGTACCCCACCTCGCCGAGGAACGCCGGGCCGCCGATCACGTCGGTCAGGTCGAACACCGCCGCGCTCACGAACAGCCCGAACGGGAATGTCACCAGCATCGGTTGGATGGGGTGTCCCTGCACCCGCAGCCGGCTCTGCATCGCTTCTCCCCAGGTCGCGTCCGGTCACCAGTCCTGGCTGCTACCCGGGCGCGGACGGGGCGAAACGGCGCGGTCAGTTGTCCCGGTGCCGGGCGACCGTGCTGACCAGCCGCTCAGCCACCTCGCGCAGTGGGATGGCGAGCGAGGTCGCGGCGCTGCGCAGGACGTCGAGTGCCTCCTCGGGTCGGCAGCCGCGCTGGGTCATGATGACGCCCACGGCCTGCCCGACGACGCCGTCGCCGGCCAGCGCGGCGTCGAGTTGACCCGCCTCCGCCGCCGACCGCGCACGGTCGCGTACGGCGGCGAGCAGCAGGCCGGCGTGCTCGGCGATCAGCATCGCGGTGAGCTGGTGCCGGGTAGTGAGCGCGTCGCCGGCCCCAGCGTAGAGGTTGAGCGAGCCGATCACCTGCTCGTCGATGTCGACCGGGGCCGAGATCACGCCGTGTACGCCGAGCTCACGTGCCCGCGGCGTCCACTCCGGCCAGCGCGTCTCGGTGTTCAGGCGTTCCACGACGATCATCTCCCGCCGCCGGATCGCCTCCATCGCCGGCGAGTCCGGGCCGTGCCGCAGGTCATGGAGGCCGGCGAGCCGGGCGTCGGAGGCCGCCACGCCGGCCGGTTCCCCGGCCCGCAGCGAGGTGAACCCGCACCAGCTGACCCCGGCCACCGCGTCGCGGGCGATCCGCACCAGGACGGCCAGCGCCTCGTCGAAGTCGGCCACCGCGATCAGGCCGGCGGTCAGCTCGCGCAGCAACGCGGCGGTCTCCAGGACGCCGAGGGTCTCCGCGAACGGCTCCCGGATCTCCAGGTTCACCGGTCTCCCACCTTCGTCGCGCGCGGCGCCGCACGCCCCACCGGGCCCGTCCCCTGTTCCATGGTTTCCTGATCTCTCCCGACTTCCCGGACCCGGGCTACTACCCCCGCGAAGAGGGGTCGAAACGACACAAAAAGGGGCCCCTTCCGGGCCTGAAGGTTACCGGAAGGGGCCCGCCGCCCGGGTCAGCGGGAGCCGGAGCTGAGCCGGCGGCCCACCGAGGCGATGAGCCGGTCCAGCTCCGACCCGAACGGGTTGTCGTGCACCAGGTACGTCCAGGTGGCGCTCGGCCGGATCAGCTTGGCCTCGTCCGGCTCCCAGTTCTCGTCGAACTCGGTCTCGGTGAAGGTCTCGATGGTGCGCCGCTCGATCTCGGGGACCAGGTTGTTGAACGCGGGCACCGCGGCCCGGTGGAACTCGTCGAGCGGGTCCAGCCGGCCCAGCGCCCGCAGGTGCACACCCTCACGGACCTCCGACAGCTCGGCGAGGTGCTCGGCCCAGAGCCGGTCGAGGTGGAACAGGGCGATCGACCGGGCGACCCGGGCCAGCAGGTCCTCGTCCATCTCGCCGGCCTTGTCGGGCACCTTGTCCAGCAGCATCAGGGCGGCGACGTCGCTGGTCAGCAGCCGCTCGCGGCGCTCCGCGAGGGCCTTGCGCTGCTGCTCGATCACCACGCTGTAGCGCCAGGTGTTGCGGTGGATCTCGTGGTTGACGCCCTCGGCGACCCGCTGGGCGTGCTCCACGGCGTAGTCCACCTGCGGGTCGGTGACGAGACCGTCGGCGTTCATCCGGGGCGACGCCGGCACGGTGTCGCCGGCGTGGCGGGCGACGAGGTCGTCCTCCAGACTGACGAAGAAGACCGAGCCGCCCGGGTCGCCCTGGCGGCCGGCCCGGCCGCGCAGCTGGTCGTCGACCCGGCGGCTGTCGTGCCGGCCGCTGCCGATCACGTACAGCCCGTCCAGCTCGGCCACCCGGTCCCGGTCGGCCTGGTCACTGCCACCGAGGCGGATGTCGACACCCCGGCCGGCCATCTGGGTGGAGACGGTCACCGCGCCGTACGCGCCGGCCTCGGCGATGATCGCCGCCTCCTCGTCGTCGTTCTTGGCGTTGAGCACGACGCTCGGCACCCCGGCGGCGTTGAGCGCGGCGGCCAGCCCCTCGGACTCCTTGACGTCCAGGGTGCCCACCAGCACCGGCCGGCCGCGCTCGTGGTTGCGCTTGATCTCGTCGACCAGCGCCTCCTCCTTCTCCGCGCGGGTGGCGTAGATGCGGTCCGGCTCGTCCTCGCGGATGCACGGCGTGTTCGGCGGGATCACCGCCACCTCCAGGCCGAAGAACTCGCGCAGTTGGTCCCCGACGAGCACCGCCGTGGCGGTCATGCCGCACACCGTCGGGTAGAGACCGATGTACGCCTGCACGGCGATCGTGCCGAGCACCTCGCCCTCGGCGGTCGCGTCCAGGCCCTCCTTGGCCTCGACCGCCGCCTGGAGGCCGTCGGGCCAGCGGCGGCGCTGCGCCACCCGGCCGCGCATCTCGTCGATCAGCTCGACGGTGCCGTCCCGGACGATGTAGTCCACGTCGCGGTGCAGCAGCGCGTGCGCGTGCAGCGCCACGTTCACCGCGGAGAGCTGGGCGACGTTCTCCTCGTCGTACAGGTCGATGCCGAGCTTGGCCTCGACGGCGGCGAGGCCGGCGGAGGTGAAGGCGACGCTGCGGCCGTCCTCGGCAACGGTGTAGTGCTTGCCCTTGCGCAGGCCGCGCACCAGCGCGGCGGCGGTGTGCACCGGGTCCTGCTCGCCGGGGGTCGCGCCGGCGAGGACCATCGGCACCCGGGCCTCGTCGATGAGGATCGAGTCGGCCTCGTCGACGATGGCGGTGCGCAGCGCCGGCTGCACCCGGTCGTCGATGTCGGTGACCAGCTGGTCGCGCAGGTAGTCGAAGCCGGCCTCGCTGACCGAGACGTAGGTGACGTCGCAGGCGTACGCCTCGCGCCGCTCCTGCGGGGTGGACGCCTCGTTGACCCAGCCCACGGTCAGGCCGAGCAGGGTGTAGACCGGCTCCATCCACTGGGCGTCGCGCCGGGCCAGGTAGTCGTTGACGGTGAGCACGTGCACCGGGCCGTTGCCGACCCGCACGTGCCCGTACGCCGCAATCGTCGCGGTCAGGGTCTTGCCCTCACCGGTGGCCATCTCGGCGACCTTGCCCGACAGCAGCGCCATCGCGCCGAGCAGCTGCACGTCGTACGGCCGCTGGTCGAGGCCGCGGCGGGCGGCCTCGCGGCCGATCGCGCAGATCTCCTCGTAGCCCTCGGCGCGGCCGGCGGCCTCGGTCAACTCGGCGTCGTCGAGCGCCCGTAGCTCCTCTTCACGCGCCTCGACGGCGGGCAGCAGCTTCTCCAGCGGCGCGAGGTCGACCGTCGTCCCCGGGCGCTGGAGGAACCGGCGGAACCTGCTCTTGAACCGTTGCGACACACCCATGAGCGGCAACGGTACGCGACCGGAGCGATCTTGAACGTCCCACCCGCCCGCGTCGGAACGTCCTGAAACCTCGTGATCTCGCCGTCACATGGTCAGGACCACCTGAAGTTCCTGGCGGCGGCGGTCGGCCAGGTCCGTGAGGAGTTCGGGGGCCTGGTCGAACGGGACCACCGCCGAGATCAGGTGCTTGCGGATCGCGTCGCCGTGCACGCGCAGCAGGTCGATCGTCTCGGCGCTCAGCCGCTCCCGGTCCCAGGTCGGGGTGAGCCCGCGGGGCACCCGGCCGATCTGGGCGCAGCGCACCGACAGCCCGTTGTGGTGGAACTCCTCGCCGAACCGGACGGCGTCCGCCCCGGCCTGGTAGAAGGCCAGGTCGATCACCGTGCCCTGGGGACGCAGCAGGCGCAGCGCCAGGTGCATGGCCCACGCCTGCCCCCGGCACTGGAACACCACGTCGGCGCCCCGGTCCCCCGCCGCGTGCGCCCACCGGGTCTTGAGCACCACCGCCGGGTCGTCCGCGTCCGGGTCGAGGGTCTCCAGGCCCAGCGCCTCGGCGACCGCCCGCCGCTGCGGCGTGGGGTCGAGCACCACCACCGACGTGGCGCCGTGCCGCTGCGCGAACAGCGCCGTCAGCAGCGCCACCACCCCGCTGCCGACGACCGCGACCCGGCGGCCGCGCACCCCGTCGCCGAGCGACCGCACGTCGGTGCCGTACAGGTCGGCGGCGGCGTGCAGGACGCCGTTGGCGCAGATCGGCCCCATGTGCGCGACGTACACGCCGAGCATCGGGTCCAGGTCGTCGGGCAGCGGGACGAACCGCTCCCGCACCGGGTCGGCGACGTAGCCGCTGCGGTGGCCGTACGTCATGGCGCCGACCGAACCCACCGCCACCGCCGGGGTGGCGCTCTCCACCACCCGGCCGACCTGCATGTAGCCGAGGCGGGTCACCGGGTACGGGGTGCTGGCCTCCCCGGGCTGGAACAGGCCGAGATCCGGGTTCCACGTGACGTTCAGGTACGGGTTGGTGCCCTTGACGAAGCTCAGTTCGGTGCCGGCGGAGACGCCGCTGTAGAGCGTCTCGACCCGGAAGGTGCCCTCGGTCAGCGGGGCGGCGTCCTGCTCGACCAACTCCACCCGGCCCGGCCCGGTCACCGCCACGATCCGGTCACGCATCGACGGTCACCCCCACCGTCGGCAGGGTCGCGGCGGTGGTGTCGAGGCGCACGGTCCGGCCGGTGCGGGCCGAGTCGGCCAGCGCGAGGGCCAGCCGGTGGGTGCCGAGGGCCTCGGCGTACGGGACCCGCACGTCGTCGCCGACGCCGCGGACCGCGTCGACGAACGCCCGGTCCACGGCCACCCGGGCGGCGTCCGGGTCGGCCGGGTGGGACCGCTCGCCGTCGGCGTCGCGGACCGTCAGCCCCTCCTCGGTCAGTGACAGCGCCAACCCGTCGGCGAGGATCTCCAGCCCGGCGCGGTGCTTCCAGCCGAGCACGCAGGCGGCGCCGAGCGTCCCGACGGCCCCACCGGCGAACCGCAGCACCCCGGTGGTCACCGAGTCGATGTCGGCGCCGTCGACCGGCGGCGGCGTCCCGTTTCCGTACGCGGTCACCTCGGTGGCCTCGCCGACCAGGACGCGGATCAGGTCCAGCACGTGGGCGGCCTGCTCGACGACCGGCCCGCCGGAGCGGTCCCGCCGTGACCACCACGCCACCGGGGGCACCTTGTCCAGCCAGGTGCCGGAGACCATCCGCACCGGGCGGTCACCGAGCAGGTCGCGGGCCTGTTCGACGATCGGCAGGTAACGCCAGTGGTGCCCGACCGCGGTGCGGACACCACGCTCGGCGACGAGGGCGGCGATCCGCTCGGCGGTGGCGAGGTCGACCGCCACCGGCTTCTCCACGAACAGCGGCAACCCGGCCGCGACCACCGCCTCCTCGGCGGGGCCGTGGGCGAACGGGGGCACGCACACGTACACCGCGTCCGGGCCCGTGGCCAGCAGCTCGTCGACCCCCGGGCAGGCCTTGGTCCGGTACGTGCCGGCGAGCGCCCGCGCCGCCTCCGGCACCACGTCGGTCACCCCGACCAGCTCCACGTCGTCGAAACCACTCAGCACGCGGGCGTGGCGCTGCGCCACCCCGCCGGCCCCGACCAGCCCCACCCGGCACCTGCGCATCCGACCGCCCTCTCCGCCGCTTTTCACGTTCGGCGTCAGCACTCCCCCCGGCTGGGCGCAATCAAACGTTCACCGGCGGGGAACGCCGGGGTGTCACTGTCGTGATCAAAGTGTCGGGGATGATCCGGTTAGCGCGAGCTGGGTAGTGGGAAAACCAGGTCTGGTCTTTCCACCACGATCAGGGGGTTGTCTGTGCGGGATACGGAATCGACGGTCTCGCCGGTGGTGGAGGCGTGGGCCACCTACCGGACGACGTCGGCGGCCGACTGGCCGGTGCGGCGTCTGCTGCGCGCCAAGGGGGGCAGCCGGGTCAGCGTGGTGCTGCCGGCGCACAACGAGGAAGCCACCGTCGGCGCGATCGTGTCGACGATCCGCGAGCACCTGATGGACCGGGTGCCGCTGGTGGACGAGCTGATCGTGGTGGACTCCCGGTCCACCGACCGGACCGCCCGGGTCGCCCGGGCCGCCGGCGCCGAGGTGGTGAGCCAGGACGCGATGACCCGGGGACTGCCGCGGCTGACCGGCAAGGGGGACGCGCTGTGGGCGGGGCTGGCCGCGGCCGAGGGCGACGTCGTCGCGTTCGTCGACGCCGACCTGCGGGAGTTCCGGCCGCACTTCGTGACCGGGCTGATCGGCCCGCTGCTGACCGACCCGTCGGTCGACTTCGTCAAGGGCTTCTACCACCGCCCCCTGGTCGGCGCGAGCAGCGTCGAGCCGGACGGGGGCGGCCGGGTCACCGAGCTGATGGCCCGCCCGCTGCTGAACCTGTTCTGGCCGGAGCTGGCCGGCTTCGTCCAGCCGCTGGCCGGTGAGTACGCGGGCCGCCGCGACGTGCTGGAGCGGGTGCCGTTCGTCTCCGGGTACGGCGTGGAGACGGCGATGCTCATCGACCTGCTCGACCTGGTCGGCCTGGACGCGCTGGCCCAGGTGGACCTCGGTGAGCGCAAGCACCGGCACCAAGACACAGCGGCCCTGGGCCGGATGTCGGCGCAGATCATGCTCACCGCGTGGTCCCGCCTGCAGCGGCGCGGCTGGGCGGCGCCCGGCGAGTTCCCGGCTCCCCTGCTCACCCAGTTCCGGCGGGGCGGCTCCGACGCGCTGCCGAACCTGGAGCGCGAGATCGTGGTCACGGACATCGCCATCCAGGAGCGTCCACCCCTGGCCGAGCTGCGGCACCGGGTGCCCCGGCGCCGGGTGGCGGCGGCATGAGCGGCCGGACATGCCGGCCGGCCGGCGACGCGGCGCGTACCGGGCGGGGCCCGGCCGCTGGAAGGGGTCACCGATGAGTCACACCGTCCTGATGAACGCCGGCCCGTGGCTGTCGGTGCCCCCGCCGGGCTACGGCGGAATCGAGAACGTGATCGCGACCCTGGTGCCGGAGCTGCGCCGGCTCGGCGTGAAGGTGGTGCTCGCCTCGGTGGGCACCAGCACCCTCCCGGTCGACGAGAAGGTCTCGGTGTTCCCGGACGGGCAGTTCGCCGCGCTGCAACGGCCGTACAACCAGGTCTGCGGGATCTCCCAGGCGCACCTCAACGGGGTGGTACGGCAGCTGCACGCCCGCGACGACATCGACCTGGTGCACGACCACGTGGAGGCGGTCGGGCTGGCCACGCTCACCGCGATGGGCCCGGACGCGCCGCCGGTGCTGCACACCCTGCACTGGGACCTCGCCAAGCATCCCGAGCTGTACGGCAACCTCGACGGCGGCGACCGGGTCCGGGTCAACGGGGTCTCCGCGTCGCAGCTGGCCCGCGCTCCCGAGGCGCTGCGGGCACACTCCGTCGGGCACGTGCACCTGTCCACCCCGCTGGCCGTGGACGCGGACCGGCGCGCCCGCGTCACGAAGGGCGACTACGCGGTCGTCCTGGGCCGGATCAACCCGGGCAAGGGGCAGGACCTGGGTGCGCGGGTGGCGCAGCGGGCGGGCGTACCGCTGGTCCTGGCCGGGCCGGTCGGGCCGTACCACCGGCCGGAGGACCTGGCGGCGGCCGGTGCGGAGGCCCGGCAGAACCCCGACGTGCGGTTCTTCCTGGAGAAGGTGGCCCCGCACGTCGACGGTGACCTGGTCCGGTGGGTCGGCACGGTCGCCGGGCGGGAACGCGACGACCTGGTGGCCGGCGCCCGCGCCATGCTGTTCCCGCTGCGGTGGGAGGAGCCGGGCGGTACGGCGGTGGTCGAGTCCCTCGCCCTGGGCACTCCGGTGGTGTCGACGGCGCGGGGGTGCCTGCCGGAGCTGGTCGACCACGGCCGCACCGGGCTGCTCACCACCGACGAGGAGGAGCTGGGCGAGCTGCTGCTGGCCGCGAGCCTGCTCGACGAGGGCGAGTGCCGCCGGGAGGCGGCCGTCCGGTTCACGCCGGCGGTGATGGCCGAGCGGTACCTGGCGCTGTACGAGCGGGTCCGCGAGCTGGCTTCCGCGCCCCGGCTGCAGGCCGCCTGAGCGCGTTGACCGGGCCGCCGCCCCGCGCCGTGGCCCGGTCACGTTTCGGCGCGTACGGCGCGGGTACCGCGCAGCGTGACCGTCCCGCCCGCCCACGCGCGCGCACGGCGCAACCCGGCGCAGGGGCAGCCGCCCGTACGCCGCGCCGCCTTCGCCGTGGCCGTGGGGTTGCTGGTGGTGGGCCTGCTGGGCTTCGTTCCCGGCGTCACCAGTGATTTCGGCGACCTGCGCACCGCCGGTCACCAGTCCGGCGCCCGGCTCTTCGGCGTGTTCACCGTCTCCGTGCTGCACAACCTGCTGCACCTGATGTTCGGCGTCGTGGGTCTGGTGACGGCCCGCCGGGTCACGACGGCACGCGCGTTCCTGGTCGGTGGCGGCGCCGTCTACCTGGTGCTCTGGGTGTACGGCCTGGCGGTCGAGCACGACAACGCGGCGAACGTGCTCCCGGTGAACGACGGCGCCGACTGGCTGCATCTCGCGCTCGGCGCCGGCATGCTCGCCCTGGGCACGTTGGCGACCCGCTCCCGCCGGTGAGCGAGCGGGCCTCCGTGACGCCCGTCCCGGTGCGGTTTCGCCCAGCTCAGGCGCGGGTAGTTCGCAGACTCCCGACGACGAGAGGCGAGGGCCGCAGATGTCGAGCCGGATCACCTGCGAGGTGCGCGACTGGGCCCCGGTGACGGTGGTGCGGGTGCACGGGAACCTCGACCTCGGCACCATGCGTACGGTGCGGCGGGTGCTCGACCGGTGCCTGTCCGCGCAGCCCGACGCGCTGGTGGTCGACCTGGCCGAGGCCACGGTGCGGGACCAGCTGGCGCTGTCGGTCTTCGCGGCCACGGCCCGACGCGCGGCCGACTGGCCGGCCGTGCCGGTGGTCCTGTGCGCGCCGCCGCCGGAGGCGGCACGGTGGCTGGCCGAGTCCAGTGCCGCCCGGGTGTTGCCGGTGCGGCGGGACTGCGCCGAGGCGACCCGGGTCGCGCAGGGGGCGGTTGCTCCCCGGCTGCGGACCCGGTTGGAGCCGGTCGCGGAGGCCTGTCGGCGGGCCCGGGAGCTGGTGGGTGAGGCGTGTGCGCGGTGGAACGTGCCGGAGGCGGCCGGGCCGGCGTCGCTGGTGCTCAGCGAGCTGGTCGGCAACGTGGTCCGGCACGCGCGTACCCCGATGAACGTCACCCTGACGTTGCGCCGCCCGTACCTGCACGTCGCGGTGGAGGACGGCAGCCGGGCGCGGGCCCGGGCGGGCCGGCCGCAGGCGCGGGACGAGGGCGGTCGGGGCCTGCTGCTGGTCCGCGAGCTGGCGCAGCGCTGGGGTTGCGTGCCGGCCGGGGAAGGCAAGGTCGTCTGGGCCGCCGTGCCCGCGAATTGACCGAAATTACCGCTCTAGCCTGAATAGCCGCTCTCGCCTGGTTACATGGTCGGAGGGACGGGCAGCCACGCCCGTTCCATCTGTCGTCAGGCGGGGTGATAGTCCATGCCCAAGCGGGTCACCACGGAACCACGCGACCGGGGTCCGGCGATCCTGGCACCAGCCCGCTTCGGGGGCTACCCGGGCCCGCGTCGCCCGGCGCTGCCCGGCGGCAAGCTGCTGCGGTTCCTCGCCACCACCGACCACAAACAGATCGGCCTGCTCTACCTGATCACGTCGTTCGGCTTCTTCCTGGTGGCCGGGCTGGAGGCGATGCTCATCCGGGCCGAGCTGGCCCGGCCCGGCCTGCAGTTCCTCTCCTCGGAGCAGTACAACCAGCTGTTCACCTCGCACGGCGCGGTGATGCTGCTGCTGTTCGCCACACCGGCCGCCTTCGGATTCGCCAACTTCATCGTGCCGATCCAGATCGGCGCCCCGGACGTGTCGTTCCCCCGGCTGAACGCGCTGGCCTACTGGCTCTACCTGTTCGGCGGGCTCATGGTCCTCGGCGGGTTCCTCACCCCCAACGGGTCCGCCGACTTCGGGTGGACCGCCTACACCCCGTTGAGCAGCCAGGAGCACTCCCCCGGCGTCGGCGCGAACATGTGGGTGCTCGGCCTGGTCATCTCCGGGCTGGGCACCATCCTCGGCGCGGTCAACCTGATCGCCACGATCCTGACCCTGCGCGCGCCCGGCATGACGATGTTCCGGATGCCGATCTTCACCTGGAACATGCTGCTCGTCAGCCTGCTGGTGATCCTGGTCTTCCCGCTGCTCGCCGCCGCGCTGCTGGCCCTGTCGGCCGACCGGCTGCTCAACGCCCACGTGTACGACCCGGCGACCGGCGGCCCGATGCTCTGGCAGCACCTGTTCTGGTTCTTCGGCCACCCCGAGGTCTACATCATCGCGGTGCCCTTCTTCGGCATCATCACCGAGATCATCCCGGTCTTCTCCCGCAAGCCGATCTTCGGCTACACCGGCCTGGTGCTCGCCACGATCGCGATCACCATCCTGTCGATGGCGGTCTGGGCGCACCACATGTTCGCCACCGGCCAGGTGCTGCTGCCGTTCTTCAGCATCCTGAGCTACCTGATCGCCGTACCCACCGGAGTGAAGTTCTTCAACTGGATCGGCACGATGTGGAAGGGACAGCTCACCTTCGAGACGCCGATGCTGTTCGCCATCGGCTTCCTGGTGACGTTCCTGCTCGGCGGACTGACCGGCGTGCAGCTCGCCGCTCCCCCGGTCGACTTCCACGTCCACGACAGCTACTTCGTGGTGGCCCACTTCCACTACGTCCTCTTCGGCACCGTGGTGTTCGCGCTGTTCGGCGGCTTCTACTTCTGGTGGCCCAAGATGACCGGCCGGCTGCTCGACGACCGGCTCGGCAAGGCCCACTTCTGGACGATGTTCCTCGGCTTCCACGGCACCTTCCTCGTCCAGCACTGGCTCGGCAACGAGGGCATGCCCCGCCGGTACGCCGACTACCTGCCCAGCGACGGCTTCACCACCCTGAACACCATCTCCAGCATCTCCGCGTTCGTGCTCGGCGCGTCCACCCTGTTCTTCATCTGGAACGCCTGGAAGTCCTGGCGGTTCGGCGCGCAGGTCACCGTCGACGACCCGTGGGGCTTCGGCAACTCGCTGGAGTGGGCGACCACCTGCCCGCCGCCGCTGCGCAACTTCGACCGGATGCCCCGGATCCGCTCCGAGCGGCCCGCCTTCGACGCCAAGTACGGCCCGCTCGTGGCCGACCTGGGCCGGGACCTGCCGCAGCGCACCACGAGGCCGCCGCAGGACTTCCGCGACGAGATGCACCGCGAGAAGCACCTGCCCGAGTCGCCGAGCGCTGAGGGCGCGACCGGTGCGCGCGAGGCGGTGGCGTACCAGCCGGCCCCCCAGTCGGGAGCGCGGCCGGTGGAGGTGCCGGAGCCGGAGGACGTGCGCCGGCCCAGCTTCGAGGACACCGACGAGCCCGAGGACACCATCCTGGGCGCCCAGCGCGCACCACAGGACAACGACCGCTGGCGCCACCCCCGCAGCCCCGGCGACACAACCGAAAACTGACCAACCCAACCCCCCGGGGCCCACGCCGCTCGGCGCGGGCCCCGGACCAACTCCATCGATCATGGACTTGTGGTGGCCGTTAGGCCGGCGGCGGTCAGGGAGCGGCGGACCGCGGGCTGCATCCGGGTCAACCGCAGGGGTACGCCGGTGCGGGCCGCCGCCTCGCGGCCGGCCACCAGCGCGGCGACCGCGCCGGCATCGAAACCGCCCGCGCCCACCAGGTCGACCACCACCTCGGACGGTTGACCGGTGACCGCCTCCAGCATCGCCCGGCGCAGCTGGTCGGCGCCGTCCCGGTCGACGTCGCCGCCCACCTCGACGACCACCCGGTCACCGTTCTGCTTCACCGAGATCCGCACCTTCGCGGTGTCGGACTCGGCGGTGCCGTTCTGCCACGGCGGCGGGGCGTCGGCGAGCATCGCCTGCCGCAGCCAGGTCAGCGCCCGCGACAACAGCCGGGACACGTGCATCTGGGAGATACCGAAGCGGGCCGCGATCTCCGCCTGCGTCTGGTTGCCGTAGAAGCGCATCGCGAGGATCCGCCGCTCCCGCCAGGGCAGCCGGTGCAGCAGGCCGCTGACGGTCACCCGGTCGTCCACCGACTCCAGGGCGTTGTCGGACTCCCCCACCAGGTCGCCGAACTCCGCCGAGCTCTCCCCGCCGACCGGCGCGTTCAGCGACGCCGGGCTGTAGCCGGCGGCCGACTCCAGCGCGGCCAGGATCTCCTCCTCGGGCGTCTCCAGCCGCGCGGCCAGCTCCGCCACCGTCGGCGCCCGGGACAGTTCGCTGGTCAGCGCCGCCGTGGCCTGGCCGACCTCGAGGATGAGGTCCCGCAGCCGCCGCGGCACGTGCACGCCCCAGGTCCGGTCCCGGAAGTGCCGCTTGATCTCACCGACGATGGTGATCGCCGCGTACGCGGTGAACGATCCGCGTTCCGGGTCGTAGCGGTCCACGGCGTTGACGAGGCCGAGCCGCGCGACCTGCTCCAGGTCCTCCAGCGGTTCCCCCCGACCCCGGTAGCGGCGGGCCAGCCGCCCGGCGAACGGCAGGGCGAAGCGCACCAGGTCGTCGCGTGCCTCCTGCCGCCGTTCGGGTGGCAACCCCTCGATCCGTGCCGCGTACGCCAGCGCCGCCGCGTCGAGGTCCTCAAGGCCCCGTTCAGTAGGTGGCGGTGTACTTGTGGTGGTTTGTCCGAACATCCGCGCCTCCCTCAGGAAGGTCCCCCGCCCGGATTTGGGAAACCGGTCGTGCGCGTGGTGACACCACGCACCGGGCCGGAAGTGGGTTACGTGACTGGGACGCCAGCGGGCGACGGCGCCGTGCTGAACGGCGTGATCAGGCCGTCGCAGCCAGCGGTGTTCCCGCTCCGTAGGTACTCAATCACGGGACCCAGGGTTCGCGAGGATGTTTCGGTGTGCCGGCCTCAACAGACCAGTAGTCCCTGCTGGGAGCCGCTGTCGCGGAGCGCTTCGAGGGCCGCCGCCACGGTCATCGGCGGCGGCGTGGGCAGGTCGTACGGCTGCGCCCGCAGCACCTCGGTGGCACGGCGGGTGGGCACCGAGGTGACCGGGTAGCCGCGGGCCGCCGACCGGTCCAGGGCCCGCCGGCGACGGCCGAAACCGGCCACGGCGAGCCACTGCGGCAGCCCGGCGAGCGCCGGCGAGCGCAGTCCCGGCGGCTCGGGCAGCACGTCCACCGAGCTGAACGGCTCGCTGCCGGCGAGCCACCACTCCACCCCCTCCACGCTGCGCCGGGTGGCGTTCTCGCACCAGTAGGGCACCATGCCGGCCCGGACCACCTGCCACGGGTCGAGCAGCCGGCCGCACTCGACGACCAGGCGGTTGCCGGTCTTGCCGGCCGCGCGCAGCCAGTGCCGGTACAGGTCGGCCGTCGCCGCGCTCAACGCGGCCGGTTGGGGCACCAGCACCCGGTGCAGCGGATGCCGCCGCGCACCGGCCCATTCCCGCACCGACTGGGCGAAGTCGGCCTCGACGCCGTGCTCGGCCGCGCGGGGCGGCTCGGTCACCTCCGGCGGACTCCACCGTCCGCCGTCGCCACCGGCCGACCGGAGCACCTGGCGCAGGGCGTGGCTGTCCGGGTGGAAGTCGACCGGGTCCAGCCCGCTGGCGGGGCAGCCGACCTGGAAGCTGTGCCCGGGGGCGGAGTCCAGCACCGGCCAGGTGCGCTCGTCGCCGAGCACCAGCACCGGCGCGCCGGGCTCCAGGCGGTCGGCCAGGAACCGCAGGTACGCGGTGGGCAGCCGCCGCCAGCGGGCGGCCAGGGAGACCGTCGCGCCGGCCAGCGCGCCGCGGCTGGCCGGGCAGTGCACCTGCCGTACGTGCAGGTCGGGGTTGACGGCCAGCAGCCGGGCGGCGAGCGCGGCCCCATGGTCCAGGGCGGCCTGCGGCCGGTCCACCGCGCCCTGCGGCCAGTGCACGCTCAGCTCGAAGCCGGCGGGCAGCCACGGCACGCCGAGCAGCACCGCCAGGTGGGCCGCCGCCCCGTGCGGGGAGCCGAGCAGCACCCCCGGGTAGCGGCGGCGCGGGTACTGGTCGGCGAACCAGCCGGCGACCCGGCCGGCGTCCACCTCGGCGGTCTGGCCGACGG
>JAEYGD010000549.1 GCA_023402505.1 Actinomycetes bacterium
GGCCGGGCGCCCGTGAAGCGGATTCAGGTGACGACGGTCAGTAGCGGCTGACGCTGCGGCGTCGGCCGACGCCGGCCACCAGGGCCACGGCGATTGCGGCCAGCACGACCTGCACCAGCAACTCCGCCCAGTCGATGCCGGCGGTCGAGGTCGCGATGCCCATGGCGCGCGCCACGACGGTACCGAGCAGCGCGGCGCCGACACCGATGAGCATGTGCAGCCACATCGGCATGTTCTGCCGGCCCGGCACGACCAGACGGCCCAGCGCGCCGACGATCAGACCGACAAAGAGCGCGGTGATGATGCCCCAAACGGTGAGCTCCATGGTCGCCCTCCTTCACGAATTGTTTCCACGGATAGGGGTGTTCCTGTCGTGTCCCCTCATTGCCCGACCCGCCGGATTCCCAAACCGGACCCGCCGCCGCGGAGAGCGTCGCCGGTCGATGGGTACGGTCGCGCCGATTCGACCGGCGGCGCCGTCCGCGCAGCTCGGACGCGGGTACGCGGAGACCGCCGGCCCCGGCGCGGCCGGCGCAATTCCGCCGTCGGCGCGGACGACGGCGCCCCGCCCGGGCGTCGAGAACCCGGCGGGGCGCCGTCAGGGATGGGCCGCCGCGGCGGCGGGGCTCACTTCTTGCCGGAAGCCTTTCCGTCGCCCCCGGAGTCGGAGGAGAGCGCCGCGATGAAGGCCTCCTGGGGGACCTCAACCCGGCCCACCATCTTCATCCGCTTCTTGCCCTCCTTCTGCTTCTCCAGCAGCTTGCGCTTCCGGCTGATGTCACCGCCGTAGCACTTGGCCAGCACGTCCTTGCGGATCGCCCGGATCGTCTCGCGGGCGATCACCCGGCTGCCGATCGCCGCCTGGATCGGCACCTCGAACTGCTGACGCGGAATGAGCGCGCGCAGCTTCGCGGCGATGGAGGTGCCGTAGTTGTATGCCTTGTCCTTGTGCACAATGGCGCTGAACGCGTCGACCGGCTCGCCGTGCAGGAGGATGTCGACCTTCACCAGGTCGGACGACTGCTCGCCGGAGGGCTCGTAGTCCAGCGACGCGTACCCCTTGGTGCGGCTCTTCAACTGGTCGAAGAAGTCGAAGATGATCTCGGCGAGGGGCAGCGAGTAGCGCAGCTCCACCCGGTCGGCCGACAGGTAGTCCATGCCGAGCAGGCTGCCCCGGCGGCCCTGGCACAGCTCCATGACCGCACCGACGTAGTCGTTCGGGGTCAACACCGTGGCCCGTACGGTCGGCTCGTACACCTCGGCGATCTTGCCGGTCGGGTACTCGCTCGGGTTGGTCACCACGACCTCCTCACCGTCCTCGGTGAGGGCCCGGTAGACCACGTTCGGCGCGGTCGAGATGAGGTCGAGGTTGAACTCCCGCTCCAGCCGCTCCCGGATGATCTCCAGGTGCAACAGGCCGAGGAAGCCGCAGCGGAAGCCGAAGCCGAGCGCACCGGAGGTCTCCGGCTCGTACGTCAGCGCCGCGTCGTTGAGCTTGAGCTTGTCCAGGGCGTCCCGCAGGTTCGGGTAGTCCGACCCGTCGATCGGGTAGAGGCCGGAGTAGACCATCGGCTTCGGGTCCTTGTACCCGCCGAGCGGCTCGCTCGCGGGCCGCGCGTTGATGGTGACCGTGTCACCCACCCGGGACTGCCGGACGTCCTTCACGCCGGTGATCAGGTAGCCCACCTCGCCGACGCCGAGCGCGTCGGCCTTCACCATCTCCGGCGAGATGACACCGATCTCCAGCAGCTCGTGGGTCGCGCCGGTGGACATCATCTTGATCCGGTCCCGGGCGCCGATCCGCCCGTCGATGACCCGGACGTACGTGACCACGCCCCGGTAGACGTCGTACACCGAGTCGAAGATCATCGCCCGGGCGGACGCGTCGGCGTCGCCCACCGGCGGCGTGAACTGCCGGACGATCTCGTCGAGCAGGTGCGGCACGCCCTCACCGGTCTTGCCGGAGACCCGGATGCAGTCCGCCGGGTCACCGCCGATCAGGTGGGCCAGCTCCTCGGCGTACTTCTCCGGCTGCGCCGCCGGCAGGTCGATCTTGTTGAGCACCGGGATGACGTGCAGGTCGTTCTCGAGCGCCAGGTAGAGGTTCGCCAGGGTCTGCGCCTCGATGCCCTGGGCCGCGTCCACCAACAGGATCGCCCCCTCGCAGGCGGCGAGCGAGCGGGACACCTCGTACGTGAAGTCGACGTGACCGGGGGTGTCGATCATGTTGAGCACGGCGCTCTCGCCGGCCCGCTCGCCCTCCCGGATCGTCCACGGCATCCGGACGGCCTGGCTCTTGATCGTGATGCCGCGCTCGCGCTCGATGTCCATCCGGTCGAGGTACTGGGCGCGCATCTGCCGCGGGTCGACCACACCGGTGAGCTGCAGCATCCGGTCGGCCAGGGTCGACTTCCCGTGGTCGATGTGGGCGATGATGCAGAAGTTCCGGATGCGCGCCGGGTCGGTGGCACCAGGAGCGTTCACGCCGGGATCGAGCGTCGGTGGCACAGCGGTCCGTTCTGGTCGGCTGACGTTGAGCAGGCCGGCGTGAGACCGGCCCCCTCTATGCTCCCACGTCGCCCGCGCGCGTCCGCTGCGCGGGCGAACCCCGGCCGCACGGTCCACTCCTCCGCGCGGGCGGCGCCGGCTACTCGCCCGGCGGCTCGACGAACAGGGCGGCGAGCCTCGGCAGCCGCCGGCGGGCCTCGTCCTCGTCGTCGAAGTCCCAGAAGTCGTCGAGGTCCGGCACCGGGACCGGGTCCCGGTCGGCCGGCAGGTCGGTCGCGGTCGCCTTCCGGTAGGCGTCCCACGGCACGGCCAGCATCTCCTCGCAGGCGAACTCCTCGCCGGACAGCGACGCGGCCCGCACCTGCGGCAGCTCCGCCAGCGAGTCCGGCTCGGCGACCGCCCGCGCGAACACCGACCGGCCCTGGGTCATCAGCCAGCCCCGGAAGTGGTGGAAGCCGTCGCCGGAGACCCCACCGTTGATCAGGTACGCCGCGCCCCACAGGTCCACCCGGTGCGACGCGGCCAGCACGCGGGCCTGGTGGTGCGCGTACCCCACGATGTCCTCCGGGTCCCGCTGCGCGAGCAGGGCGACCGCCCGCGCGGCCACCGCGTGCGGCTCTCCCCCGCCACCGGCCCGCGACTGGTCGATCAGCTGCCAGAAGTCGTCGGTCCTCATGGCCTGGCAGTCTCCCAGAATGGCCGGGCAGTCTCCCAGACGCCCGCACCGCCACCCCCGCGCGGCGCGGGAGCACACCACCGCGTCGACACGTCCCGGTTCATCCGGGCAGTGTCGCCGCCCGGTACGACACTGGTGGGGTGACCAGTTCGCCGCCGTACCCCGGGATCGCCCGCCGGCCCGGGTGGTCCGCGCTGCCGGTGGGCCTGCGGGCCGCGCTCGCCGGCCGGCTCGGCGCCCCCGTGGTCGCGGCCCGCGCCGTCACCGACGGCTTCACCCGCGGCTTCGCCGGGGTGCTGACGGCCGCCGACGGCGGCCGGGTCTTCGTCAAGGCCGCGCCCGGCGACTCCCACCTGGCCCACTGGTACGCGCGGGAGGCGGCGGTCCTCGACCGGCTCCCGCCCGCCGTGCCGGCGCCCCGCCCGCGCTGGACCCTGCACGAGGCGGGCTGGTTCGCGCTCGGCCTGGACGTGGTCGACGGGCACCCGCCCCGGCGACCCTGGGACCCGGCGGAACTGGGGTCGATCCTGGCCGCGTACGCCGACGTGGCCGCCGCCCTCTCCGGCCCGCCCGCCGACCTCGCCGCGCTCGGGTCACCCCAACTGGCCGACCTGGCCCGCGACGACATCCTCCGCTGGGGCGACGTGGTGGCGGGCCGGGAGCCGGTCCCGCCGCTCCCCGCCGGGCTGGAGCGGCGGCTGCCCGATCTGGTCGCGCTGGAGTCCCGGCTCCCCGGGTACGCCGCCGGCGCGACCGGCCTGATCCACGGCGACCTGCGACCCGACAACCTGCTGGTCGACCGGGACGGGCGGACCTGGTTCTGCGACTGGACGTGGCTCTGCCACGGCCCGGCCTGGTTCGACCTGGTCACGCTGCTCCTCGGCGGGTACCGGCCGGACGCCTCCGACGCACCGGGCACGGCCTCCGGGGCGCTGGACCCGGCCTCCGGCGCACCGGGCACGGCCTTCGCGGCGCTGGACCCGGCCTCCGGCGCGCTGGACCCGGCCTCCGGCGCGCTGGACCCGGCCACCGGGGCGCTGGACCCGGCCTCCGGGGCGTTGGACGCGGTCTTCGCGGCCCATCCGGTCGCCGCCGGCGCGCCGTCGGACGCCCTGGACGTCGCACTGGCCGCCCTGGCCGGCTATTTTCTCACCACCGCGTCGACGGTTCCGGACACCGCGACCGGGCACCTGGCGGTGCACCAGCGGCGCAGCGGCGAGGCGGCGCTGGCCTGGCTCGCCCACCGCCAGGGCTGGGCGTGAGCCGCACCGGCCCGCCGCCGTCCGCACGCGGTCTCGTCGCCGTTCAGCCTGGCGGCACCGCTGTGTCGAGTCCCGCGGCAACCCGGCCCGGCCGCGGTGCCGGCAGCGCCTGGGAAGCGGTCCGGCTCCGGCCGGCGGGAGGCGTTTTGGCCCGGCCCGGTGCGACCTGGTAGCCTGGCTCTTCGCGCAGCGATGACGCATGCTCGCGGCGCGTGTAAGCAGACCAACCCGAGCTATCAAGACGAGGCTGTCGCGTGGCGAACATCAAGTCCCAGATCAAGCGCAACCGGCAGAACGAGAAGCGCCGGCTGCGCAACAAGTCGGTCAAGTCGTCGCTGAAGACCGCCATCCGCAAGTTCCACGAGGCTGCCGAGGCTGGCGACACCGAGCAGGCCGCCGTTCTCATGCGGGAGGCCTCCCGCAAGCTGGACAAGGCCGTCAGCAAGGGCGTGATCCACAGCAACCAGGCCGCCAACCGCAAGTCCGCCATCGCCAAGCGCGTGGCATCGTTCTCCGCCTGAGGCGGAGACGCCAGACCTGACAAAGCCCCGGGCACCAACCGCCCGGGGCTTTGACCTGTCCACCCCCACCCCACCCCACCCCGCCCCCCACCCCGCCCGGCGATCTTGCACTTTCGGCCCTCGATACGTCGCGTAAGCGGCTTTTGTCGGGGCAGAAAGTGCAACATCGCGGAAGAGGGCGGGAGGCAGGGACGGCAGCGACGGCAGGGGAGGCAGCGGGAGGGTGGTCAGGGGGCTTCGGGGCCGGGGGATGGGCGGCGTACGCCCGGCGAGGGCGGCTTGGCGGGAGTCTGCGGCGCCGGCGTCGAGGAGACGACGACACCGGGCACGCTGTGCCGGATCCAGTCCACCCGAGCGGTGCCGACGGCCGGCTCCATCTGCCGGCGGAAGCGGTCCCGCTCCTGCTCGGGCACGAGCGCAGCGGAGTGGACGACCCGCGCCGCCACCACGTCGTTGAGCTTCACCATCACCGCGACCGTCGCCGGCAGCACCAGCACCGCCCACCAGGTGACCAGCTCGGCGAGGGCGAGCAGCGCGGCGAGGGCGATCGCTCCCTCGAAGAAGACGAAGCAGAGCACGCCGCCGGGGTTGACGAACCGCAGCCCGAGCACGCGGGCGTACAGCGGCCGGTAGCGCTCCTCGTCGGCCGCCACGGTGGCCCACGACCCGGCTCCGGTCACCGGGGCCCGCCCTGTCGCGCCGCCGCGACCGAGAAGACGGCCCGCTCGAGGGCGTACCCCCGGTCGTCCGAGCCGCCCTTCACCGCGGCGTTGCACTCGGCGGCGGCCTGCATGGCGCGTACCAGGCCCTCCGGCGTCCAGCCTCGGCTCTGCCGCTGCGCCCGCTCGATCTTCCAGGCCGGCATCCCGAGGGTGCTCGCCAACTGGTACGGGCTGCCGCGCCCGGCGGACGCCACCCGCGCCACCGTGCGTACGCCGTCGGCCAGGGCGTCCGCGATCGGCACCGGGTCCACGCCGACGTGCAGCGCCCAGCGCAGCGCCTCCAGCGCGGCCGGCACGTCGCCCACCATCGTGGCGTCGGCGACCGTGAACCCGGTCACCTCGACCCGCCCCCGGTAGTAGCGGGCGACCGTCTCCGAGCTGATCTTCCCGTCGGTGTCGGCGATGAGCTGGGAGCAGGCGGCGGCCAGCTCGCGCAGGTCGGTGCCCACCGCCGCGAGCAGCGCCTCGGCGGCGTCGTCGGTGCACCGGCCGCCCGCCCGCCGGAACTCGTCGCGGACGAACGCCGCCCGCTCGCGGTGCCCCTTCAGCTTCGCGGCGGGCACGACCGTCGCGCCGGCCGCCTTCAGCCCGTCGGCGAACGCCCTGCCCTTGGCGGCGCCGAGGTGGAGCACGACCAACTGCACGTCGGGGTCGGGGTTCTTCGCGTACGCGAGGAGCGCGCCCGTCAGGTCCTTGCGCGCGTCCTGGCCGGACCGGAGGACCAGCAGTCGCCGCCCCCCGAAGAGGGACGGGCTGAGCATCTCGTCGATCTCGCCGACGGTCAGCGAGCCGGCCTGGTACTCCCGGACGTCCACGTCCGGGTCCACGCTCCGCGCCCGGGCGATCGTCTCGGTGACCGCGCGCGTGGCGAGCAGCTCCTCGTCGCCGAGGACGAGCACAATGGGCGGGAGACTGGCGGCGGTCACGCCGCCCATACTCGCACGGCCTGCCGCGAGTGCCAGCCTGCTCGTCCGCACTCCGGGTGCGGACCCCGCACTCAGCGCAAATCCCGACATTCCGCTCCGTTGTCACCGAACATGACAATGGTCATCGATCGCCTTCGCGCTCGGCTCCCCGGGCGACGACGCCCAGGCCGGACGGCCCGACCACGGCGGCCACGTCACCGTGGATGTCGGTACGCAGGACGCGCGCCCCGCCCCGCGCCAACCGGCCCAGCACCTCCGGGGCGGGGTGCCCGTACGTGTTGCCCGTCCCGACCGGAACGAGGGCGACCAGCGGGCTGACCGCGTCGAGGAACGCCGGTTCCTGGTACGCCGACCCGTGGTGGGCCACCTTCAGCACGTGCGCCCGCAGCCCACCGGCCGGCGGGCGGTCCAGCAGCGCCCGCTGCTCCTCGGTCTCCGCGTCGCCGGCGAGCAGGATCCGCACCCCGGCGACCGTGGCCAGCAGGACCAGGGAGTTGTTGTTCGGGTCCGACCGGGTGCCTCGCAGCGGGGCCGGCGGCCCGACGACCGTCAGCTCGACCCGGCCGGCCCGATGGTGCCAACCGGCCGGGGCGGACACCACCTCGGCGGCACCCGTCGCCGCCGCGACCCGGACCAGGTCCCGCCCGGCCGCCGGATCCGGCCACGGTGGGACCAGCACGGCGGCGACCCGGCGCCCCCGGAAGACGCCCGCCACGCCACCGACGTGGTCCACGTGGAAGTGGCTGATCACCAGCAACGGCACCTCCCGTACGCCCAGGCCGCGCAGGCAGCGGTCGACCGCGGCCGGCTCCGGTCCGGCGTCCACCACCACCGCCCGCCCGGGCCCGGCGGGCAGCACCACCGCGTCGCCCTGCCCGACCGCGCACGCGACGACGACCCAACCCGCCGGCGGCCAGCCGGACGCCACGAGCCGCACCGGCAGCGCACCCAGCACGGCGGCGACGGCGACCACCGCCACCAGGCGGCGTACGACCCGGCGGCGGGCGGCCACCAGCAGCGCGAGGCTCAACCCGGACAGCAGCAGCGCGCCCGCCACACCCTCCGGCCACGGCAACGTCCCCGCCGGCAGGCGTGCCCCGTGGTGCGCCACGGTCACCAGCCACCACGCGGGCCAACTGGCCAGCCAGGCGACGAACCCGGCGCCGACCGGCCAGACCGGCGAGATCGCCGCCGCCACGACGCCGAGCACCGTGGCGGGCGCGATGGCCGGCACCGCCAGCAGGTTAGCCGGGACCGCGACCAGACTGACCGTCCCGGAGATCCCCGCCACGACCGGGGCACAGGCGAGTTGCGCGGCGGCCGGCACCGCGAGCGCCTCGGCGGCTCCCGGTGGTACCCCGCGACGCCGCAGCGCGTCCCGCCACGCCGGAGCGAGCAGCAGCAGCCCGCCGGTCGCGAGCACGGAGAGGGCGAAACCGGCGTCCCCGGCCAACTCCGGGTCGACGAGCACCAGCACGGTCACCGCCGCGGCCAGCGCGGGTAGCGCGGCACGCGGCCGGCCGGCGGCGAGCGCGGCCAGACCCACCGCCCCCATCGTGGCTGCCCGCACGACGCTCGGCGACGGGCGGACGAGGATCACGAAGCCCGCCAGTGCGACCACGCACAACCCGGCGGCGAGCAGCGGCCCGGCCCGGCCCCAGCGGGCGAGCAGCAGCACCGCGCCGACGACGATCGCGACGTTGGACCCGGAGACGGCCGTCAGGTGCGTCATGCCGGTGGCGAGGAAGTCCTCCTCCACGGTGGGTGGCAGCCGGGTCGTGTCGCCGACCACCAGACCCGGCAGCAGGCCGCCCTGCTCGTCGGGCAGCGGGTCGCAGGCGTCCTGGAGGCCGGACCGGAGCGTGCCGGCGGCCCGCTGGGACCCCGGTGGCGGCCCGTGGAGCACCGGCGCTGCGGCCGAGCGGAGGACCCCGGCGGTCAGGTCGCCGCCCCGTGGAGCGGCGAGCCGGCCCTCGGCGGTCAACCGCTGCCCGGGCAGCAGGCCCCGCCACGCGGGGTCGGTGGCGAGGACCAGCAGCCGGACCCGCGCCCCGACCCGGCGGCCGTCGGAGCCGGTGACGTGGATCGTCTCCGCCGCCACGAGCAGCATGGCCGGTCGCCCGGGAACGCCGCGCACCGGTCGTGGATCGTCGCGGACGACCAGTTCGGCGGTGACGGTGGAGCGCTCGTCGACGAGGGCGCGCACCGGTGCGGCGTCCCGGACGGCCACCCGGGCGGCACTGGCGCTCGCCCCGCACACGACGCCGAGCAGCACGGCGACGGCGATCCACCCGTACCGCCGGACCGGGGCGGCCGGCCGGCCGAGATACCCCAGCAGGTGCAGGACGCCGACGGCGGCCACCACGGCGGCGGCCACGGCGACCAGCAGGGTCGTGCCGGCGTTCAGGTGCAGCCCGGCCAGCGCGGCCAACCAGGCGGCGACGGCCAGTCCGGCCAGGCGCAGGTCCGGCACGTCCCTCGAGTCCGGTTCGTGGCGCTCGTGGACCGTCGCCCGGCCCGGCCCGCGCCGGGCCACGGCAGGGTGGCCGACCGGCCCCGGTTCCGGCCGGCCGGCCTGGGCCGGGAGCTGACCGCTCACACCGTCACCAGGTCCTTGAGCTGTTCGTAGCGCGTGTCGCCGATCCCGTCGACCTGGCGCAGGTCGCCCACCGACCGGAAGCCGCCGTGCTGGTCCCGGTGGGCGAGGATGCGCTGCGCGAGCACCGGCCCGACCCCGGGCAGCGCGTCGAGCTGCGCCAACGTGGCGG
>JAEYGD010000562.1 GCA_023402505.1 Actinomycetes bacterium
GGGGGGGGCGGGGGTGGTGCGGGTCACCGCGGGGGGGCAGCTCTAGACAGCGCACGGGGTGGAGCCCGCGTGGGGGGCCCGCGGTCGTGCGACCGCGGGCCCCCGGCGTCTTGCTGGGCCGTGCGGCGCGGGCGCCGCTCAGTCCGGGCGGCTCACCGTGGAGCGCCGATCACGGAGGGCAGGACGAGGACGTCGTCCAGGTTCACGTAGCCGATCCGGTGGCCGAACTGGACCTGCACGTAGCGCAGGTCGCCCCGGATGACGGTCCAGTCGCCCGGAGCGGAGCCGTCGACGGTCACCGCCCGGTAGTACTCGCTCGGCAGCACCCCGCCCACCGCGTACCGCTGGCCCGCCGGGAGCGTGTACTGCAACGGGGTGATCGCCTGGTACGGCACACCGGCCGGGTAGGCGTCCTGCTCCGGGTAGGCCCGCCCGTAGACCGGGATGCTGGCCCGGCCGGGCTTCGGCGTCACCACGAAACCGGTGCCCCACTTCCCGGTCCGGGCCGACCGGGGGTTGTGGAACCAGGCCTTCTGGCCGAGATACCAGATCGCCGTCCAGTCGCCGCGGACCTCGGCCACCGCGTACGTCTGCCCGGCCGACGCCCGGGCGCTGTGGTCCGGGACGTACATGGTGCCCGGCGACCCGTCGGGGTGCTCGCCGAGGTCCACGGCCAGCGGCGCGTCGTGGCTCGGCGCGCTGCGCAGCAGCACCGCCGACGATCCGCGCAACGGGCACGGGTCGGTGACCGGGGGCAGCGGGTTCGGCACGCCCGGCGGCTGGCGCGAGCACCCGGTGAACGCCGGCTGGTTGGCGGCGAACTCGGGGTCGATGGTCACCAGGCCGGTACGCGACGTGCCGGTGGACCGGAACGGCGCCTTGAGCAGGTCGAAGTAGTGCGACCAGTCCCAGTACGGTCCCGGGTCCCAGTGCATTCCGGCAACCGTCGACGGGACCGTGCCGGGGACGTTGTCGTGCCCGATGATGTGCTGCCGGTCCAGCGGGATGCCGAACCGCAGCGCCAGGTGCCGGACCAGCTTGGCCGAGGTGCGGTACATCGCCTCGGTGTACCAGGTGCCGTGACCCGCGAAGCCCTCGTGTTCCAGGCCGATGGACTTGGCGTTGACGTACCAGTTGCCGGCGTGCCAGCCGACGTCCTTGGTCTTGACGTGCTGGGCGATGTGGCCGTCCACGGAACGCAGCGTGTAGTGCCAGCCCAGGTAGTCCGCCCGCTGCACCAGGCCGACGCTGGGACCGAAGTACCCCTCGGTGTCGTGGATGACGATGTACTCGATCTTCTGCTGGGCGGGCCGGTTCGCCAGGTCGTGGTTGCCGTAGTCGCCGACGCCCGGGCCGTACTGCTCGTACGGGGCGGGGATCCACTCGCAGCCGAGACCCACCGGGCACTCCAGCCCGTCGGGCCGCTCGGCGCGTCGAAGCCCGAGCCGGAGCAGGCCCGACTCGTCCGGGCTGACCGGCCGCGCCGCCAGGGCCACCCGGTGCCCGTCGTCCGTGGTGCGGGTCGCTCCCGCGCCGAGCTGGGCGTACACCTCGTCGGCGAAGGCCGCCGCGGTGTCCTCGGCGCCCGCTCCCGAGTAGCGGGCCACCGCGCCGTACCAGGCCGCCGGGTCGCTGGCCGCGCCGACCGGCCCGCCCAGTTCCCGCTGGTACGCGGCGAGCAGCGCCGCTCCGCCGCGGATGTTCGCGCTCGGGTCGGAGCGCAGCGCCTCCTCGCTGGCGCCGGTGAGCGCGGCGGCGGCCTGCAGGGTCTGCAGCGCGGCTTCCGACGGGGCGGGCCCGGAGTTGCCCTCGGCGGGCTCGGAGTTGCGCTCGGCGGTCCCCGCGTTGCCCTCGGCGGTCCCCGCGTTGCCCGGGGCGGTTCCCGCGTTGCCCGGGGCGGTGACGTTCAGCGGGCGGGCGTCGTCACCGCGCGGGTCCTCGCCCTCGTCGACGTGACCGCTGACCGGTGCCGCGGTGACGTGGGCGGCGTCGGTCAGGTGCATCGGGCCGTAGCCGCCGCTGGTGCTCGGCTTTCCGGCGTGCGTGTCCCAGCGGGACTCGAGGTACGACACGGCGAGCAGGACGCTCTCCGGCACGCCGAACTCGGCGGCCGCGGCGGCGTACTGCTGTTGCCGGTCGAGGGGTTCGGCGGCGGCGGGGCCGGCGGTGAACGGGGTGACCGCCACGGCGAGGGCGGTGGCAGCGGCGAGCAGGGTGCGCCTGCTCTTCGAACTCCTGGTCAACTGCATCGGACCCCCTGGTCGGACGGGTGGACGATGCGGCCACCTTCACCCCGGGGCCCGCCTTAGGTCAATACCTTTCCATATATGAACACGGAAAGAAGAAAACTTTCGCGTCTCGTGGGTGCCCCCGGCCCTCGCCCGAAAGGCCGGAAAGCCGTCCGGACTTTCCCTGGGCGATGTCAGCCCTGTCGATTAGAATGTATGTACTAATCGAGCTGTTGACCTGGGAGGATGCTCGTGACCGCGCCCGCCTCCGCCACCCCCCTCGCCCCCTACACCACGCTCCTCGGCTTCACCCGGTACGTGGACCGCACCGGCCCGACCAAGGCCACGTTCGTCGGCGGTCTGCGCAAGCAGCGGGCCAGCCGATCCGGCTTCAACCCGCACGGCCAGTTCGTCAAGGCACTCAAGGCCGACATCGCCTTCCACACCGGTGGCACCCATCTCGACCAGGTGGTCGACGCCGTCAAGCCCCGCTGGCGCCCGCTCTACCAGGCGCTGGTGCCGGGCGCGACGGCCTGGCTGCGCTCCCTCGGCGAGCCGCGCTCGGTCGACCTGGCCCAGACCCGGGACGCGCTCGCCCTGCTGGGCGACCTGCCCGTCAAGATCAACCCGCAGTTCGGCGTCCGGCACGCCGACGGGCACGCCGAGGCGGTGCGCCTGCACTTCGACGAGGCCCCACCCAGCGACGAGGCGGTGCTCGCCACCCTGCACCTGATGGCCCGTCACATGGACGCGATCCTGCCGCACGCCGAGCCGGTGCTGGTCGACGTCCGCCGGGGCCAGGCCCACCGCATGCCCCCGACGGCCAAGCCGGACGACCTCGAACGCTGGCTCGCCAGCGAGGCCGCCGCTTTCAGGTCCCTCTGGTCCACCGCCGCCTGACCCACCCACCC
>JAEYGD010000563.1 GCA_023402505.1 Actinomycetes bacterium
GGCGCGGTTCGACCTCGCCGGATACCGCGCCGCCCTGCGGGCGCTGGCCGGTCACCTGACGCCGGGCGGCCTCCTGGTCGTCGCGCCCTGGTGGCTGCCGGACACGGCGACCCGTCGCACCGCCACCGAGACGCTGGTGCGCGGCGACGACGGCACGACGGTCAGCCGCATCGTCCGGGGCCGGCCGCGCGACGGCGCCCACCACGTCGAGCGGCACGTCCTCGTCGCCGACCGGGACACCGTGCGGCATCTGGCCGACACGCGGCTGCTGCACTCCTTCGGGCGCGGCGAGCAGCTCACCGCGCTCGCCGCGGCCGGCTGCGGCGGCGACCTGCTCCCCACCGGCCTGGCCGGACGGCCCCTGCTGGTCGGCGTGCGCCGCTGACCGGCCGAACGCCCCCCGGCCCCGTGCCCGGCACCCGATCCGAACTCCAGCGAGGAGACAGCATGCGCGTCCTGTTCGCCATCGATCCGTCGATCGCCCACCTCTACCCGATGGTGCCCACCGCCTGGGCGCTGCAGAACGCCGGTCACGAGGTGCGCCTCGCGTCCTTCGGCGGATTCACCGACCGGATCGCCGCGACCGGCCTGACGCCGGTGCCGCTCGGCAACGCGTCCTGGGCGGCCCGGATCTCCGACGACCCGCTCGAGCCGAACGGCCCGGAGGAAGCCCAGCGCTACGCGCAGGCCCTCGGCCTCAACCCGGAGGAGCGCGAGTACTGGTACCTCTTCTACCAGTACCTGCTGACCCCGACGGCCGACTATCTGCGCGCCGACCGCCCGGAGCCGCACGCCCTGATCGAGTTCGCCCGCACCTGGCGTCCCGACCTCGTCATCTGGGACCTGACCCAGGCCGCCGGCGCGATCGCCGCCCGGGTCTGCGGCGCGGCGCACGCCCGGCTCGTGTTCGCGTACGACCCGTCGGGGTGGAGCCTCGACCGCCTCGCCGCGGGCCGTGACGCCCTCATCGCGGCCGGCCTCGACGAGAACCCGCTCGCCACCCTCGTACGTCCGCTCGCCGAGCACTACGGCGTCGAGGTCGACGACGAACTCCTGGTCGGGCAGTGGACCATCGACACCGCCCCGCCCGGCCTCGGCCTGCCGACCCGAACCCGCAAGGTGCCGCTGCGCTACGTGCCGTACAACGGCGCGGAGCCGGTCCCGGACTGGCTGCGCGAACCGCCGCAGCGGCCGAGGATCTGCCTGACCCTCGGCGAGTCCTACCGGCGTTTCATCCGGGGCGACTGGAACCGGACCCCGATGCTGCTCGACGCGCTCGCCGACCTGGACGTCGAGGTGGTCGCGACGCTCAACGACGTGCAGCTGGACGGGTACACCCCGCCGGCGAACGTGCGGACCGTCGAGTACCTTCCGCTCAACCAGATCCTGCCGACCTGCGCGGCGGTCATCCACCACGGCGGCCTGGGCACCTTCCAGGCTGCCGTCGCGAGCGGTGTGCCGCAGCTGGTCTGCGACACGCTGGAGTCCATCATGCTCCGGATCGAGGAGGACACGCCGGACGCCGAGCCGGACGACACCGGCGTGTACCGCTCCGGCGTCGAGTACGGGGTGCGGGAACCGGACGCGCACGAGCGGCCCGGCGTGCGCTGGGTGATGCCGGCGAAGAAGCTCGAGGCCACGCCGGTGGCGGACTACGTCGTGTCGCGGGGCGCGGGTCTGCGGCTGGACCACCAGACCCAGTCGGTGACCGACCTGCGGGAGGCGATCCTGGCCGTCCTCGACGAGCCGTCCTACCGGCGGGGCGCCGAGGCGATCTATGATGTCTGGCGCGCCATGCCGGGCCCGAACGACATCGTGCCGGTCCTCGAAAGCCTCGCGCTGGACGCCCGAAACCGCCGATGACGGCCGAGCGTGCCGCCCGCGCCCGGCGGTGTCCGGGGCGGGCGGCTGACGGCCAGACGGAGGAGGCGACCCGCACGCCATGACGGACAGCCAGATCAGCCCGCCGGTGCCCGCCCCGGAACCGGTCGTCGACGCCGGGTCCGCCGTGCCGTTTCCCGACCGGGCCGCCTACGCCGACGCCGTCGACACGATCCGGGCGGCCGGTGCCGCCTACCACAACGGCAGCGACCTGGTGATGGACGACGCCACCTACGACGGGCTGCTCGCCCGGGTCGCGGCGACCGAGGCGGCGCGGCCCCGGTGGCGTACGGCGGACTCGCCGACCCGGACGGTGGCCGCCGGCGCGGTGGGCGGCGACGTCACGCACAGCGAACCGATGCTCGGCCTGGACAACGTCTTCGGCGAGGAACAGCTGCGCCGGTGGGCGGCGCGGCTGGAGAAGCTGCTCGGTCACCCGGTCGGCGCGTACGTGGTCGAACCGAAGATCGACGGCCTGGCCGTCGCCGCCTGGTACGAGGCGGGCCGGCTGGTCCGGGTCGCCACCCGCGGCGACGGGCGCGCGGGCGAGGACGTGACCGGTCAGGCGCGGCGGGCGGCCGGGCTGCCCGGCCGGCTGGCCCGACCGGTCACCGTCGAGGTCCGCGGCGAGGTCTTCATGACCGAGGCCGACTTCGCGGTGGCCAACGACCTGCGCACCGGACACGGCGAGCCGCCCTTCGCCCATCCCCGCAGCGCCGCCGCCGGCACCCTGCGGGCCGAGGGGCGTGCCTACGACGCGCCGCTGTCCTTTCTCGCCTACGGGGTGCGCGGCGCGATCGGGGCACCGGGGGACGGGTCGCACGCCGCCGAGATGGCGGCGCTGGCGCAGCTGGGTGTGGCCACCACCGTCGGCTCGCCGGTCCCCCTCGCGGTCTGCGCCACGCTCGACGACGTGCTCGCCGCGGTGGCGGCGCTGAGCGCTGCCCGGGGCACCATCGGGTTCGGTGTGGACGGCGCGGTCGTCAAGGCCGACCGGCGGGCCGACCGGGACGCGGCCGGATCGTCGAGCCGGGCGCCGCGCTGGGGCATCGCCTACAAGTTCCCGGCGGACACCCGCACCACCCGGCTGCTCGGCATCGAGGTGCAGATCGGACGCACCGGGGTGGTGACCCCGGTGGCGGTCCTGGAGCCGGTGCAGATCAGCGGCGTCACCGTCACCTCGGCCACCCTGCACAACTTCGAGGACCTGACCCGGCGCAACGTGCGGGTGGGTGACGTCGTCTTCGTCCGCAGGGCCGGCGACGTGATCCCCGAGATCACCGGCGCCAAGCTCGACGAGCGTGACCCCGCCGCCGAGCCGTACCTGCCGCCGGTGGCCTGTCCGCGCTGCGGCGGCGAACTCGACCGGACGCAGAAACGCTGGCGGTGCTCCCGGGGACGCGCCTGCGGCGCGCACGAGGCGCTGGCGTACTTCGCCACCCGGGACGCGATGGCCATCGAGGGTCTCGGCGACAAGATCATCCGGCTGCTGGTCGCCGCCGGACTGGTGACCGATCCCGCCGACCTCTACGACCTCGACGCGGACGCGCTGACCACGCTCGACCGGATGGGCAGCGTGTCGGCGGCGAAGCTGGTCGCCGGCATCCAGACGTCCAAGGAACGCCCCCTGCACCGGGTGCTGATCGGCCTGGGGGTGCGGATGACCGGTCGGGCCCTGTCCCGCCGGATCGCCCGGCACTTCGGCTCGATGCCGGCGCTGCTGGCGGCGACCGTCGCGCAGTTGCAGCAGGTGGAGGGCATCGGCCCGGAGCGCGCCGCCACCATCGCCGCCGACCTCGGCGAACTCACCCCGGTGATCGACAAGCTCGCCGCGCGGGGCGTGAACATGCTGGAGCCGGACGCGGCGCCCCCGGCCGCCGCCGGCGCAACCGGGTCCGCCGCCGCGGCGCCGCTGCGGCGCCCGGACGGCGAGCCGATGCGGGTGGTGGTGACCGGCGCCGTGCCGGGCCTCAACCGCGCCGAGGGCAACGAGGCGGTGGAGCGGCTGGGCGGCATCGCCTCGTCGTCGGTCTCCGCCCGAACCGACCTCGCGGTGGTGGGGGAGGGCGCCGGGTCCAAGGCGGCGAAGGCGACCGCGCTGGGCGTACGCGTCATGCCGGCGGAACGGTTCGCGGCCCTGGTCGCGGCCCACGACGCGGGAGACCCGGCGGCAGCCGCGACGATCATGGCGGCGGACTGACGGTCGACCGCGGGTGCCGGCTCAGCCGTCGTGGCGGCGTCGCCCCCGCTCGCCGGCGGCGAGGTCCGGGACCTGCCAGCCGTCGAGGTCGTACTCGTCGAGGCAGGCCTCGGCGAGCGCCTTGTACCGGTCCAGGTCACCGCCGGCCATCGCGCCGGCCAGCAGCTCCACCCGGGTGTTCTCGTGATTGCCGGCGTAGTTGCGCTCGTACAGCTCGTGCCGGCCACCGAACTCGGAGCCGACCGCGTCCCACAACAGCTTCATCACCTTGACCCGGCCGACCGCGTCGACGCCCTGCGAGCCGCGCAGGTAACGGTCCAGGTAGGAGCGCAGCTCCGGGTTGTGGAAGTCCTCGGTGCCGGAGTTGACGTAGATCAGGCCACTGGCCACGTCCTGCAGGATGATCTCCCGGACCCGCGGGTAGCCCACCTGCATGAACCAGCGGTAGGCCATGCCGTACCGCGGATTGGGCAGGACGGCCCCGTCGTGCCACGGCACCGGGTCGCGCGCGGCCGCCTCGGCCAGCCCGCGGAACAGGTTGCGCCAGGCCAGCACCTCGCCCAGCCGGCTCTGCACCCCCCGGAAGTCGGCCGTGCCGGTGGTCTCCAGCGCCTTGGCCAGCAAGCCGGCCAGGAACTCCAGCTTCACCGACAGCCGGACGCAGCCGTGGAACGTGAACCGCTCGGTGAAGCCCGAGCGCCCGGCGAACGTCCGCACCTTGGCCAGGTCGCCGTAGACGAAGACGTTCTCCCACGGGATGAGGACCCGGTCGAGGACGAAGATGGTGTCGTTCTCGTCCAGCCGCGACGACAGCGGGTAGTCGAACGGGCTGCCGATCGCCTCCGCGGTCGCCGTGTAGGACGGCCGGCAGATCAACTTGACCCCCGGCGCGTCCGTCGGTACGGCCGCCACCAGCGCGAACTCCCGCTTGGCCACCGGAAGGCCGTAGTGCGCGATGAAGGTGTGGTGGGACAGGGCCGCGCCGGTCGCCACCACCTTGGCGCCGCTGACCACCACGCCCGCGTCGGTCTCCCGCTCGACGTGCACGAACACGTCGGCCACCTCGTCTGGGCGGCGCGTACGGTCCACCGGCGGATGGACGATGGCGTGACTCCAGTAGAGCACCTTCTCCTGCGACTCCCGGTACCAGCGCCGGGCGTTGTCCTGGAACGGCTCGTAGAAGCCGGCGTTGGCGCCCAGGGTGCCGAGGAACGAGGCCTTGTAGTCCGGGCTGCGCCCCATCCAGCCGTAGGTCATCCGGGCCCAGGTCGCGATGGCCCGCGCGTCGGCGACCAGGTCGTCGGCGCTGCGGGGGGTGGTGAAGAACCGGTGCGTGTACCCGTGGCTTCCCGGCGCGTCGCAGGCGGTCGTCAGCGCCGCGGCCCGATCGGCGTCGTGCAGCGCGTCGTACAGCCGCGCGGTCATCCGCACCGGGTTTCGGAAGCCGGGGTGGGCGGTGACGTCCCGGATCCGCTCGCCGTGCAGGTAGACCGCCCGGCCGTCGCGCAGCGACTCGACGTACTCCGTCCCGGTCAGCGGCCTCGTCCCGCCGCTCACCGGCCCGCCCCGCTCTCCGGCAGGGCCAACCACCACGGGTTGGCCCGCGCCCAGCGCACCGTGTCGAGCAGGCCGTCGCGCAGCGGGGTCTGCGCGCTCCAACCGAGCAGCATCCGCGCCCGGGTCGCGTCCGGGACGCGCCGGGGCAGGTCCTGGTATCCGGCGCCGAGCTGGGTGGCGGTGTCGACGGCGACGACGTCCCTGCTGGCGTCGGTGGCGGCGGCGACGAGGGCGACCGCCTCGGCGATCGTGGTCTCGTGCATGCTGCCGATGTTGAACGCCTCGCCGATCCCCTTGTCGCAGGCCCCGGCGAGGATGGTGCCCTCGACCGCGTCGGCGACGTAGGTGAAGCTGCGGGTCTGCCCGCCCTGGTCGTAGACCACCGGCGGCCGACCGTTGAGTGCCCGGTGGATGCTGCGGCTGATCACGTAGGCGGGCCGCTGCCGGGGACCGTAGACGTTGAAGTAGCGCACGACGGTGGCGGCGAGACCGTGGTGCTGCACGAAGGCGAAGGTGAGGTGTTCGGCGAGGGCCTTGCTGGAGGAGTACGACCACCGCTCGGCGCTCGTCGGGCCGAGGACCCGGTCGGCGTCCTCGCGCCACGGCACGGCCGGGTTCTTGCCGAAGATCTCGCTCGTGCTGGCCACCACCACCCGGGCCCCCACCCGCGTGGCGCGTTCCAGCACCCGCTGGGTGCCGACGAAGTTGACGTCGATGACCTCCAGGGGATCCGCCAGGTAGGTGTCCACGCCGACCGCCGCGGCGAGGTGGTAGACGACGTCCACACCGGGGCTGATCGCCTCGGCCAGCCGCCCCGGGTCGCGGACGTCGCCGCGGACGTGCCGGGTGTGCCGGCGCAGCACGCCCGCCTGCGGGGGCGGGTCGCCGCCGTCGAGGACGGTCACCTCCGCCCCCGCGGTGACCAACCGCTCGGCGAGGTGGCTGCCGATGAACCCGTGGCCGCCCGTGACGACGGCCCGGGGCGCGCTCACCGCCCCACTCCCCGGTAGGCGTAGCCGAGCTGGTGCAGCATGGCGATCTTCTCCTTGGCGAGATAGGCACGGCCGTCCAGGACGAGGCACCCCTGGGCGACCGGAAGCCCGGCGAAGTCGAGGGACTCGAACTGCTGGTGCATGGCCAGCAGGGCGACGCAGTGCGCGTCCCGTACGGTCTGCGCGACCGTGGCGGTGACCGGCAGGCCGAAGACCTCACGCGCCTGCCCCGCATCGACCAGCGGGTCGTGGATGCGTACCTGTACGCCCGCCGCGCGCAGCGCGTCGACCACGCCCCGCGCCGGTGTCGCCCGCAGGTCGCCGGTGTCGTTCTTGAACGCCAGTCCGAGGACCGCCACCGTGGCCGCCGCCGGGTCCACCCCCCGGGCGGCGAGGTGCTCGAGGATCAACCCGGCGGTGTAACCGGGCATCCGCTGGTTCACCTCACGACCCGTCCGGGCGGTGGCGATCTCCAGACCGTGCCGGCGGGCGGACCGCCACACCATCCACGGATCCTTGGTCAGGCACGAGCCGCCGACCCCCACGCTCGGGCGCAGGATGTTGACGTGCCCGTTGCCCTTGGGAATGGAGTTCGCGGCGCTGATCACGTCCAGCACGTCCACCCGGTGCAGGTCGCAGAACATGGCCAGCTCGTTGGCGAGGGCGATGTTGAGATCGATCCACCAGTTGTCGGCGAGCTTGACGATCTCGGCCGCCTCCAGCGAGTCCTGGGGCAGGACCCGGGTCCCGAACGCGTCGCGCAGGAACTGCGCCGCGACCCGCGTGCTGCGCGGATCCAGACCGCCGACCACCACCGGCAGGGTCTGCAGGTCGGCCAGGGCGGTGCCCTCGGCGAGCCGTTCCGGCGCGAAGGCCAGCGCGAAGTCCGTACCGGCCCGCAGGCCACCGGCCTCCAGCAGGGGGCGTACGAGGTCGCGGGTCGTACCCGGCGGGACGGTGCTCTTGAGGATCACCAGCTGCCCGGGGCGCAGGTCGGCCGCCAGTGACGTGCAGGCGGCGCGCAGGTGGGTGTCGTCCAGCGAGCCGTCCGGGCGCACCGGCGTGGCGACGGTCAGGAGGACGACGTCCGCGCCGCCCACCGCCCGGTGGTCGGTGGTGGCCCGCAGCCGGCCACTGCCCACCCCGGCCGCCACCCGCCCGGCCAGGCCCGGCTCCCGCAGCGGGGTGGTGCCGGCGTTGAGCCGGGCGACCAGACCGGCGTCGACGTCGACACCCACCACCTGTAGCCCCCGGTCGGCGAGCATCGCGGCGACGCACGAACCCACGTAGCCCATACCGACCACGGCGACCGGCCCCGGATTGTGGGGGCCCGGGCGCGGCGGCGGCACCGACGCGTGCCGTGGCGGATCCTCCGCGCCGTCCGGTGATCCGACTCTGGCCATCTGCGGTCCTCTCCGGTCGCGCTACAAAGATCAACTCCTGGCCCGGCGCTGTTGCCGCAACGCCGGACCAGGAGGCGGACGGCGGGATCGGCAGCCATGGCCCGCAGCCGGTGCAGTGGGTGAACTGGGATGCGCTGCGTCCCGCCCGATGCCCACCGATCCTGGTTGCCCCGACGAGACGGCGGCATCTTCCTGAATGCGGCGCGGGCAGCGGCGGGCGTCGCGCCGGCAGCGCCGGTGCGGGCAGCGCCTCGCTCGTCCGCTCGCGGAGCCGGGTCCGGTCGGCCCCGCAATCTGGGATGTGCCAGCCGTTGCCGGTCTCGCGACGATGTCCGGGTGGCGGCTCGTGCGGGTCATCCCGGCGGCGGCCACCGGCCAGCCACCATCGCACGCGGCAGTCCCCGTCCACCGGCCGACTGATCCCGCCGGTGGTCTGCGCGGCCGGGCGGCCGACGCGGCGCGAACCGAAGGAGCACGACGTGAACGACCAGGAACACAACGCCGTCGCGACCGCCTGCCGGCTGTGCGCCGGACCGGTACGCCCGTGGGTGGACCTCGGCTGGCAGCCCGCCTCCAACGCCTTCCTGCGGCCGGAGGAACTCGACGGTGAGACGTTCTTCCGGCTGGCGGCCGGCATCTGCGCCGACTGCACGATGGTGCAGCAGCTGGAGGCGATGCCCACCGACGCGATGTTCCGGGCGGACTACCCGTACCGGTCCTCCACCTCGGCCGGGCTGCGCCGCCACTTCGAAGCGGTGGCCGGCGCGATACGGGCGACCGAGCTGAACAGCCCGACGGACCTGGTCGTCGAGATCGGCAGCAACGACGGTGTCCTGCTGCGGGCGCTCCGCGCCGCCGGCGTACGGCACCTCGGTGTCCACCCCACCGCCGCCGCCCCCCCCCCCCCCCCCGCCCCCCCC
>JAEYGD010000564.1 GCA_023402505.1 Actinomycetes bacterium
TGTATTCCTCCAGGGGTGCGTCGTCGGTGTGGCGGGTGACGACGGTGACGTGGTGGCCGGCGGTGGCGAGGGCGACGGACAGGGCGTGGACGTGGCGGCCGAGGCCGCCGACGAGTACCGGCGGGTACTCCCACGACAGCATCAGGACGCGCTGCTGCCGGACGGGCTGGATGTCGATCACGTCGGCGTCTGGTGACATGCGCTGCCCCCTTTGAGTTGTCCCCGAGCGCGCGCCGGCCGGCACCCGTCCGGTGCCCGGTTCGTCGCGAGCGGATCGGGACCCATCCTGCTGGTCGCGGGCTAACCAGCGGAGACACCCTGGTTGCGAGACTGTAAAGCGCGCCTATCGGATCCGGCGGGCCCGCAGCAGCTCGGCGACCGACCACGCCTGGAAGGGGCATCCGGTGGCCCGGTGCGGGGGCAGCCCGTCGGCGGTCTCGCTGACCGAGCCGAGACCGAACTCGGACAGGTGCGCCTCGACACCGACGAACAGCTCGGCCGCCGGGAGCTTGGCGCGCCGCCAGGCGTCCACGAACGGGCCGAGCAGCCACGGCCACACCGTGCCCTGGTGGTAGGCGCTGTCCCGCTCCGCCGGCCCGCCCCGGTGCCGGCCGACGAACTCGGGGGCCTCCGGGGACAGGCTGCGCGGGCCGAGCGGGGTGAGCAGCTCGGCGGCGACCCGGCGCAGCGTCGGCTCGTCCGGGTCCAGTGGGGCGTACGGCAGCGACCACGCGAGCAGCTGGTTGGGGCGCAGCAGGTCGTCGTCGTGGACGGCGGCCCCGCCCAGCGGGTACGCCGGCGCGGGGGCGTCCACCACGTCGTGCAGCCACCCGGCGGGGGAGGGGAACCGCTCCCGGAACGCGCCGACCGCCCGGCCGTGCAGCCGCCACAGGTCCGCGGCGTCCTGCCCGGCCGCCTCCGCCAGCGTGGCGATCCCGGCCAGGCCGTTGATCCACAACGCGTTGACCTCGACCGGCTTGCCGGTCCGCGCGGTCACCGGCACCCCGTGGACCCGGGCGTCCATCCAGGTCAGGGCGGTGCCCGCGGCGCCCTGCGTCAGCAGCCCGTCGGCCGCGTCGACGGCGATGCCGTACCGGGTGCCGGCCACGTGCGCGTCGACGACCCCCCGCAGCGCGGGCAGCAGCTCGGCGGCCAGGTCGGTGTCACCGGTGACCGTGACGTGGCGGTTCACCGCGTGCAGGAACCACAGCGTGCCGTCGACGGTGTTGTACTCCACCCGGCCGGTGTCGGCCGTGTTGGCGAGCATCCCCTGCGACAGCGTCGCCGCGTACGACCGCAGCAACGCCCGGCCCTCGTCCGCGCGGCCGGTACACAGGAACAACCCCTCGTAGGAGATCATCGTGTCCCGCGACCAGGCCCCGAACCACGGGTATCCGGCCACCACGTCCGGGCCGCGGGCGGTGCCGATCACGAACGCGTCGGCGGCCAGGACGAGCGTCGCCTCGACCGGGTCGGCCGGCTGCGCCGCCGCCACGACCGCCCGGTTGCGGGCCCGCGCGGCGGCCACCACCTGCGGCCCCGGTGGCGGCTCGGCGGCCAGGTCACCGGCCCAGGCGAGCACCGACACCGTGTCGCCGGGCCGGTCCAGCGCGCCGGTGAAGCGGCCCGCGTACCAGAGGTCCTCGTCCGTGTTCAGGCCCCGCGCGGCCTCCTCCCGGTGGTGCGCGCCCAGCCACCACCGGCCCTCCGGCGCCCACTCGGGCCCGGACAACCGGACCGCGCCCTCGACCACGGCCCCGTCGCCGGCCGGGTCCATCCGCGGGGCCGGCCCGTCGGAGCGGCGCTCGCCGTGCGCGTCCCGCCAGGTGCACGCCGCGGCCAGTTCCAGCCGCACCGGGCCGCCGGCGACCAGCCGGTGCACCACCGCGACGCCCGGGCGGCCGTGCACCGCCGCCAGTTCCCGCTCGACCACGACGTCGCCGACGCGCCACCGCCAGCGGGGCAGGCCGTCGGTCAGGTCGAAGCGCTCCAGCAGCTCGAAGCCGCGCGGGTCGACGTCACCGGAGGCCCACTCGTGTGCCCCGAGGCGCACCCGGGCACCGGAGGGCAGGACCACCGCCGGGTCGAGGCTCGCCAGTCCCACCCGGCGGGACGCCGGGGTTTCCCCGGCCACCACGAGCAGCCCGTGGTAGCGGCGGGTACGCAACCCCGCGACGGTGCCCATGGCGTACCCGCCGAGACCGTCGGTGACCAGCCACTCGCGGGTCGCCGCGCTGTCCAGCTCCCCGCACACCTGCGGCCCGAAGGTGATGTCGATCAATTTTGCTCCACCGGCGGCGAGGAGTGACACGGCATGGGAAGAATGGCCGCTGTGGTGAGGTACCCCGGCGGCGTCGAAGATGGGCGAGTGATCACCGACGTGCCGCCCTTCGACGCTTCCGCCCCCGATCCCGAACGGATCCGCCTCGCCCAGGCCGACGCGGGAGAGCAGGACTGGCGCGCATGGGGTCCCTATCTGTCCGAACGGGCGTGGGGGACGGTACGGGAGGACTACAGCGAGCACGGCACGGCGTGGGACTACTTCCCCCACGACCACGCGCGGTCCCGAGCCTACCGGTGGAGCGAGGACGGCATGGCGGGCGTCTGCGACGACCGGCAGACCTTCTGCTTCGCCCTCGCCCTCTGGAACGGCCGCGATCCCATCCTCAAGGAGCGGATGTTCGGCCTCGGCGGGGACGGCGGCAACCACGGCGAGGACGCCAAGGACTACTGGTGGTATCTCGACAGCACACCGACGCACTCGTGGATGCGCTGGCGCTACCACTACCCGCAGGCCACCTTCCCGTACGACGAACTCGTCGCGGTCAACGCGCTGCGCGGTCGCGACGACACCGAGTACGAGCTGGTCGACACCGGGATCTTCGACGACGACCGGTACTGGGCGGTGACCGTCGACTACGCCAAGGCGAGCCCGACCGACCTGTGCGTCGTCGTCACCGTGGCCAACCGCGGCGACCGGGCCGAGACGCTGCACGTGCTGCCGACGCTGTGGTTCCGCAACACCTGGGCGTGGGGGCTGCCGGGCGGTGACCGGGTGCCCCACCTGGTGGGGTCGGAGGCCGGGGCGGCCCCCGGCGGCCCGGGCGCCCGGCTGGTGGGCGAGCACCGGGTGCTCGGCCAGCTGCTGCTGGAGGGGGACGGCCGGCCCACCCCGCTGCTGTGCGACAACGACACCAACGCCGAGCGGCTGTGGGGGCTGCCCGGCCGGTCCCGCTACCCGAAGGACGGCATCAACGACCACGTCGTCGACGGCGCGCCGACGGTCAACCCGCAGCGGGAGGGCACCAAGGGTTCCCTGCACTACGTGCTCACCGTGCCGGCCGGCGCGCAGCGGCAGATCCGGCTGCGGCTGACCCGGACCGCCCCGCCGCCCGGCGGGACCCCGCCCCCGCCGGCCGACCTCGGCGACGGCTTCGACGCGGTCGTCTGGGCGCGGCGGGCCGAGGCGAACCGCTTCTTCGCCGGGGTGATCCCCGCCGCGGCCACCCCCGACGAGGCGCTGATCGCCCGGCAGGCCATCGCCGGGCTGATGTGGGGCAAGCAGTTCTACCACTTCGACGTGAAACGGTGGCTGGAGGGCGACCCCGGCTCGGCCCCGCCGCCGGCCGGCCGCCGGCACGGGCGCAACAGCCACTGGTGGCACATGACCAGCTTCGACGTCATCTCGATGCCGGACCCGTGGGAGTACCCCTGGTACGCCGCCTGGGACCTGGCCTTCCACTGCGTCACCATCGCCCGGGTCGACCCGGGCTTCGCCAAGGAACAGATTCTGCTGCTGCTGCGCGAGTGGTACC
>JAEYGD010000567.1 GCA_023402505.1 Actinomycetes bacterium
GTACGGTGGTGACTGGGCGTCCCGACTGCGGTTGGTGGCCCTTCCCTCCTGCGCGCTGACCACCCCGCAGTTGCCGTCGTGCCAGAAGCGGACCCCGCTGCCGACGGTCAACGACACCCCCGACGCCCTGTTGTCCACCGACATCGCGCTGGCCGGCCACGCGCCCATGCTGCTGGCCGCCGAAGGCGGGGCGTCGAGCGACAGCGGTGACTACACCGCGACCAGCCTGTCGCCTGCGGGGCAATGGCAGGTGTCCACGCAGACCGGTGACTTCTCCTGGTCCTACCCGCTGCGGACGCCGCCCTCGCTCGGCGGGCCTGCCCCGGACATCAGCTTCGCCCACTCGTCCGGCAGCCTGGACGGAAAGACCGCGCTGACGAACAATCAGGGCTCCTGGATCGGTGACGGTTGGGACTCCTGGCCCGGGTTCATCGAACGCAAGTACCAGTCCTGCGCCGACGACAACCCCGGCCACAAGACCGGCGACCTGTGCTGGTTCAACGACAACGCGACCCTGTCCCTCAACGGCCACTCCGGCGAGCTGATCCGCGACGGTTCGGTGTGGCGGCTCCGCAACGACGACGGCACCAAGATCGAGAAGCTGGCCAGTTCGGCGCGGGACAACGGCGACAACGACAACGAGTACTGGAAGGTCACCACCACCGACGGCGTCCAGTACTTCTTCGGCTACCACAAGTTGCCCGGCTGGAGCGGCACCAACCCGGTGACCGACTCGACGTGGACGGTACCGGTGTTCGGCAACAACTCCGGCGAACCCTGCTACAACGCGACGTTCGCCAACGCTCACTGCCCGCAGGCGTGGCGGTGGAACCTGGACTACGTCGTGGACCCGAACTCCAACACCATGGCCTACTTCTACGGCAAGGAGACCGGCGCCTACGCCCGCGACAACGACCCGGCCAAACGCACCACCTACGACCGCGGCGGCCACCTAAAGCGCATCGAGTACGGCATGCGCAAGGACGCCGAGTACGCCCAAGCGGCGCCGCTGCGGGTCGTCTTCGACACCGCCGAACGCTGTTTGACCAACTGCTGGACCGGTGCGGGGTGGACGTCGGAACCGGTGACCGCGAACTGGCCCGACACGCCGTGGGACCAATACTGCAAGCCGGGCGCCCAGTGCACCACCCAAGGATCACCGACGTTCTGGACCGAACGGCGGTTGACGAAGGTCACCGCGCAGACCCGCAACGGCACCTCCACCTACGCCGATGTCGAGTCGTGGTCGCTGCGGCAGGAGTTCATCAACGCCGGCACCGGCGAGTCCACGCCCATGTGGCTGCGCGGCATCACCCGCACCGGCCACGTCACCACCGCCGGCGGCCCGGCGGTCTTCGATCCGGAGATCACCTTCGACACCGGCGCGCAGCCGCTGCCCAACCGCGTCGACGGCCCCGCCGACCAGCGCTCATCGCTGAACCGGTGGCGGATCAAGGCCGTGCACACCGAAACCGGCGGTGACATCATCGTTCACTACTCCGGCCCCGACTGCACCCGCTCCACCCTGCCGTCGCCAGCCAGCAACACCAAACGGTGCATGCCGTCCTTCTACGCCCCGGGCGGGCAGGAGTTGAGTCTGGACTGGTTCCACAAGTACGTGGTCACCCGCGTCGACCTCGACGACACGGTCACCGACCAGCCGACCGAAGTCACCATGTACGACTACGACACCCCGGCCTGGGCGTACAACACCGACGAGCTGACCAAGGACAAGCACCGCACCTGGAGCGACTGGCGCGGCTACGGCAAGGTCACCGTCCGCCACGGCGACCCCACCGGACAGCAGACCGCCGTCGAACACCGCTACCTGCGCGGCCTCGACGGCGACAAAGCCGCAAGCGGCGTCAAGGACGTCTGGGTCAGCGACTCCTGGGGCGGCATCATCGAAGACCACGAAGCCCTACAAGGTTTCGAACTGCAAACCATCACCAAGAACGGCCCCAGCGGCGCCGAGGTGTCCTCCACCCGCAACGACCCCTGGATCAACGGGCCGACCGCCACCCGCACACGCAAAGACGTCAACAACAACGACATCACCACCCGGGCGTGGATGACCAACACCGACATCGCCCGCACCCGCACCGCCCTCGCCTCCGGTGGGCACCGCTACACCAAGACCATCACCAACTTCAACAGCAACGGCCTGCCCACCACTGTCGAGGACCAGGGCGACGAGGACACCACCACCGACGACACCTGCACCCGCACCACCTACGCCCGCAACGGAAACATCTGGATGATCGATCGGGTCTCGCAAACCGAAACCCTGTCCGTCCGCTGCACCGGTGCCCCGAACCCTGCTGACCCGGCCACCGTCCTCAATCGGTCACGGTCGTTCTACGACACCTACGTCGACGACAGTTCCTTCGGGCAGGCACCTACAAAGGGCAACGTGGTCCGCACGGAGGAACTGGAGAAGTTCAACGCCGGCACCCCCGTCTACACCCGCACCGCCACCACGACCTACGACGCCAACGGTCGGATCAAGTCCGTCACCGACGCGCGCGGCTACACCACCACCACCGACCACACGACCGCGAACGGTGGCCAGGTGATCCAGACCGTTGTGACCAACCCGAAGGGCCACACGATCACAACAGCGGTGCATCCGGCGTGGGGTGCTCCGACGAAGATCACCGAAGCCAACGACGCAGTCACCGACCTCACCTACGATGGCCTCGGCCGGCTCACCAACGCGTGGATCCCCGGCCGGAACAAGGCCACACAGACGCCGAGCATGCGGTTTACCTACAGAGTGCGCAAGAGCGGCGGCCCGTCAGCGGTCACCACCGAGTCCCTCCTGCCAACCGGCACGGCCCACCGCAAGTCGGTGGACCTGTATGACGGATTCCTGCGCCAGCGGCAGAACCAACTCCAGGCCACCGGCGGCGGACGCACGATCACGGACACCCTGACCAACAGCCTTGGTGCCACGGCTTGGACCTCCGCGCCCTACTACGACAGCACCAACACCGCCGTCAACGACACCCTAGCCACCCCACAGGGCCAAATCCCCTCCATCACCCAGTACACCTACGACGGCGCAGGACGACGAACAGCCGAGATTCTGCTCGCCAACGGTGTGGAGAAATGGAGCACCACCACCGGCTACGGCGGCGATCGCATCCACACCATCCCACCGCTCGGAGGCACCGCCACCACCACCATCACCGATGCGCAGGGCCGTAATGTCACCCTGCGGCAGTACAAGAACCGCGCCGATGTCGGCAGCGACGACCCGACCAAGTTCGACAAGACCACCTACGCCTACACCCTGCTCGGGCAACTGAAGACCGTCACCGACGTCACAGGAGCCAACGTCTGGTCCTACAGCTACGACCTGCGCGGCCGCCAGATCAAGGCGGTGGACCCGGACAAGGGCACCACCGACACCACCTACGACGCCGCCGGCAACGTCGAGACAAGCTCGGGCACGGGACGATCCCCCATCACCTACACCTACGACGAACTCGGCCGCAAGACCAGCATGCGCGACGACACCATCACCGGAACCATCCGCGCCACCTGGGTGTACGACACCCTGCCGTACGGCAAGGGCAAGCTCACCTCCGCTACCCGCTACTCCGGCGGCAACCCCTACACCACCCGAGTCGACGCCTACGACCAGTACGGCCGGCCCACCTCCACCTCGATCGTGCTCCCCGCCGTGCAGTCGAACCTGTGCGCCGCCGCCTCGCCCAACACCTGCACCTACACCACCACGACCAGCTACCGGCCCAACGGACAGCCGCACCAGGTCACCATGCCCGCCGCCGCCGACCTCACCTCCGAGAAACTGACCATCGGCTACACCGACGTCGGCGACCCCGCCGGCACCCTCTCCGCCGCGCAGATCTACGTCTACGACGTCACCTACAACAAGCTCGGCCAGCTCACCCAATACCAACTCGGCCAATACGGCTCCCGGATCGTCGTCAACTCGACCTTCGACGAACCCACCCGCCGACTCATGAGCACCAACGTCGTCCCTGAACTCAAGCCGGAGGCGGCGAACTACAACTACACCTATGACAACGCCGGCAACGTCACGGAAATCCACGACACCCCGAGCGGTGGAACCGCCGACCACCAGTGCTTCACCCTGGACTACCTGCGCCGCATGACCGAAGCCTGGACACCCGAAACCGGCAGCTGCGCCACCAAACCCACCGCCTGGACCCAGATCGACGGCTCCGCCTACCCGTACTGGCACACCTGGACCCTCGGCCCCACCGGCAACCGCAAGACCGAAACCCGCCGCGGCACCACCAACACCACCTACACCTACACATATCCGCCAGCCGGCACGGCCCGCCCACACGCCGTCACCAACATCACCGCCAGCGGCGGCGCCACCTGGTCCCGCAACTACACCTACGACAACGCCGGCAACACCAAAACCCGACCCACCACCACCGGCGCCACCCAAACCCTCACCTGGGACCGCGAAGGCAAGGTCCTCAGCTCTGCCGACTCGGCCACCACCAGCTACATCTACGACGCCGACGGCAACCGACTCATCCGCACCGACGCCACCGGCAAAACCCTCTACCTCCCCGGCGGTACCGAAGTCCGCTACACCACCAGCGGCGCCACCAAGAAAGCCACCCGCTACTACACCTTCGCCGGCCAAACCATCGCCATCCGCACCGCCACCGCGCTCCACTGGATCACCAGCGACCACCACGGCACCGCAGAACTCACCATCAACGCCACCACCCTCGCGGTCGCCAAACGCCGCATGCTCCCCTACGGCGAACAACGCGGCACCACCACCGGCACCTGGGCCCCCAGCATGGACAAAGGCTTCGTCGGCGGAACCCAAGACCCCACCGGCCTAACCCACCTCAACGCTCGCGAATATGACCCGTTCATCGGCCGCTTCATTTCGGTCGATCCGATCATGGATCTGACCTACCCGGAGCAGTGGAACGGGTACGCCTATAGCAATAACAGCCCTGTCACCCGATCTGACCCGAGTGGGCTCTACGACACCGGCGACAACGAAGGGCAGTTGCGCAACTACAAGCCTTCCAAGGGTAAGAACAAGGTTGTTGACCACCGCCCCAAACCGCGAAAGCGAACGGTCAAGCCTCTCTATGAACACAACCCCCTCCTGCGTGTCCGCAATCCCGTGCCGCCCATGTTGCGGCCGCTAGGTGCGCCGGAGTTTGTCGAGCCGCCGACGCAATCGAACCCGTGGGTAGGGCATGGTCGCCCCACCAAAAGGTCCCGCCCTGCAAATCCCAAAGCGCCAGGTGGCCCTAACTGGGCTATGACTGGCGGTCTATGCCTGAACGCATCGATTCAAGTCGGCGGGATCGGCGGTCTTGGCGGCTGCCTGCTAGTGGACGGCGACGGTGTCGGCTGGAGCGGACAAATCAAAGAAGGGGCCGGTCCTGCTGTCGCTTTCCCAGGTAACCTCGAGGTGGGACTGCTGCTTTCTACTGCCGATCGGATGGACAAGATGGAGGGCACCCAGGGCTTCATCGGGGGCACCGTCGGCGAGGGTATTGTGGGCGGCGTGGAGTTGGACAGTGGCAACGACCTCACCGTTCAAGGCATGCTAGGGGTCGGAGGGCTAAACGTTTCACCGTTCGGGCCGGCCTCAGTCAGTGGTGGTGTAGTCCACAACTACGTCGATAAGTGGGATTGGGCGCAGTGGAGATGAATATTGCTCGCCAGGATCGAGATCGGTTAGTTAGCGCACCGTCGTATCGACGAGCCGTGTGGGCGTTCCGGCTGGTGCCAATAGGCCCTGCGTTATTCCTCGTGGGCATACTCTTGCTCGCTCTACGTGTCCCTAATATGGTTGTCTTCGTTATGCTTGGGCTCGCCTTATCACTGACTGGACTGGGCATAGTGCTAGGATGGAGCGCAGTCCTACCGCTCATGAAACATCAGCGGCAAGTGCTGGCACCATATGCGATGAATAGCAGCGAGCGAGCCTCTGTGGTTCGCGCAATGGTGCTGCGAGATGCATTTGTGCGGCGGCACCGGAGTATTTCGGGTTCGCCATGAGCATAAATCTGGCTGAGGGGAGTTAGAAGAGCTGCCCTGCAGGGGGACGCCGCAGCCCGTCTCGAAAAATACACGGCGTCATGAGATCAGCTCGGCTGACGTGCTTGAAAGCAGCACGGGTTGAGGGTGAGCGCCATGGCTTCGTGCCGAAGTAGTAGGCCGGCTCAACCGTTAGTCTAACTTCCGCCGCCCGATATCGGGCGGCGGGGAAGCCTTTCCGGCGTTCGCCGCCACGGGGCAGAGTTCTTTTTGGCTTCGGTTCCCTTGTTGCCGGGCGTCTGACAATTCGTGCTGTATCAGTGAAATGTGTACAGCGCGCAACGACAGCAGTCCAACTGTCGGGCGATATGTTAATAATGCGCCAAGGCAAAAGTGAAGGACTTGTGTTCGACCGGCCCCATGCTTGAGTCGAGAAAGAATTGCAGACTTGCTAGTCCGAGAATTCTCAAATGACTACTCGGTAGTGAGGCGTGTAACCTGTACTCTCCAGCGCGCCCCGATCGTTTTTGCCGCCTGGCCGATCCGTCACCTGCTCAAGTCCTGACCGCCAACCAATTTTAGGTGTTTCCCTTGCTGCAGTGGGTCAAGCTGGCGTCGGCATCAGTGAACCGCCGCCCGGCGAGCCCCGCCACCGAGTAGACTCGCCACGTAACTGGCGTGCTAGGTTCCCGTTCGCCATCCCTGGATGCGGAATCGTGGACCGGGCAGCGCGTTGGCTGCCACTCGCGGTTGCTCCGCCGGGCAACTGCGGCAGATCGCTACGGTTCGTGCTTCGAACATGCGTACCACCCTTCCGGCCTGAGTCATGGGATGCGGGCAACCGGCTTATCTCGCCGCGATCATGCCGAGCGCGAGCAGGAGGGCACCCAGGAGCGTTGCGCTGATCGTCAAGGCGTTCCATCCGCAGAAGGTCCGCCGTACCCATTCCTCGAAATCTGATTGCACGACGTTGAGTAAAGCATGGCTGTGCCGATTGAACACAGTGAGCTCTTTCCGTGCGCCCAGCAGAGTGGAGGTTGATCGTGTAGGTGGTTGGTCTTCGTTCGTAAGCTCGTCGTCGCTTGCCGGTGGGAGTCCGGTCCGGGTAGCTGCCAGGAGGCCCGGTAGCAGACTGGCGGCTCGGTCTGGAAACGGGTCGGGTCGAAGCCCAGTGTCGAAAGCCCTGTTGGGGGAGCGACTGAGCGGTCCGTAGCGTGAAGCGAAGCCTGCGGCGTCGTTACTCAGCTGCCTGTGAGGGTGGCACAGGGGAGTGCCGAGCCCTTCGAAATCGGGGTGAAGGCCATGGAAGCGGTGTAGCACCTGGATTGCAGACGTGAAGGACTCCTCGGCGTATGGGGCGCGGAACGTTCAGATAGTGGCGGCGGGAACTGGGGAGGCCCTCCCCGGCCCGTGACCTGCGTGTATGTCACCGGAAGCGTGGCGTTCTATAACCGATGACCTCGGGAAGTGAACGACCGGCCGGGAGGGCGTCGGAGGCGGTCGTAGTACCGATCGAGCCGGGTGGACAAGGTCACGTCCGCGCTGGTGGTGTAAGAGACGGCCATCGCGGGATCCGGCTTGATGTTAGGCGGCGATCGGGTTCGGGTCGGTCTGCTGGGTGTCGTGTTGGGCGGTGTCGACGGTGATCAGGCGGGTTTTGGCCAGTAGCTCCAGGCCCATGTAGCGGCGTCCTTCGGTCCACTCGTCGGTCTGTTCGGCGAGGACGGCGCCGACGAGGCGGATGATCGCGGGGCGGTTGGGGAAGATCCCGACGACGTCGGTGCGGCGGCGGATCTCCTTGTTGAGCCGCTCCTGCGGGTTGATGCCCCTATGGATTGTCAAGGCAAGGTTGGTGCCGGGGTGGGTGTGGCAGGCGTGGTGAGGTGTCGGTGGATTTCGCGGGCGATGTAGCGCTTGAGGCAGCGGATGACTTCGCGGCGACTCTTGCCCTCGGTGGTTCGTTTGGTGAGGTAGGCGCGGCTGCGCTGGTCCCAGCGGAGTCGTGACAGCGTGATGCGGTAGAGGGCCGCGTTGGCCTGGCGGTCGCCGCCGCGGTTGAGCCGGCGTCTTGTCGTCTTGCCTGAGGATGCCTGGAGTGGGCTTACCCCGCAGAGCGCGGCGAAGGAGGCTTCGCTGGTGAGGCGGTCGGGGTTGTCACCGGCCGTGACGAGCAGGACGGCGGCGCTGTCCGGGCCGACGCCGGTCACTTCCAGCAGTTGCGGAGCCTTCGCCTCGACCGCGGCAGTGATGTGCGTCGTCAGTTCGTCGATCTCGGTGGTGAGTTGTTGGATTCGGTGGGCGAGCAGTCGAAGGGTGTAGCGGGCGGCGTAGGCGGGACCGGCACTGCGATTGGGGTCGAGTCGAGCGCAGGCAGCGATCAGCAGTGGGTTGGACAGCGGGGCGAGCTCTTCACGCAGTTGCGCGTCGGCGTTGACCAGTACGGCTTTGAGCTGGTTGATGGCCTGGGTGCGGGCCTTGATCGCCGAGTCCTTCGCCAGTTTGAACAGCCGGAGCATCTCGACTGGCCCGTCGGCACTCTTCGGTGTCGTGGTTGCCTGTCCCGAGATGATGGCGCGGGCGGCTGCTTCGGCGTCGATGGCGTCTGTCTTGCCTCGCCGTCGGCGGGTCGCCCGGTCGGGCCGGTTGACCTCGAGCACGACGATGTCTTCGGCGCGCAGATGCCGGGTCAGCGCGGCGCCGTAGGAACCGGTGCCCTCCACCCCCGCGCGACGCAGCGTGCCCAAGGACCTCGCCCAGGCAACCAGTTGGCGGTAGCCGGCCGACGTCGTTGGGAATGCCGCACGGCCGAGTAGGACACCCGCGACGGTGAGCACGGCCGCGACGTGGACATCCTTGTGCGTGTCAACACCGAGGACGATCGTTTCGGCGTCGCTGTGGCGGTCTTCGTCGGGTGCAGGCATGCTGGGGCCGGTCATGTGACTCCTTAAAGCCGATCGGGGTCCGTGGCCAACGCCGGGCCGGGTGGGCGGTCAGAACTGTGACGGTGCCTTGTGCGGCAAGGCCCCTATCGAGACACGCCGACCCGGGCCGGCGTTGGCCACGGACCCGAGCCGATGGTCGACAGATCAACCCATAGGCACCACGGCCAGTTAGACCACGAGTCAGACCACAGCCCGAAGGCGGCACTGGGAGATCCTCACAGTTCGACCAGATCTGGCGCCAGATCTCGCGGGGGAAGCCGGTGAACGCCAGGAGATCATCGCGAGCCTGGTCGAGGTGCTCGGCGGCGGCGGGGAACTTGGCTTCGATCGTGGTCACGACGCGCTGGAACTGGGCGTGGACGG
>JAEYGD010000573.1 GCA_023402505.1 Actinomycetes bacterium
CGGGGGGGCGCCGGGGGGCGGCCGCCGCGGCGCCCGCCGTCGTTGCGTGCAGAGGCGGTGGTTGAGGACCTCGTGGCCGAGCGCCGTCAGCCGTCGCGGTGCTGGTAGACGTCGGGGATGCCGTCCCGGTCGGCGTCCACCCGCTCGGCCTCCGCGATCCGCCGGTAGGCGGCGTTGCGGCGGACCAGGACGGTCGAGGCGAGCAGCGCGGCGATGACCGAGCCGCCGAGCACCGCCGCCTTGACGTTGTCGTCGGCGGTGGTCCCGGTGCCGAAGGCGAGTTCGCCGATCAGCAGCGACACGGTGAAGCCGATGCCGGCCAGCAGGGCGACGCCGAGCAGGTCCGTCCAGGTGATGTCCTCGTCGAGCCGGGCGCGGGTGAACCGGGCCAGCAGGTACGTGGAGCCGAAGATGCCGAGCACCTTGCCGAGCACGAGGCCGGCGACGATGCCGATGACGATCGGGTCGGTGACCACCGCGCCCAGGTCGGCGCCGCGCAGCGACACCCCGGCGGCGAAGAAGGCGAACACCGGGACGGCGAAGCCGGCGGACACCGGCCGCCAGCGGTGTTCGAGGTGCTCGGCGAGGCCGTGCCGGTCGCCGTCGCGACCGAGCACGGGGACGGTGAAGCCGAGGAGCACGCCGGCCACCGTGGCGTGTACGCCGGAGGAGTGCACCAGCGTCCAGGCCACCACGGCGAGCGGGATGAGGGCCCACCACCACGTCTTGCGGCGCTGCACGAGCAGCCCGAAGAGCGCGATCGGCACCAGCGCGCCGAGCAGCGGGAGAAGGTTGAAGTCGTCGGTGTAGAACACGGCGATCACCGTGATGGCGAGCAGGTCGTCGACCACGGCGAGGGTGAGCAGGAAGGCGCGCAGGCCCTGCGGCAGGTGGGAGCCGATGACCGCCAGCACCGCCAGCGCGAAGGCGATGTCGGTGGCGGTCGGGATGGCCCAGCCGCGCAGGTTGTCGCCACCGGCGGCGACGTTGACGGCGACGTAGATGAGCGCCGGCATCGCCATCCCGCCGACCGCCGCGATGACCGGCAGCGCCGCCCGGCGCGGGTCGCGTAGCTCCCCGGCCACGAACTCGCGCTTGAGTTCCAGGCCGACGACGAAGAAGAAGATGGCCAGCAGGCCGTCCGCCGCCCACGACCCGAGGCTCAGGTCCAGGTGCAGTCCGGCTCCGCCCGGCCACGGCACCCACCTGGTCAGCGCGGTGTAGGTGCTTCCCCATGGGGTGTTCGCCCAGATCAGCGCCAGGACCGCGCCGAGCAGCAGCAGGCCACCACCGACGGTCTCGGTGCGCAGCACGTCGGCCAGGAACCGGGCCTCCGGCCAGGAGGTACGCGAGAAGAGGCGGCGGGTGCGGCGCTCGTGCGGGGTGCTGCGGCGCTCGTGGGGGGTGCGGGGTGCGGTCATACGCGCGGTCCATCCCGGGGTGGTCGGAGCAGCAGGAATCGACTGCCGACCAGGCTTCCCGGCACACCGCTCTCCACCCTATCCAGGCGGATCTCGGACGGCGAGCCGAGACAACGTGACCTCGTTCGCGCCTTTCCGTTTGTCCGTTGGGGAAATCGTGCGCCTGTCTGATCGGTGAAATGGCTTAACTCCGGACATAAGACGCATGAGCCGCTTTAATGGTTTCACGCGATTAAGTCGACCTTGGGGGTTTTCGTGAAATTCTTTGCCGCTACCGGCCCGGTTCGGAGGCCCGCCTGATGGACCTGTTCCGCCACCTCCGCCTGGTGCGCCGGCACTGGTGGATCGTCCTCGTCACGCTCATGGTCGCGCTGGGCGTCACCGCCCTGGTCACCGTCCGGGCCCAGCCCCGGTACGTCGCCTCGGTGACCTTCTTCGTCACCACGCCCAGCCAGGGGGTGACCGACGCCTACCAGGGCGGTCTCTTCCTCCAACAGCGGGTCAAGTCGTACGCCGAGTTGCTGACCAGCGACCGCCTGGCGCAGAGCGTGGTCGCCGACAACCAGGTCGGGCTCACCGCCGAGCAGGTGCAGAGTCGCGTCAGCACCTCCACCGAGAACGGCACCGTGCTGCTGCGCGCCTCGGTGACGGACACCGACCAGACCCGGGCGCTGCGGGTGACCGAGGCGCTGTCGTCGAAGTTCGTGGAGCTCGTGCAGAAGGTCGAGACCACGCCCGACGGCAAGGCCGGCCCGATCAAGATCGAGGTGGTCAGCGGCCCGGCGGTCAGCCCGACCCCGGTCTATCCGCAGCCCGTGCGCAACTTCGCCGTCGGCACCCTGCTCGGCCTGCTCGCCGGTGTCGGCCTGGCGATCCTGCGGGGCCTGGCCGACGTCCGGCTGCGCGACGCCGCCGGACTCCAGCGCGTCACCGGCAGCCCGCTGCTCGGCGAGATCCCCTTCGAGGCCACCGCGAAGGCGTCGCCACTGATCGTCGGCGAGGCGGCGACCTCGGCGCGGGCGGAGGCGGTCCGCAAGCTGCGGACCAACCTGCGCTTCGTCGACGTGCACGAGCCCGCCCGGGTCATCGCGGTCACCAGCGCCCTGCAGGGCGAGGGCAAGACCACGCTCTCCTGCAACCTGGCCATCGCACTGGCCGAGGCCGGCTGGCGGGTACTGCTGGTCGACGCCGACCTGCGCCGCCCGAAGGTCGGCGACTACCTGGGGCTGGACAACGGCGTCGGGCTCACCGACGTGCTCGTGGGCGACGTCCAGGTCGGCGACGTCGTGCAGCGCTGGGGCGACAAGTCCCTGCTGGTGCTGCCCAGCGGCTCGGCGCCGCCGAACCCGAGCGAGCTGCTCGGCTCGAAGGCCATGGCGGACCTGCTGCTCGCGCTGCGCGAGTCGGCCGACATCGTCATCATCGACACCGCGCCGCTGCTCGCGGTCACCGACGGCGTGGTGGTGGCCGTGCAGGCCGACGGCGCACTGCTGGTCACCCAGCAGGGCCGGACCTCCCGCTCGCAGGTGGCCACGGCCGCCCGGTCCCTGCACTCGGTCTCCGTCCGCCTGCTGGGCTGCGTGCTCAACATGGCGAAGGTGCCGAAGGCGGAGGCCTACCAGTACGAGGCCTACCGGGTGGTCGCGGCGACCGAGCCGCCGGCCGTGCCGGCCGAGCGGGTCTCGACCCCGCGGCACGCCGCGCACGCCGCCCCGGCCGAGACGGGTGTGCTCAGCGACCGTACGCAGGAACTCACCCGGCTGTCCCGATGAGCGCGGCGAGGGGTCGTAGCGACCGTTCGATCTCCTCGGCGCAGCGTCGGAAGTCGGCGGCCCCACCGCCGATCGGGTCCCGCAGGTCATCCGCGTCGGGGGCGGCTGGTTGGAGCCGCCCCCGGGCGCGGGCGGCGGCCTCCACCGCGGCTCGCAGCGGGTCCGTCGGCGTGGCCGCCGGCTCGGCCGCGTCGGCGAGCCGGCCGAACTGCCGGAGGGTGAACGTCCGGTGCAGCACGGCCGGGGCGAGCGAGCTGCACAGCGAGCGCTGGCGCCGGGTCGCCGTCAGCACGAGCGTGGCGTCCACCAGGTGCTCCCGGCACAGCCGGCGGCTGCGGAACCCGGCCGGGTCCGCGCCGGTGGAGGCGGCGATCTCCGCCGCGTACGGGTGCATGACCAAGCCCTCGACGGCGTCGGTGCCGGCGCTGGACACCTCCACCGGCCGGTCGGCCAGCAGGCGGCGGGCCAGGTACTCGGCCATCGGCGAGCGGCACAGGTTGGCGTGGCAGACGAACAGCACCCGGTCGACCATCGGAACCCCTCTTGCGGACGCGACTGTCGTCCGGCGCGGTTGGCCGGACGTGGAGGGGCTGCCGGCATCGTACGCGGACAGCGGCCGGTGCCGGCCGGACGCCGCGCCGGGCACGGGGGAGCACCGATGAGGATCGGCATCCTGACCTACCACTTCCCGCCGGAGCCGGCGTTCATCCCCGGCAGCCTCGCGGAGGAGCTGGCCCGCCGCGGCCACGAGGTGCGGGTGCTGACCGGCTTCCCGGACTACCCCGGCGGGCACGTCTACCCGGGCTGGCGTCAGCGCTGGCACCACGAGACCCGCAGCGAGCGGCTGACCGTGCGGCGGGTGCCGCGCTACGCCGGCGGGGACGGGTCGGTCCGCGGCCGGGTCGCCGGCTACCTCTCCTTCGCCGGCAGCGCGTCGCTGGTCGGCCGGCGGTTCCTGGCCGGCGTCGACGCGCTCTACGTCCACCAGCCGCCGGCCACCGCCTTCGCCGCCGCCGGGCTGCTCCGGCTGCTCGGCCGGGTGCCGACCGTCCTGCACGTGCAGGACGTGTGGGCCGAGGAGGAGCCCGCGACCGGCGAGCGGGGACGGTGGGCCGCCCGGATCGCCGGGGCGATGGCGCGCACCTACCGTGCCGCCGACCGGATCGCGGTCGCCGCGCCCTCCCTGCGCGACGTCGTGGTGGCCGCGGGCGCCGACCCGGGCCGGGTCGAGGTCGTCCTCAACTGGACCGACGAGCGCATCTTCCAACCCGCCCGACCCGGCCCGGCGGCCCGCCGGCTGGTGCGGCGCGACGACCGCTGCGTGGTCATGCACGCCGGCACGATCGGCGCCCGGCACGGGCTGGAGACCGCGGTACGGGCGGCGGCGGCGCTCGACGGCACGATGGACCTGGTGCTGGTGGGCTCGGGTGAGCAGGAGCGGCGGGTGCGGGGGCTCGCCGCCGAGCTGCGGGCCGACAACGTGCGGTTCGTCGAGCGGCGCTCGCCGCTGGACATGCCGGAGCTGTACGCGGCCGCCGACTACCAGCTGGTCATGCTCCGGGACCTGCCCGAGCTGCGCAGCACGCTGCCCGGCAAGCTCCAGGCGGCCCTGTCCTGCGCCGCGCCGGTCATCGCCTCGGCCGGTGGCGACACCGCCGAGGTGGTGGAACGCGCCCGCGCGGGGCTCTCCTGCCCACCGGAGGACTGGGCGACGCTCGCCGACCGGTTCTGGCTGGCTGCCACCATCCCGCCGGCCGCCCGCGCCGACATGGGGCGTCGGGGCCGGGAGGCGTACCTGCGGCAGATGTCCATGCCGGCCGGCGTGGAGCGGATCGAGCGGCTGCTGTACGACGCCGCCGGTCGTCGCTGAGCCGAGGCATACTCGCAACCGGTCAATCCCGTCATAAACGCCCACGTCTGTCGTTACGGTGTTAAGAACGACAGGGATATTCACCGGACTGTCCGATTCGAGGAAAAGGGAGTGTGGCGGAGTGGCCGAGAGCGAGGCACCGCGTCGACGGCGCGGGCGGTCCCGCCGGCGCCGGCGCGCCCGACTGCGCCGGGCGCTGCTCGCCACCCTGGTGGTCGGCTCGCTGCTGCTGGTCTCGGTCGGCTGGGTGGGCTTCCGCGGCTGGCAGGCGCGCGCGCACCTGGTCAACGCGGCCGGGCTGGCCCGGGACCTGAGCGCGCAACTGGTCAGCGGGGACACCGAGCGGGCGCACCGCACCCTCGCCGCGCTCCAGGAGCAGGCCGGCGCCGCCCGGCGGGCCACCGACGACCCGGGCTGGTGGCTCGGGCGGCAGGCCCCGTACGCGGGCGACAACCTGGTCGCCGTCCGGCAGATCGCCGTCGCCATCGACGCACTGGCCCGCGACGCGTTCCCGCCGCTGCTGCGCGCCGACCTGACCACCCTGCTGCCCCGGGAGGGCCGCCTCGACGTACGGCAGCTGAGCGGCCTGTCGGCCGAGCTCAGGACGGTCGACGCCGCCGTCCGGCAGACCCGCGACAGTCTCGCCGGGGTACCCACCGCCGGCCTGGTCGCGCAGGTCCGGCAGGCGCTGACCGACCTCCGGGTGGAGATCGACCGCCTGGCCGGGCTGACCGGGGCGGCCGAACACGCCACCCGGATCCTGCCCCCGCTGCTCGGTGTGGACGGCCCGCGTACCTATCTCCTGGTGTTCCAGAACCCGGCCGAGGTGCGCGCCACCGGCGGCATGATCGGCGCGTACGCCCTGCTGCGCGCCGAGGGCGGGCGGCTGCGGCTGGGCGGCCAGGGCACCAGCATGGACCTCACGCTCTTCCCGAAGCCGCTGAAGGTTCCCGCCGAGATCCGCGCCCTGTGGGGCGACCTGCCGGGGATCTACCCGGCCGACGTCAACCTCAGCCCGCACTTCCCGAGCGCGGCGGCCCTCTACCGGGAGATGGTCCGGCGCAAGACCGGGACGGTGGCCGACGGGGTGCTCGCCGTCGATCCGGTGGTGCTGTCGTACCTGCTGAAGGTCACCGGGCCGGTCGAGGTCCCGGGCGGTGCGCCGCTGGCGTCCGACACCGTCGTGCGCACCCTGCTCAGCGACGTCTACCAGCGGTTGCGCCCGAAGGAACAGGACGACTACTACGCCGCCGCCGCGGCGGCCGCGTTCGACGCGCTGTTCACGAAGAAAGTAGACCCGAGAGGGATTTTGTCCGTATTCGACCGTGCTATGGCAGAACGCCGGATATTGTTCTGGAGTGCCCGACCGGAAGAACAGCGGACGCTCGGCGACAGCCGGATGGCCGGGGTGCTCCCGGAGAAGGACACCGTGCCGACGGTCGGCGTGTTCCTCAACGACGGCAGCGGTACGAAGCTCGGCTACTACCTCCGGAACGCGGCGACCCTGACCGTCGGGGCCTGCCAGTCCGACGGGACCAGGGAACTGCACCTGCGGGTCACCCTGCGCTCCACGGCACCGAAGACGGGGCTCACCGACTCCGTGCTCGGGGTCAGCCGGTTGCCGAACCCGTACACCATCCGGCCGCTGGTGTCGGTGTACAGCCCGGCCGGCGGCGGCGTGGTGGGGGCCCGCCTGGACGGGACGGACGTCCCGGTCGGGACCGGCGCCGAACGGAAACGGCAGGTCGCCACGGCCCGCGTGGAACTCCCACCGGGAGCCTCCCGCACCTTGGAGGTGACCGTGCACACCGCGAAAACCGGCAGCGGAGCGGCCGAACTCTGGCTCACGCCCACCGCCACCCCATGGACCACCCAAATAGTTACCGCACCAAGCTGTGATCAGTAGGAGGGAACCAATCATGCGGCTATCCCGCATCATCATGGCGCTCACGGTCGGACTGGCCGTGGTGGCCGTGCCGACCGCGGCGGGGGCGGCGCAGCCGCAGCCAGCGCCCACGGTGACCACACAACCGCCGGTCTACCCGCCGGGCAACGGGGTCGAGCTGACCGTCGACGATCCCCGGATCGTCCTCGGGGAGACCGTCACCCTGTTCGGCCGCGGCTGGAACCCCGGCGAGCGCATCCGCATCGAGGTGTCGTCGCGCCCCCTCGCCAACGCCATGTCGGCCGTACGCGGCAGCAACGGCGACCGGATCGCGATGGCCCCGGTGGCCCGGCCGACCCGCGACGAGCCCGACATCCGGCCCTTCAACGCCCGGGCGGACGGCACGTTCGAGGTGACCTACACGCCGCGCCGCACCGGCTACTTCACCTTCGTCGCGATCGGCGACTCGGGCCGGTCGGACAGCGCGCAGGTCACCGTCACGGGCAAGCGGGACCACGGCAAGCTGCCGGTCACCGGCGACAGCACCAGCACCCCGATGAAGGTCGGTGGTGGCCTCGTCGCCGCCGGTGCCGTCCTGCTGCTCATGACCTTCGCGTGGCGCCAGCGTCACCGCTTCAACGGGCGGGGCGTGCGCTGAGCGGAGTCCACGCCGGGCAGGGCCCGGACAACCGTGTGACGGGCGCCCGCCGGACTGGT
>JAEYGD010000020.1 GCA_023402505.1 Actinomycetes bacterium
GGGGGGGGCCCCCGGCGCCGCCGGCCGTGGCGGCGCCACCCCGGCCGGCTGTGGTGACCAGGGCGGCGAGCCCCGTGGTCAGCGGGACGGCGGCGATCAGGCCCAGCGTCGCGACCGCGCTGCGGACAATCTCCTGGGCGAGGAACTCGCTGGTCAGGATCTGGCTCACCGGCCGCGAGTCGGCGGTCAGCAGGAGCAGCACCGGCAGCGAGGCGCCCGCGTACGCCAGCACGATGGTGTTCACCGTGGAGGCGATGTGGGCCCGGCCGACCCGGGTGGCGGACCGGTAGAGCTGGCGGCGGGACAGCCCCGGGTTGGCGTGTGCCAGCTCGGTGACGGTGGCGGCCTGGGTCACGGTGACGTCGTCGAGCACACCGAGCGAACCGATGATGATCCCGGCCAGCAGCAGGCCGTGCAGGTCGACGTCGGCCTGGAACATCGACAGCGTGGTGGCCTCCTCGCTGCCGTACCCGGTCAGGTGCGTGGTGGCGGTCGCGAGCGTGCCCAGCAGGCCGGTGAGCACCAGGCTGCCCAGCGTGCCGAGGACCGCGACCGACGTCTGCGTGGTGACGCCGTGGGTGAGGTACAGGACCACGAACATGATCAACGCGGCGCCGACCACCGCGACCAGCAGCGGCGACCGGCCGGCGCTGATCCCCGGCAGCACGAACGTCAGCAGGATGGCGAAGCTCGCGGCCAGGCCGGCGAGAGCGGCGAGTCCGCGCCAGCGGCCGAACGCCACGATCGCGGCGGCGAACAGCGCCACCAGCCACACCAGGGGCTTGCCCCGCTGGTGCTCCGCGATGTTGTACGCGCTGGCGGACGGGTCGGCGGGGTCGGTCAACTCGACCAGGATCACCTCGTCGCCGACGGCGACCTCGGGCGCACCGGGGCCGGCGGGCACCGGTGTCTCGACCTGGCGCCCGGTGTCCGGCCCGTCGTCGACCCGCACGGTGACCGTGCCACACGGGCCGTCGCCGGTGGCCGGGCCGCCCTCGGGCGCCTCCGGCGTCGGTGGGCACGGCTCGGTCACCACCTTCGTCACCGTGGCGTGGAAGCGGGGCGGCTCGGTGGCTCCGTCGGGTTCGCCGGTGTCCCGGGGCCACAGCACGAGGGCGGCGACCACGGTGGCGAGGAAGAGGGGGACCACCGTCGCGACGAGGATCCGTCGCACCCCGGGCGGGGCGGACGGAGCGGGACGGGTGTGGTCGGCGCCCATCGAGTGTCTCCCAACGATTCCAGGGCGGGGTACGGGCCGGCGGGTCGGACGGTTCAGCGTTCCCCGGAACTCCTTCCGGCGTGGCGTCCGGGGGTGGCGTCGTGGCCACGTACCGTGACGGCCGGACCGGATCCTGAGTGGCCGCGCGCGGTCGGCGGCGGCACCGGCGCCCCGGGGTGGACGGAGGCCGGGCGGTGCGGGATCCGGAGGGCCATCGGCCGAATCGTAGCCAGCGTGATCGCCGGTCGCAGTTCGCGCGGCGTGGTGTCGGCGACCGGACCTGAGGGTTGCGCCCCACGACGGGCTGCCGGCGGGGCATCTTTGAGGGCATGGCGGCGCATCCGACGCCCGGCCGCGACCCACGGCACGGCGGGCACGAGAGGCACGGCGGTCACGTCACGGACGACCGTCACGACGGGCACGACGACCGGGGCGGACCCGCCGGGCACGACAGGCACGCCGGGCACGACAAGCACGCCGGGCACGACCCGGAGATGTTCCGCCGCCGGTTCTGGATCTGCCTGCTGCTCACCGTGCCGGTCGTACTGACCAGCCACATGGTGATGGAGTGGTTCGGCTACCGCCTGGAGTTCCCGGGCCGGTCCCTGGTGGGGCCGGTGCTCGGTTCGGTGGTGTTCTGGTGGGGTGGCTGGCCGTTCCTGGTCGGGGCGGTCCGTGAGCTTCGGGCCCGCGCACCCGGGATGATGCTGCTCGTCGCCATGGCGATCACGGTGGCGTACGCGGCGTCGCTGGCGACCAGCCTGGGCGCCTTCGACCTGGACTTCTGGTGGGAGCTGGCGGCCCTGGTCACCATCATGCTGCTCGGCCACTGGCAGGAGATGAAGGCGATCGGGCAGGCGCGGGGCGCGCTCGCGGCGCTGGCGGCCCTGCTGCCCGACGACGCCGAACGGGTGGGCCCGGACGGCAGCACCGCCCCGGTGCCCGTCGGCGAGCTGCGGGTCGGCGACGTGGTGCTGGTGCGTCCCGGCGGGCGGGTGCCGGCGGACGGCCGGGTCATCGACGGCGCGGCGGAACTGGACGAGTCGATGATCACCGGGGAGTCGCGCCCGGTCCCCCGCTCGGTCGGTGACCGCGTGGTCGCCGGCACCGTCGCCACCGACTCGGCCGTCCGGGTCCGGGTCGAGGCGCTCGGCGAGGAGACCACGCTCGCCGGCATCCAGCGGATGGTGGCGCAGGCGCAGCGGTCCAGCGGGCGGGCCCAGGTGCTGGCGGACCGTTTCGCCGCCGCCCTGTTCTACGTCGCCACGGCCACCGCCGTGGTCACGGTGGTCGCCTGGACCGCCCTGGGAAACGCCGACGAGGCGGTGGTCCGGACGGTCACCGTTCTGGTCATCGCGTGCCCGCACGCGCTCGGCCTGGCGATCCCGCTGGTGGTCGCCCTGTCCACGGCGGTCGCGGCCCGTTCCGGGATCCTGGTGAAGGACCGGTTGGCGCTGGAGCGGATGCGGACCGTGGACGCGGTGCTGTTCGACAAGACCGGCACCCTGACCCGGGGGCAGCACGTCGTCACCGGCGTGGCGGCGACGCCGGGCGGCGACGAGGGCGAGGTGCTGCGGATCGCCGCCGGTGTCGAGTCGGACAGCGAGCACCCGCTGGCCCGCGCGATCGTCACGGCCGCGGAGCAGCACGCCGGGGTCGCCGCCGGGACCGGCTTCCGGTCCCTGCCGGGCCGCGGCGTGCAGGCCACGATCGAGGGCCGGGAGTACGCGGTGGGCGGCCCCGCGCTCCTGCGTGAGCTGGGCGTACGCCCGCCGGCCGCGCTGGCCGCGGCGGGTGACCGCTGGGCGGACCGGGGAGCCGTCGTGCTGCACCTGCTGCGGCTGCCGGACACCGTGCTCGGGGCGTTGGCGCTGACCGACGAGGTGCGACCCGAGGCGCGCCAGGCGATCGCCGAGTTGCGGTCGGAGGGGATCCAGACCATCGCCATGATCACCGGCGATGCCCGGCCGGTCGCCGAGGCGGTGGCCGCCGACCTGGGTTTCCGGCGCGGCGTGGACGAGGTCTTCGCCGAGGTGCTGCCGGCGGACAAGGACGGCAAGGTCGCCGAGTTGCAGCGGCGCGGGCTGACCGTGGCGATGGTGGGTGACGGCGTCAACGACGCGCCCGCCCTGGCCCGGGCGGACGTGGGCATCGCCATCGGGGCGGGCACGGACGTCGCGATCGAGTCCGCCGGGGTGGTACTCGCCTCGTCCGACCCGCGTGGTGTCGGTGCCGTGGTCCGGCTTTCGCGGGCGTCGTACCGAAAGATGCGGCAGAACCTGGGCTGGGCGGCCGGCTACAACGTGGTGGCCCTGCCGCTGGCCGCCGGCGTGTTCGCCGGGGCCGGTCTGGCGTTGAGCCCGGCTCTGGCGGCCGTGCTGATGTCCGGCTCGACGATCGTGGTGGCGCTCAACGCCCAGCTGCTGCGCCGCGTCCGGCTCGACCCGGCCGAGGCGGTGACCCGGCCCTGATCCGCCCGGGTCGCGGCTTGTCGCGGGGTCAGCCGCGCTTCATCAGCCGGCCGACGGCGGCCATCATCTCGGTGGCCATCTCGTCGGCCCGGCCCTCGGCGGCGCCCTCGTGCATGCAGTGCCGGGCGTGCCCGTCGAGCAGGCCGAGGGCCACCTTGTCCAGCGCGGCCTGGATGGCGGAGATCTGGGTGAGGACGTCGATGCAGTACCGGTCCTCCTCGACCATCTTCTCGATGCCCCGGACCTGGCCCTCGACCCGGCGCAGCCGCGTGAGCAGCTGGTCCTTGGTGGCGGTGTAGCCCCGGGTCGGGGCGGGCGTGGGTGTGGTCATGCGGACAAGGATAGCGTACCCCTGGGGGGTATGTTACTGTCCTCGACAGTTACCCCCAGGGGGTATCGTTGGTGACGGAGAAGGAGAGGTTCCATGGTCACCACCACGTACCAGGTGCAGGGCATGACCTGCGGGCACTGCGTGAGTTCGGTCAGCGCCGAGGTGGGCGCGATCCCGGGCGTCGACGACGTCCAGGTGGATCTGGCCTCCGGCCAGGTCACCGTCACCAGTGAGAACCCGTTGGACACCGAGACCGTGCGCGCCGCAATCGACGAGGCCGGCTACGACCTCGTCGGCGGCTGACGCACGGAGGAAACCGAGGTACCCCATGAACACGGCGACGAAGCTCAGCGGCTTCGCGCTCGGCCTCGTGGCGGTCTTCGGCGCGGCGTACGGGGTCGGTCAGGTGACCGGCCCCGTGGCGCCCGCCGCGGAAACCCGCCACGACGACACCGGCCACACCGACGAGGCCGGGCACGGCGAGTCGGCGGACGCCCACCTGCCCGGCGGCCTGCTCGTCTCCGACCGCGGTCACACGCTCCGCCCGGTCACCGCGCCGGCCGGGCAGTTCGCCTTCCAGATCACCGGTCCGGACGGCGAACCGGTCACCGCGTACGAGGTGGCGCACGACAAGCGCATGCACCTGATCGTGGCCCGCCGGGACCTGTCCGGTTTCCGCCACGTGCACCCCGAGATGTCGCCCGACGGCACCTGGCGAGTCGACTCGCCGCTGGCCGGGTCGGGCGTGTGGCGGGTCTTCGCCGACTTCACGCCCGGCGGCGGGGAGCCGCTGACCCTGGGCGTCGACGTGACCGTCCCCGGCGCGCTGGCCGACCGGTCCCTGCCGCCTCCCGCGACCAGCACCACGGTCGACGGCTACACGGTCACCCTGGCCGGCTCGGCGCAGCCCGGCCGGACCAGCGAACTGACCCTGACCGTGAGCCGCGACGGCCAGCCGGTCACCGACCTGGAGCCCTACCTGGGCGCGTACGGCCACCTGGTGGCGCTCCGCCAGGGCGACCTCGCGTACCTGCACGTCCACCCGGACGGCGCGCCGGGCGACGGGCGCACGAAGCCCGGACCGGGGGTGACCTTCCTCGCCGAGGTGCCGTCCGCCGGCACCTACCGGCTCTACCTGGACTTCCAGCACGGCGGCGTGGTGCGGACAGCGGAGTTCACCCTCGTCGCCGGATCGGCGGCTCCGGCGGCACCGGCCGCCCCGTCGCCGACCAGCGCACCCACCCCGACCGGTGGCGCCGACCACGGCACCCCCGGCCACGGGCACGACTGACGGGATGCCGTGATGACCACCACGAGCAAGACCCTGCCGATGGCGCCCAACCAGATCGAGCTGGCGATCGGCGGCATGACCTGCGCGTCCTGCGCCGCGCGCGTCGAGAAGAAGCTCAACCGGCTGCCCGGCGTCACGGCCACGGTCAACTACGCCACCGAGAAGGCCAGCGTCGCGTACGCCGACGAGGTGACCCCGGCCGACCTGATCGCCACGGTGGAGAAGACCGGCTACACGGCCGTCGTGCCGCCCCCGCCGGCCCGGTCCGGCGAGCAGCCGGCCGCCGAGCCGGTGGACGAGCTGCGCGGGCTGCGTACCCGGCTGTGGGCATCGGTCGCGCTGACCGTGCCGGTGATCCTGCTGGCCATGGTGCCGGCCTGGCAGTTCACCTACTGGCAGTGGCTGTCGCTGACCCTTGCCGCCCCGGTGGTGGTCTGGGGCGGCCTGCCGTTCCACCGGGCGGCCTGGGTCAACCTGCGGCACGGCGCCGCGACCATGGACACGCTGGTGTCGCTGGGCACCCTGGCCGCGTTCGGCTGGTCGGTGTGGGCGCTGTTCGTGGGCACCGCCGGCAACCCCGGCATGACCCACCCGTTCAGCTTCGCCATCGTCCGGGGCGACGGCGCGGGCAACATCTACCTGGAGGCGGCGGCCGGCGTCACCACGTTCATCCTGGCCGGCCGCTACTTCGAGGCCCGGTCGAAGCGCACCGCCGGCGCGGCCCTGCGCGCCCTGCTCGAACTGGGCGCGAAGGAGGTCGCGGTGCTGCGGGACGGCACCGAGGTCCGCGTACCGGTCGACCAGCTGGCGGTGGGGGACCGGTTCGTGGTCCGCCCGGGCGAGAAGGTCGCCACCGACGGTGTCGTGGAGGAGGGCACGTCGGCGGTCGACGCGAGCATGCTCACCGGGGAGTCCGTCCCGGTCGAGGTCACCCCCGGCGACACCGTCGTGGGTGCCACCGTCAACGCGGGCGGCCGGCTGGTCGTCCGGGCCACCCGGGTCGGCGGCGACACCCAGCTCGCCCAGATGGCGCGGCTGGTCGAGGCGGCGCAGACCGGCAAGGCCGCCGTGCAGCGCCTCGCCGACCGGATCTCCGGCGTCTTCGTGCCGATCGTGATCGCGCTCGCCGCCGGCACGCTGGGCTGGTGGCTGGGCAGCGGGGCGGGACCGACGGCCGCGTTCACCGCCGCCGTGGCCGTGCTCATCATCGCCTGCCCGTGCGCCCTGGGCCTCGCCACACCGACCGCCCTGCTGGTCGGCACCGGCCGGGGCGCCCAGCTCGGCATCCTCATCAAGGGGCCGGAGGTGCTGGAGTCGACCCGGCGGGTGGACACCGTCGTGCTGGACAAGACCGGCACCGTCACCACCGGCAGGATGACCCTGGTGGACGTGCTCCCCGCACGCGGCGAGGACCGCGCCGAGGTGCTGCGGCTCGCCGGGGCCCTGGAGGCCGCGTCCGAGCAC
>JAEYGD010000023.1 GCA_023402505.1 Actinomycetes bacterium
TCTCGCCGGGCGGCGGCGGGCGGGCCGAGGGCGGAGGCGTCGAGCCGGCAGCCGCCCGCGCCGGGGGCGTGGGTGCGCGCGGCCAGTTCGGAGCGGGCCGCCGCCAGCAGCCAGGGCGCGAGCGTCGCGAAGTGGCCGCCCAGCACCACGGCCTCGGGGTTGAGCAGGTTCGCCAGCACCGCCACGCCCCGGCCCAGGTCGCGACCGATCTCGGCCAGGCCGGCCAGGACGGCGGGATCGCCGGCGCGGGCCAGCACCTGGACGCGGTCCAGCTCGGGCAGGTAGTCGGTGACCGGCCCGTCGGAGTCCGCGTCGGGAAGCAGCCGGCGAACGACGGCCGGCAGCCCGGTGAGCGCGGTCAGGCACCCGCGCCGGCCGCACTCGCAGGCCGGCCCGGTGTCGTCCACGCCGATGTGGCCGATGCCGCCGGCGAACCCTCGGCTGCCCCGCAGCAGGCGGCCACCGGCGACCACGCCGGCGCCGACCGCGCAGCCCCCGGCGAGATGCACGAGGTCGGCGATACCGGCGTAGCCGCCGTGGCGCTGTTCGGCCAGCACGGCGAGGTTGGCGTCGGTGTCGACCTCGACGGCGAAGCCCGGGTCGCGCAGGGCGTTGCGCAGTTCGGCCGCCACCGGTACGTCGCGCCAGCCCAGTGCGGTGGCCAGCGGCGCGGTGCCGGCGGCGTCGACGAGGCCGGGAACCGCGACGGTGAGGCCCAGCACGGTGCGGCCCTGTGCGGTGACCCGCCCGACGGCCCGGCGGGCCAGGGCGGCGAGCGCGGCGAGGGTCTCGGTGGGGGAGCAGGTGCCGGCGGTGAAGGCGCGTCGCCAGGTCAGCAGCCGGTTGCCGCCCAGGTCGACGGCCAGTACGACCAGCTCGTCGACCCCGATCTGGGCGCCGAGCGCGGCGTACGGCTCGCCGTCGAGCACCAGCATGGTGGCGGGCCGGCCGACGCGGTTCTCGGTGAGACCGGTCTCGCGCAGCAGCCGGCGGTCGATCAGTTCGGTGACCAGGCTGGACACGGTGGCCTTGTTCAGGCCGGTGCGGGCGGCGATGTCCGCCCGCGAGCAGGGCGCGTGCAGCCGGACGTGGCGCAGGACCACGGCCCGGTTGGCGACCCGCACGTCGCCGAGGTCGCTCGGCTGCGGTTCCGTGTGGATGCTGATCACGTCTGCTCGCTCCCTGCGCCGACCGTGCGGGATCCCGACGGGTGTGGCGCGTCCATCTTCGCCTACCGCGGCTCCGCTCGGTACGCCTGTCTTGTGGGACGCATGACCGTCGATTAGTTTGTTCGGCTAGAACCCCAACTAACTCTAGCCGAGGCGGGACGCCCGGCAAACCCGAGTACCGACCACGAAGGGAGTGCGCCGTGAAGCCGTCCCTGCCGGGCGCAGCCACCGACCGCCGGACCGTGCTGCGCCTGTTCGGACTGGGCGCCACCGCGAGCCTCGGCGGCGCCGGCCTCGCCGGGTGCAGCAAGGAGGCGGGCAGCCGGGGCAGCGCCACCGGCGCCGACGCGATCCGCTCCGTGCTGCCCGCGTACCAGCCCGCCGAGGTCCTCAAGCCGGACATCGCCGGGGAGGGGCCGATCCCCGACGGGTACCTGAGCTACCCGCGGCAACTCGTCGACGCGGTCACCGAGCAGCCCGGGCGCGGCGGAGGGCCGATCCGCACCATGAGCCCCTGGTGGGGGCCCACGCCGCCGCCGGTGGGCCGCAACTCGTACCTCGCCGCCGTCAACGCGAAGCTCGGCGTCGAGGTCAACCCCAGCCTCCAGGACGGCAACACCTACGCCGACAAGCTCAACGCGATGCTCGGCGCCCGCGACGTGCCGGACCTGCTCTGCGTGCCGAACTGGGAGGTGGACAAGGTCGCCCGGTTCTCCGACGCGGTCAAGGCCCTGTTCACCGACCTCACCGACAGCCTCAAGGGCGACGCCGCCAAGAAGTACCCGTACCTGGCGTCGCTGCCCACCGGCGCGTGGGAGTACTCGGTGTGGGGCGGGCGGCTCTACGCGGTGCCGTTCCCCACCGACGGCCCGTTCGCGTTCGGCCTGTTCCACCGCCGGGACCTGTTCGCCCGGGCCGGGCTGACCGCCCCGACCAGCCCGGAGCAGCTGTACGAGATCGGCAAGCAGGTCACCGACCCGGCCAAGGGCGTCTGGGCCTTCGGCACAGTCTTCGACATGGTCCAGCAGTTCTTCGGCTGCCACCAGACCTGGCGCAAGAAGCCCGACGGCGGTCTCGAGCACAAGTTCGAGAACCCGGCCTTCGCCGCCGCGCTGGAGTTCACCGCACGGCTGTTCGCCGAGGGCCTGGTCCACCCGGACACCGTCGCAAGCAAGGGCGCCGACGAGAAGCAGCTGTTCAAGGCCGGCAAGATCCTCATGTACCAGGACGGGCTCGGCGCCTGGCAGGGCATGCAGAGCGAGCGGGTCAAGGAACTGCCCAGCTTCGACATGCAGCCGCTGCCGGTCTTCGGCGTGAACGGCGCGGCACCGGTGATCTGGGGCAGCGAGAAGCCGATCTTCTTCACCTTCCTCAAGAAGGACCTGCCCGCCGAGCGCGTCGACGAGCTGCTGCGCGTACTCGACTGGGGCGCCGCGCCGTTCGGCAGCCGGGAGTTCGAGCTGCGCGAGTACGGCGTCGAGGGCCAGCACTTCACCCGGGCGGCCGACGGCAGCCCCGTCCCCACCGAGCTGGGTCGCAAGGAGATGGGCGCCCAGTACACCCACATCGGCGGCCGGGTCCCGATCAAGGTACGCAGCGCCGACACCCCGAACTACGTGCAGGACTACATCGGTTACTACCAGAAGCACATCGGGCAGATGGAGAAGGACCTGTTCGCCGGCATCAAACTCGAACTACCGGCGAACTGGTCGAAGCTCCTCCAGCCGACCGAGGACAAGATCCGCGACATCCTCCGCGGCCGTCGCCCGATCGGTGACCTCGAACAGGTCCGCAAGGAGTTCCTGTCCGGCGGCGGCGAGGAGGGGCGCGCGTTCCACGAGAAGGCGCTCGCCGACAACGGTCGATGAGCGCTCCGGGCATCACCGGCACCGCCGGCGCGTCGACCGGCACGCCGGCGGTGGACCGGCCCACCCGGCGTACGCCGCCCCGCCCGGTCCCGCGCCGCCGGCGTACCCTGCGGGCCCGGCTGCGCCGCGACTGGCCGCTGCTGGCGATGGCCGCCCCGGCCGCCACGCTGCTGCTGGTCTTCCACTACGTGCCGACGCTGGGCAACGTCATCGCCTTCCAGGACTACAACCCGTTCGTCGGCGACGACCCGCTCGACGCGTTCCTGGGCAGCGAGTGGATCGGCTTCGGCAACTTCGAGGCGCTGTTCCGCGACCCGCTGTTCTGGGACGCGGTCCGCAACACCCTCAGCATCACCGCGTTCCAGCTGGTGTTCTTCTTCCCGCTGCCGATCATGCTGGCGCTCCTGCTCAACAGCGTCGTGTCGGGGCGGGTACGCGGGTTCGTGCAGAGCGTCGTCTACCTGCCGCACTTCTTCAGCTGGGTGCTGGTCGTGACGTTCTTCGTGCAGACCCTCGGCGGGGCCGGCCTGCTGGCGCAGGAGCTGCGCCAGGCCGGCCTGCAACCGTGGGGCGTGATGACCAACCCGGACACGTTCATCGTCCTGGTCACCGCCGAGGCGGTGTGGAAGGACCTCGGCTGGGGGGCGATCGTCTTCCTCGCCGCGCTGTCGGCGATCGACCCGAACCTGTACGAGGCGGCGGCGGCCGACGGGGCCGGACGGTGGCGGCGGCTGTGGCACATCACGCTGCCCGGCCTGCGCCCGGTGATCGTCCTGCTGCTCATCATGCGGCTCGGTGACGCCCTGTCGGTGGGCTTCGAGCAGTTCATCCTACAGCGCGACGCGGTCGGCCGGGACGCCGCCGAGGTGCTGGACACGTTCGTCTACTACCAGGCCATCGCCACCCAGCAGTGGGGCCTGGGCGCCGCCGCCGGGCTGTTCAAGGCGGTGGTGGGGCTGATCCTCATCCTGACCGCCAACCACGTCGCGCACCGGCTCGGCGAGCAGGGGGTGTATTCCCGGACATGACCACCTACGCGCCACCACCCGTACCCGCGGCGGCGCGGGCGCGCCGCCGCTCCGGCCGCCCGGTGTGGGAGGAACCGCCCTCGCCGCTGGGCCTGTTCGGCAAGGGCCTGGTGCTGGCCCTGCTGGTCGCCGCCGTGCTCGTGCCGCTGTGGACGGTGCTGGTGACCAGCCTCGCCTCGCGCGGCACCATCGACGAGGCCGGCGGCATGGTGCTGGTGCCCCGGGAGATCGACCCGTCGGCGTACATCACCATCTTCAGCGGGGGCGACGTCACCCAGGCGGTGTGGATCAGCACCCTGGTCACGGTGCTCGGCACCGGGGTGAGCCTGGTGCTCACCGTCCTCGCCGCGTACGGGCTGTCCCGGCCCGGGTCGGTCGCCCACCGCGGCCTGCTCTTCTACTTCCTGCTGACCTTCCTGATCTTCCCCGGCCTGGTGCCCAGCTACCTGGTGGTCACCGGCCTCGGCCTGAAGGACAGCATCTGGTCGCTGGTCCTGCCCAGCGCGATCAGCGTGTTCAACCTGGTGGTGATCCGGGCGTTCTTCATGAACGTGCCCGGTGAGCTGATCGACAGCGCCCGCATCGACGGTGCCGGGGAGCTGCGCATCCTCACCCGCATCGTGCTGCCGCTGTCCAGGGCCGTGGTGGCCGTGGTCGGCCTGTTCTACGCGGTGGGCTACTGGAACGCCTACTTCAACGCGGTGCTCTACATCGACTCCAACGACAAGTTCCCGATCCAGCGGGTCCTGCAGAGCTACATCCTCGCCGGCCAGTCACCCAACGTCTCCGGGACGCCGGTCAACCTGCCGGGCGTCACCGCGTACCCGCCGACGCTGGCGGTCAAGATGGCGGTGGTGGTGGTGACGGTGGTCCCGGCGCTGATCGTGTTCCCGTTCGTGCAGCGGCACTTCACCAAGGGCGTCATCACCGGCGCGGTGAAGGGCTGAGCGCGGGCGGCCGTCGCGGTCCAGCCTCCGCCGGGTGCGGCGCCCGGCCCGCCCCGCGCCGGCGCCCCCCCCCGCGGTCCGCCCGCCGCGGGGGCCCCCCCC
>JAEYGD010000119.1 GCA_023402505.1 Actinomycetes bacterium
CTCGGGTCCCGCCCGGCCCGGCGGCCGGCGCCGTCCCCTCCGGTCCGGTCACCGCGTCGGGCGCCGGTGGCTGCGCTCCGGCGGCCTGCTCACGGGCGTGGCGCAACGCGTCGGCGTCGGCGGTGCGCCCTTCGCGCAGCGCGGCGATCTCCGCTTCCAGGACGCCGATCAGCTCCGACTTGTAACCGATGTCGTACGCCGTCCGGCGCATCGCCTGGTCGACCTGCGCCATCCGGTAGCCGCGCAGGGCCGTGTCGAACCGGACCTCGGCGACGTCGGACTCGCGCAGCGGCCGGGTGCCGGGCAGTGGCACCGCCTCGCCGTCCGGCTCGGCCGGCGCGAGACCGGGATCCCGACCGGTGACCAGCACGGTCACTCCGAAGACGACCGCGGCGACGGTGAGCGCGACGACCAGCAGGAGCAGAACCTGACCCATGCACAGATCGTGGCATGTCGAACGGACAGGGGCGACCCCACCACCCCGGGACACCGCGTGAGCAGCCGGATCGGCACCACCGGCTACCGCACGAGCAGCCGGATCGGCGCACCGGCTAGCGTCGTGATCGGCCGTGCGGCCCGGGCGGGCCGGCGGCGGAGAACTCGGGAGGTGGAATGGCGGACGTGCTGCGGCTCGGTGGGCGGACGTTCGGTCCCGGCGAGCTGGCGGTCATGGCGATCGTCAACCGCACTCCGGACTCGTTCTTCGACCGCGGCGCGACCTTCGCCCAGGACAGCGCGCTGCGCGCGGTGGGACGCGCGGTCGGTGAGGGCGCCGACATCATCGACATCGGTGGGGTCAAGGCCGGACCGGGAGCCGAGGTCGACGCGGCCGAGGAGATCCGCCGGACCGTGGACACCATCGCCGCGGTCCGGGCCGCCTTCCCCGACGTGGTCATCTCCATCGACACGTGGCGGGCCGAGGTGGCCGTGGAGGCGGTGGCGGCCGGAGCGGACCTGCTCAACGACACGTGGTCCGGCGCCGACCCCGCGTTGGCCCGGGTCGCGGCGGAGACCGGCGCCGGCCTGGTCTGCTCGCACGCGGGCGGCCTGGCGCCGCGGACCCGACCGCACCGGGCGGCCTTCGCCGACGTCGTGGCCGACGTGGTGGCGACGGTGACCGGGCTCGCCGAACGTGCGGTGTCCCTCGGCGTACGGCGGGACGGCATCCTGATCGACCCCGCTCACGACTTCGGCAAGAACACCCGTCACTCGCTGGAGATCACCCGTCGTCTCGACGAACTCTCCGCCACCGGCTGGCCGCTGCTGGTCGCCCTCTCGAACAAGGACTTCGTCGGCGAGACCCTCGACCTGCCGGTCGCCGAGCGGCTCGAGGGGACCCTCGCCGCGACCGCGGTCTCGGCGTGGCTGGGCGCCCGGGTGTTCCGCGCCCACCAGGTCCGGCCCACGCGCCGGGTCCTGGACATGGTGGCCTCGATCCGGGGTGACCGCCCGCCGACGCTGACCCGGCGCGGCCTGGCCTGACCGTACGACGGACGCCAACGCGCCGGTACGGCCCGGCGGGCCGACCGCGCGTCGCCGGTTCGACAGGGCCCGCCCGGCTCGCCCGGTGCGGCGCGCGGCCCGGGGTCGTGTCGCCCCGGTCAGATGTCGCCCGGGTCAGATGTCGCCCGGTCAGGCGTCGCCCCGGGCCGCGTCGCCCGGGCCGCGTCGCCCGGTCAGGTGTCGCCCCGGGCCGCGTCGCCCGGGCCGCGTCGCCCCGGTCAGGTCCAGCGCAGGATGTTCTTCCGCCAGGCGTAGAGGATGCCCAGCGCCAGCACCGAGACGAAGATGGCCATCTCGACGACGGTGACGAGGCCGAAGCCGGGCCGGTCGAAGACCACCGCCCAGGGGAAGAGGAAGACCGCCTCGACGGCGAACAACACGTACAGGTAGGCGTACACGTAGTAGCGGATCTGCACCTGGGCCCAGTCGGCGCCCACCGGATCGAGGCCGCACTCGTACGTGGCGCGCTTGCCGGCCGGCTCGGCCGGACGGGCGGGACGTAACACCCGGTTGGCCGCGAACGCAGTACCGAAGAAGAGAAGGCTGGCGAGGAGCAGCAGCCCGAGCGTCGCGTACGAGCCCAGGTAACCGGTCACGGTGGCTCAGCCTACCGGCCGGCCCGGCCGGCTCGCACCCAACACGTTACGGATTTGTTTCTCCCCGGGACTAGTGCCTCAGGACAACTGTTGCCGACCATGGTTTCTCACCCACTGTCACGGAGGACTGATGGCCCGCGTGGACCAACCATCCGGACGCCGCCCGCGCGACCCGCGTACGGCGTACCGGCTGGCCGTGTCGCTGGTGGCCGCGCTGACGGTCGCCGCGCTGACCGGGCTGGCCACCGCCGCACCGGTGCAGGGCGCCGTCACGGTCACCGACCCGGCCGACCCCGGCGGGGAGGCGACCGAGCCCGGCGGCGAGCCGACCGGTGACCCGACCTCGACCGCACCGGTACCGACCAGCCCACCACCCACCACGGCCGAGCCGACCGGCGCGCCCACCAGCGACCCGCCGCCCACGACCACCGGCCCGACGGCTCCGCCGCCGGTCACCACCGCGCCGACCAGCGCGGTCCCCACGACCGCCGCCCCGCCACCACCACCCCCACCGGTGCGCTCGCCGGCCCCGGGCGCGGCGCCGTCACTGAGCGTCACCGTCAGCACCAGTGACGTGGTGCTGACCCCCGCGTACTGGAACCGGCGGTCGACCGCGACGACCCTGCGGGTCACCGTCACCAACACCGGCACCGTCGCCAGCCAGATCCGCCTCGCCTACGCGCTGCCGGACGGCATCACGGACGCCGGCACCGAGGGCTGCTCGGCGGTCGACGGCCGTGACCACCGGTGCGGCGGGTGGGCGGTCGCGCCCGGGGCACGGTTCAGCACCGACCTGCGGCTGCGGGTCAGCGGGGACGCCTGGCGGCGGATGCCCCTCAACGGCGCCGTACGGGTGACCGCCACCGCACCGGGCGCCAGCCCGGCCAGCGACGACCAGGGGTTCGCCGTGCTCTTCCCGCCCGGACCGCCGGCCGCCGGGATCCGGTTGGAGGCCGACGAGGTCGCGTTCGACGCCAGCGGCGCGGCGAACGGACTCCAGGTACGGCTCGGCAACACGGGAGCGGTGGACGCCAGCGGACGGATCGAGGTCGTCCTTCCGGCCGGGGTGACCGTACCGGCGCCGCCGCCCGGCTGCGTCGCCGTCGACCCCACGCGGACCCGGTGCGATGTCGGCACCGTGCCGGCCGGACGGACCGCCGATCTGCGCCTGCCGGTGACCGCCACACCGGAGGCACAGCGGAGCGCCCCGCTGGCCGGCGCGGTCATCGGCGAACTCGACCCCCGCAGCGGCCGGTCCCGCCAGGTCCAGATGAGTTTCCGGATCGTCGCCGCCGCCGCGGTGGCCACCCCAGTGGCGGCGACGGCCGCGCCGGTCGGTGCCCAGGACGGCGTGGCCGCCGGCGCGCCGGATACCGCCGGCGACGGCACGAGTTCGGTGCAACGCACCGCCGTCATCCTGATCGCCGTCTCCACCCTGCTGGTCGTGCTGGCGCTCGCCCTCGCGACCGCCTCGCTGCGGCGCCGATCGACGGAGACGGCCACCGGACCCGCGCCACCGGCAGGACCCGGCAACTGAACCGACACGGGCGCCCCCGCCCTCCTGCCCCCGCCCTCCTGCCCCCGACCCCGCCCGCCTCCCCGTCACCGTCGACGCGAGCCGCGCTGGGCAGCACCGCAGCCCCCCACAACACGTCCAGCCCCCGTCACGCCAGCGCGAGCCGCGCTGGGCAGCAGTTTCGGGGAAGGTGCTGCCTCGGTCGTTCTGGTGGGGGCACTTTCCCCGAAAGTGTCGCCCCCCCTCGCGCGGGCGCGGCGCGCGTCGGGGTGGGGGGTGGGGTGGGGGTGGGGTGGGGGTGGGATCTGCCGGTGGCTTCCTCGGCCCGACCACCGTTCCCCGGCCGGGAGTGGCGCCGGCCACCGGACGGGCCACCCCATAGCGGACAGCACGCCCGCTTCGGCACGGCTCGGCCCGAATCACGCGGTGATCTGGATTACGGCGGGCGGTGCAAAACACCTCGAAACCGGGCAGAGACTGCGCTTTCCCGATCCCAGTCGGCGGACCTCTCGAGTTTGTGACGAGGTGATCCGACGTAGGCTCTCAGGTGAGAAACGACAGCGGGCCGGACAACCACCACCGGTGGGTCGCGGCGGTGCGCCGAGGAGGTCACGTGACCGGGCAGGGCGAGGTCAGGAGCATGTGCGGCGGCCCGGGCGACCGTGCCGACCGAAGCGAGGTGCGGGTGTGACCAAGCAGATCCGTCAACTGGACCGGGTGGTCATCCGCTTCGCCGGGGACTCCGGCGACGGCATGCAGCTCACCGGCGACCGCTTCACCTCCGAAACCGCCCAGCTCGGCAACGACATCTCCACGTTGCCCAACTTCCCCGCCGAGATCCGGGCACCCGCCGGCACCCTGCCGGGCGTGTCGAGCTTCCAGGTGCACTTCGCCGACTACGACATCCTCACTCCCGGCGACGCGCCGAACGTGCTGGTCGCGATGAACCCGGCGGCGCTCAAGGCCAATCTCGTCGACCTGCCGCGCGGCGCCGACATCATCGTCAACACGGACGAGTTCACCAAGCGCAACCTGACCAAGGTCGGCTACCAGAGCAACCCGCTGGAAGACGACTCGCTCGCCGGTTACGTGGTGCACCCGGTCGCCCTGACGTCGATGACCGTGGGCGCGCTCGCCGAGCACGCGGTGTCCAAGAAGGACGCCGAGCGGGCCAAGAACATGTTCGCGCTCGGCCTGCTGAGCTGGATGTACTCGCGGCCGTACGAGTCGACGCTGCGGTTCCTGGAGCGCAAGTTCGCGGCCCGGCCGGAGCTGGTGGCGGCCAACGTCGCCGCGTTCAAGGCCGGCTGGAACTTCGGCGAGACGACCGAGGACTTCGCGGTCCGGTACGAGGTCAAACCGGCGAAGATGCAGCCGGGCAACTACCGGAACATCACCGGCAACATGGCGCTCTCGCTCGGGCTGGTCGCCGCCGGCGTGCGCTCCGGGCTGCCGGTCTTCCTCGGGGCGTACCCGATCACGCCGGCGTCGGACATCCTGCACGAGCTGAGCAAGCACAAGCGGTTCGGTGTGCTCACCATGCAGGCGGAGGACGAGATCGCGGCGATCGGTGCGGCGCTGGGCGCGTCGTACGGCGGGGCGCTGGGCGTCACCACCACGAGCGGCCCGGGCGTCGCCCTGAAGAGCGAGACGATCTCGCTCGCGGTGGCCCTGGAGCTGCCCCTGGTCGTCGTCGACGTGCAGCGGGCTGGACCGTCGACCGGTATGCCGACCAAGACCGAGCAGGCCGATCTGAACATGGCGCTGTACGGCCGGCACGGCGAGGCGCCGGTGGCGGTGATCGCGCCGAAGTCCCCGGCGGACTGCTTCTACGCGGCGCTGGAGGCGGCGCGTATCGCGCTGACCTACCGCACGCCGGTGCTCCTGCTGTCGGACAACTACGTCGCCAACGGCTCCGAGCCGTGGCTGCTGCCCGACGTCGAGTCCCTGCCGGACCTGCGGGTCGAGTTCGCGACGAAGCCGAACGGCGAGGACGGTACGACGTTCCTGCCGTACCTGCGGGACCCGGAGACCCTGGCCCGGCCGTGGGCCATTCCCGGCACTGCGGGCCTGGAGCACCGCATCGGTGGCCTGGAGAAGGCCGACAAGACCGGCGACATCTCGTACGACCCGGCGAACCACGACTTCATGGTGCGTACGCGCGCCGCCCGGATCGAGACGATCCCGGTGCCGGACGTCGAGGTGGAGGACCCGGACGGTGACGCCCGGGTGCTGGTGCTCGGCTGGGGTTCGACGTACGGGCCGATCGGCGCGGCCTGCCGCGGTCTGCGCCAGCGGGGTCTCGCCGTCGCCCAGGCGCACCTGCGGCATCTCGCCCCGATGCCGGCGAACCTCGGTGAGGTGCTGCGCTCCTACGAGCGGGTGGTCATCCCCGAAATGAACCTCGGTCAGCTCGCCCACGTGATCCGGGCCAAGTACCTGGTCGACGCGATCGGCTACAACCAGGTCCGCGGCCTGCCGTTCACGGCCAACGAGCTGGAGACGATGCTGGAAGAGGTCCTGAAGAATGTCTGAGCCCGTCGCCCTCAAGCTCACCGCGAAGGACTTCAAGTCCGACCAGGAGGTGCGCTGGTGCCCCGGCTGCGGTGACTACGCGATCCTGGCGGCCGTGCAGGGCTTCATGCCCGAGCTGAACATCCCCCGGGAGCGGATCGTCTTCGTCTCCGGCATCGGCTGCTCGTCGCGCTTCCCGTACTACATGAACACGTACGGGATGCACTCGATCCACGGTCGCGCGCCGGCGATCGCCACCGGCCTGTCGGCCACCCGCCCGGACCTGTCGGTGTGGGTGGTGACCGGCGACGGTGACGCGCTGTCGATCGGCGGCAACCACCTGATCCACGCCCTGCGGCGTAACGTCAACCTCAAGATCCTGCTGTTCAACAACCGGATCTACGGCCTGACCAAGGGGCAGTACTCGCCGACCTCCGAGGTCGGCAAGATCACCAAGTCGACGCCGGTCGGGTCGGCCGACGCGCCGTTCAACCCGCTGTCGCTGGCGTTGGGCGCGGAGGCGACGTTCGTCGCCCGTACGATCGACTCGGACCGCAAGCACCTCCAGTCGGTGCTGCGGGCGGCGGCCGAGCACGAGGGCTCGGCGTTCGTGGAGATCTACCAGAACTGCAACATCTTCAACGACGGCGCGTTCGACCCGGTCAAGGAGCCCGCCACCCGGGACGACTACCTGATCCGGCTGGAGCACGGCCAGCCGATCACGTTCGGCAAGGACGGGCAGTTCTGCGTCGTCCACCCGCCCGGCGGCTTCGGCCTGGAGGTCCGCGAGACTGCGGCCACCCCGGCGGAGGAGGTCGTCGTGCACGACGCCACGGTGACCGACCCGGCGTACGCGTTCGCGCTGTCCCGGCTGCCCGGCCTGGACCTGCGGAACACGCCGATCGGCGTCTTCCGCTCGGTGCCCCGCCCCTCGTACGACCGGGTGGTGCAGGAGCAGCTCGACGCCGCCCGGGCGAAGGTCACCGACACCCCGGAGCAGCAGCTCGCTGGTCTCCTCGGCAGCGGGGACACCTGGACGATCCTCTGACCGGCGCGGCCGATCACCGTCCGGGAGTGGACGCGACCGGCCGCCGGGACAGCGAAAGGGCCCGCAACCGATCGGTTGCGGGCCCTTCCGGTACGGCGGTGCCCGATCAGAAGATCAGGTTGAAGCTGCCCCAACCGCTGGAGATCACCTTGCCGCTGGCGTCGATCCAGTTGCCACGGCCGTCGGTGGTGTAGAGCCGCATCTGGTTGCTGCTGTTGACGCCCAGCATGTCCATCATGTTGTCGCCGTCCCAGTCGCCCGGCGTCATGATGTGCTTGAAGCCGCCCCAGCCGCTGCCGATCTGGGTGCCGGCCGGGTTAGTCCAGCCACCCGCGCCGTCGGACTGGTACATCTTGAGGATGCCGGTCGACGTGCGGCCGATGATCACCTCAAGCCCGTCGCCCTTCCAGGCGCCCGGCGTCAGGAACAGGTTGAACCCGTTCCAGCCGGTACCGATCCGGGTGCCCGCCGGGTTCTCCCAGCCGCCCGCACCGTTGCTGGTGTAGCGGACCAGGTCGCCGTTGGACTTGCGGACCAGCAGGCTCGGCCGGTTGTTGCCCATCCAGTTGTTCGTCACCATCAGGGCGGTGAAGTTCGCCCAGCCGGTGCCGATCAGCTTGGCGCCGCCGGAGAAGTTGCCCTGCCCGTCGCTGTTGTACAGGTACAGCTCGCCGTTGGTCTTCATCGCCATGATGGACGGCCGCTGGTCGCCGTTCCAGTTGTAGACGCGGAAGACCCGCTTGAAGCCGCCCCACCCGGAGTTGAACTGGCGGGACATGTAGAAGCCGCCGTACCCGTCGTTACCGAAACCGCTGCCGTAGTAGAGGCGGAGGTTGCCGGAGCTGTCCCGGGCCATCAGGTCGGTGTGACCGTCGCCGGTCCAGTCGGCGTTGATCAGCGGCGGCCGGGTGAAGTCCGCCTTGACCGCGTTGACGTAGTTGTTGAGCCGGACGTAGAAGCCGGGCGCCTCGCCGCACGCGAAGCCCCAGCTGGTGATGCCGACCTGCGTGCCCCCGACCGTGATCGGCCCGCCCGAGTCACCGTTGCAGGTGTCACTGGCCGGCGCTCCCGGACGGCCCGCCCCGGCGCAGAACATCTCGCTGGGGTAGTACAGGTTGGGCACGTCGCAGTACGAGTCGGACTGCATCGGGACGGTGGCCTTGCGCAGCCGGCTGTCCGCGATCTCCTGCCCGTTCGCGTCGTAGTCGATGCCGTAACCGGCGATCACCGCGGTGGTGCCGGCCGCGTACGGCGTCTGGTCGCCCTGGGTGCCCATCGCGATGGGGGTGTACTCGGCCGGGAGGTTCTTCTTGAGCGTGATGACCGAGACGTCGTTACGGATGGGGGCGTTCTCGTCCTGGTACTGCTGCGCCAGGTTCCAGCCCGGGTGCGTCCAGGTGGAACCGACCTCGGCGACGTACCCGCTGGTGTTGATGATGTTGCCGTACTCGTCGAGGATCCGGTCGTTACCGGCGATGACCCGGGTGGTGCCCGGCCCGTCGGTGACGCAGTGCGCGGCCGTCAGCACCTTGTTGGGGGCGATGATCGAGCCGGTGCACCAGTACCAGTAGTACTCGCCACCGAGCCGCAGGGTGGTGACGACACCGACGATGTGGGGGAACTCCGACGCGCTGGCGAAAGTTCCCCCGACGATGCGCGGCTTCGCGCTCGTGCCGGACTGGAACCGAGGTCCCTTGGCGCCCGGCGTGGGCAGTTCCAGCTTGCCCTTGTGCAGGTTCGGCAGCTTCCTCGGGATGTCTGCCCGGTCACCGCCCGTCGTCGCGTCGAACACGCCGACCCCGGCGGGGGCGGCTTGCGCGACGGTCGTGGGCGCGAAGACCGCCGTGCCCGCCAGGGCGAGGCCCGCCACGATGCCGGCCGACCAGCGCCTTCTGGCTCCTGCGGTTCTTGCCACTTCAGCCACTGCTTGTTTCCCGTCGTTCGATTAACGAGGCACTCGGAACGGCCCAGGTGAGGTGTCCGACCGGACGGGAAGACGACAATCGACGGCCGGGGCGTCCGCCCCCGCGCGAAAGAATGTTGCCCCCGTCGCCTGAGTCAGTGATGGTGCGTCGACCGCTGTCGATTGCCGCACCCGCTGTCGATTCCAAGCCGCCACACGGTAGCAAGCATCGAGCGGCAGAAAAAGATCCGTGAAGGGGATTCCTCAATCTACGAACGGACTGTTCGCGCCGGGTCCGGCGTCCGGTCAGCCGACGGTGGTCGACTGGGGACGGTCGTCGCGTACGTGCACCAGCATGTCGCCGGTCTCGATGACCGCACCGGCCCGGTCGGCGAGGGTGACCACCTTGCCCCGGCGTACCAGCGCGATGACCAGGGTGTCCAGCTCGCGCGGTGAGCGCCCGACCTCGTGCCGTTCCGCCGACCGCATCGCCAGCGCCATGCCCTGACCGGGCGTGAGCAGGTCCTCCACCACGTCGATCAGCGGCGGCGCGGACGTGGAGAGGCCCAGCAGCCGGCCGGCGGTCGCGGACGAGACGATCACGTGGTGGGCACCGCTCTGCTTGAGCAACGGCGCGTTCTCCGCCTCCCGGGCGGCGGCGATGATGCGGACCTGGCCCGCGGTGAGCTGCCGGACGGTCAGCGCCACCAGCACCGACGCGTCGTCGCTGTCGGTGGCGATGATGACCGCCTTGGCGGTGCGGACGTGCGCCTCGTTCAGGGTGGCCGAACGCGTCGCCGACCCCTCGATGGCCACCAGTCCGGCGGACGTGGCCTGCCGCAGGGCGGCGCCGCTGCGCTCGACCACAAGGATCCGGGACTTGTCGAAACCGTTCTCCAGTAGGGCGGAGACCGCGCTGCGGCCCTTGGTGCCGTAGCCGCAGATGATGACGTGATCCTTCACGGTTCTCCTCCACCGCGACAGGCGACGGCCGGTGCGGTACTGCTCGGTGAGGACTTCCAGGGTGGTGCCGACCAGGATGATCAGGAAGATCACCCGAGCGGGGGTGATGTAGAGGACGTTGACCAGCCGGGCCGAGTCGGAGACCGGGGTGATGTCGCCGTAGCCGGTGGTGGAGAGGGAGACGACCACGTAGTAGAAGCAGTCGAGGAGGCTCAGCCCGTCGTCGTCGTAGGCGTCCCGGTAGCCGTCCCGGTCGAAGAAGACCACCGCGACGCTGGCCAGGACGAGCCCCAGGGCGGCGGCCAGCCGCAGGCTCAGTGCGCTCAGCGGGCCACGCCGCTGCGCCGGAAAGTGGATCACATTACGCCCGGTAGGGGCGCCGCCGTCACCTGCACGACCACAACATAGCGGGTGCGGGGCGATCCGCACGGCCGGGCGGTGGGACGCCGTCGCGGCCGGTCGCCAGGCATGATGGGGAGGTCCGGGACGACGACGGCGAAGGCGAGGCGGAGCATGTCGTTGCTGCGACGAGTGATCGGCGGGGTGCTGCGCCGGCTGCGCCTGCGGCAGGGCCGCACGCTGCGTGAGGTGGCCGCGGCCGCCGGGGTCTCCATGCCCTACCTGTCCGAGGTCGAGCGCGGGCGCAAGGAGGCCTCGTCGGAGATCCTCGCGGCGATCTGCCGCGCCCTCGGCATCCGCCTCTCCGACCTCCTGGAGGAGGCCCGTGACGACCTGCGCCGCCTGGAGCGGCACGAGCCGGTGGGGTTCGTGAGCGGGCGGGCCGGCCGGGTGCCGGGTTCCCGCGCCGACGCCGGCGGGCCGCGCGTGCGGCTCGGGTTCCACGCCGACGGTCCCACGGCGTCCGTCGCCGGCCCGGTGACGGCTCGCGGGGCGTCGCCGGTGCGGCTGCTGCACGTCGGTGGGGCTGGCCCGATCGGGCCCGACCTGACCGGCGACCCGGGGTGGGCCGGGGGTTCCGGCCTGCGGGTCCACCTGTTCGCCTCCGCGCCGGGCGGTCGCCGCGCCGCGCGTACCACCAGGTTGCTGGCCCGGCGGCGGGCCCGCACCGGCCGGCGGCGGCTGACCGCGCGATGACCCGCGCCGTTCTGCCCTGAGCCGATCTGCCGCCGGCAGATCCGCTGGGATTCCGCTGCCCGGCCCGCGCACGCTGGAGGCGCCGGTCCCCGGGCGTCCGATCGCCCGCCGGCGTGCTGGAGGTCGCGTGATGATCAAGATGTTGGACGACGGGCAGCGGGGCTTCGGCGAGCAGGTGTTCGAGCGGCTGCTGAAGGAGCGGATCGTCTTCCTCGGCACCGAGGTGACCGACGAGTCAGCCAACCGGATCTGCGCCCAGATCCTGCTGCTCGCGGCGGAGGACCCGGAGCGGGACATCACGCTCTACATCAACTCGCCCGGTGGTTCGGTCAGCGCGGGGATGGCGGTCTACGACACGATGCGCTTCGTCCGCAACGACGTGACCACGCTGGCGCTCGGCCTGGCCGGCTCGATGGGGCAGTTCCTGCTCTGCGCCGGGACGGCCGGCAAGCGGTACGCGCTGCCGCACTCGCGGATCCTGATGCACCAGCCGTCCGGGGGGATGGGTGGCACGGCCGCCGACATCCGCATCCAGGCGGAGAACATGTTGCACGTGAAGCACACCATGCAGGAGTTGATCGCGCAGCACAGCGGCCGGACGCTGGAGGAGATCCAGCGGGACTGGGACCGGGACCGCTGGTTCACCGCCGAGCAGGCACGCGAGTACGGGCTCATCGACCACGTGGTCACGCGGGCGGCCGAACTCAACGGGGGCTGAGCGTCACGGGGCGCCCGCGCCACGCGGTGCCTGCCACGCGCAGCCGGGCACGGGATGCGTACCGACGCCGGACGCGCCCCCTCGATCGCGTCCGACCCCCGGCACGTGCGACGGCGCCGACCGGCCGGCAGAACCGTCGATGCGTCCGAGCCTATTCGCGCCCGGCGGGAATCCGCTCGCGAGAGATTCGCAGCGTCTTCCGATCAAGTTTCGTTACATCGGGTCGCTCCGGCGTCACACGGTGAGGACCACCTTGCCGAGCGCCCGGCGACCCTCCAGGTCCGCGTGCGCCCGGGCCGCCTCGGCCAGCGGATAGGTGCTGACCAGTGGCCGCCACCAGCGCCGACCGGCCAGCTCCAGGGACCGGCCGGCCAGCCCGGGGATGCCGCCGGGCAGCGCGCGCATCCGGTGCCCCAGCCAACCCACGGTCAGGCCGCGCCCGGTCAGGTCAGCGGTGTCGATCCGCGTCGCCTCGCCGGCGGACCAGCCGAACATCATGAACCGTCCACCCGGCCGGAGCAGTTCCAGGGCCGCCCGGCCGACCGCGCCACCGACCCCGTCGTACACCAGGCTGACGCCGCCGAACCGCTCGCGTACCCGGTCCGCCCACTCCGGGCTCCCGTAGTCGACCACCAGGTCCGCGCCGAGGCCGCCCAGCGCCCCCGTGCGCTCCGCGCCCCGCGCCGCCGCGACCACGGCGGCACCGGCGTGTCGCGCCGCCTGGACCAGGAGCCAACCGACACCGCCGGCCGCCGACGGAACCAGCACCACGTCGCCGGCGACCGGCCGCTCCAACTCGACGACACCGAGGGCGGTCCGGCCGGTGCCGACCGCGGCCACCGCCTCGGCGAAGGTCAGCTCTCCGGGTACGGGGAACAGGTTCGCCACCGCCGTCACCGCCTGCTCGGCGTACCCGCCGGGGACCATGCCGAGGTGGGCGACCACCCGGCGGCCGAGCCACCCGCCCGCCACACCCGGACCGAGGGCGTCGACCGTGCCGGCCACCTCCCGGCCGGGGACGGTCGGCAGCTCCGGCAGCAGGAGCGGACCCCCGGCCTCGCCGCGCCGCAGGGTCGTGTCGAGCAGGTGTACGCCGCTCGCCTCGACGGCGACACGCACCTCGCCGGGGCCGGGCGTGAGATCGGGCAACTCGTCGAGGACGAGATTGCCGGCGGGACCGAATTCGTGGAGCCGGATCGCATGCATACCCCGATCCGACAACCTGAAGCACGGTTGAGGTCAAGGGGATGTGGACCGGTCGCGCAAGGGGAATCGCCACCTCGCCGACGCCGCCGACGGGGGTTCCCAGGCGGCGTCGGCGCGGGTGGCCCGTCAGCACCAGCCGTTCACCGGGCCGGCCGATCCGGTGTAGTGGTACGCGTCGGGGATCCAGGTGCCGTCGGTGAGCCGGTTCCACAGGGCGGTGGTGCCCCAGCGGCCGGTGTGGGTGGTGCCGTTCGCCGAGCAGGCCACGGCCGCCGTGGCGCCGTCCGCGATCGAGCCGACCACGCCGTACCCGGTGCCGGGACCGGACCGCCGGCTGACCGACGTGCCGCCGTTGCTGTCGACGATCCCCTCGGTGAAGCCGAGCGCGCCGTAGTTGTAGAGGGTCCCGCGGACGTTGCGCCGGGTCGAGCCGTGCAGCGCGTAGCCCTCGTAGGCCACGCTGCCCTCCCTCGGCACCCACTTGCCCAGGTTGTGGGTCGCGATCGCCACGTACGCGCTGTTCTGCCGGAACCCCAGGTGTACGTGCCGGCTGCTGGCGGAGCCGCCGCAGGTGATGTCGGTGCCGGTGTTGCCGAGGAAGGTGCCCGCCGCGACCGACGCGCCGTCGACGTTGATGTTGTTCCAGAGGTGGTAGTAGTCCGTGGCGTAACCCCGGTCGTGGACCACCCGGATCCAGCCCTTGCACATCGTGTACGCGGTCCCGGCGCGTACGGCCAGCACCCGCTCGTCGCCACCGAAGAGGTCGATCGAGCTGAACGGTCGCGGGGAGCCGGACCAGCCGTGCGGTCCGCCTCGCAGGGTCCAGGACGCGCCGAGGGCGAACGGCAGGCGCATGCCGGTGCGGTAGTCCCCGTTGGCGGCCAGTGTGCTCGGGGTGGTGAAGGCGACCCTCTCCCGGTGGGCGACGACGGAGGCGGGCGCGGCCGATGCCAGCTCGGCGAAGTCGGCCTCGCCCTCGAAGGCGACCTGCCAGTTGCCGTGCTGCTGGCGGGCGACGAAGAGCCAACCGGACGGGTAGGACCCTTCCTCCTGCGGGGCGACGAGCACGGCGGTGCCGAACGCCCAGTCCCGGCCGTCCTTGCGGGTGACGTTCACCCGGGTGTCCTCCGCACCGGCGGCGCGGATTCCCGGGTCGGCGGCGACCGCGGCCTCGCCGAGCAGCTTCTGCTGTACGGCGACGGTGACGGCGTCGTCCGCAGCGGCGTGGGCGCCGCCCGAGACGACGCCGGTCATGGTGGCACCGAGCAGGATCGCTGTGGCGGCACCGAGCCAGCGACGAGTACTGATCATGTCCTCTCCAAAGAGGGTCGAGAGGCTGACAGGTATTCGCCAGACGCTACCAGAGATCCATGCTTGTCTATAAAAGTTGGCAGTCCTCGACAAAGGTTGGAACCTGGGCCACACGGTTCACGACGTGTGGACACGGGCGGGCCAAGCAACAGCCGGCCGTCGTACACCTTCCGCCTTCGATTCCGGCACGATGCATCCGTGGGTATCAGGGTTCGCGTCCAGGAATTCACCGGCGCGGTTGTCGAGCGGCTGGACGACCCGGTGGACATCCGGGCCCTCTGCGCCTTCGCCGCTTCCGAGCCGCGTCGCTATCCGCTTCTGTCCGGAGTGGACCCCTACGACGACACCTGCTTCAACCCCCGGCAGGCAGCCATGCTGGCGGCCGAACTTCGGACGATCATCGAGCAATCCACGGCTGACGCCCCGCGAGAAGCGGCCCGCGCAGTACTCCGGCTCGCATCGCTCCTGGAGATCGCACCCAGACGACCCCACCACCGGCGGCTCCTGTTCATCGGCGACTGACTGGAGGGGCACGGGGGGCCGTCACCGCCGGGGTGCGGGCTACTGGCACGTGGATGGCACGGATGACCTACGCATTGCGAGGATCAAGTTCGCTTCTGCCACATCGATGCACCGAGCGAGGCACACCATGAGAGTCACCCAAGACGGCCCCTTCCTCGTCGTTGAACGCGAGCGCTTCGTTGCACGCCTTCCGGGCGACCCGAGCAGTGACCTGGAACAGCTTCAGGACCAGGACTTCTACGTGACCGTCACCGGCGGCCCTACCTACTATGCGACCGTCATGACCCTGCAAGCCATCGATGCAACACTCCGCCGGTGGAAACAGACCGGGGAAGCCGCTGGCGGAAGATACTTCTGGACCACCGACCTGGTCATCACGCCCCGGCCAGGCCTCACCGCGATGATCGAAGCGATCGACGGACTTGTGCGCGAAGAAGAGATCGCCCAGGCGTGCCAGATCATCCCCGACGCGAAGGGCAGACACCACGGTGCCCCGGATTCAGAGCCACCCCCGCCGTGAGTCCTGTGGAGTAGGCCAGGGACCAGGGCGACAGAGCGGAGCGCCCTACCGGACGAACGACGTCGGCACCCTGGCCCCTGGTCTGCTGGTGCCCCCGGCAGGATTCGAACCTGCGACACACGGTTTAGGAAGGGTGTAGCGCGCGCTGAGCCGTCCCTCGCCCTACCAGGACATACGTCCGACGATGCCGCGACGAGGTCCTTGATCGTTCCGCGCATGTTCCGGATCTTGCCTTTGTGTCCTGAATCTATGGGATTGCTGGCGATGGGGTTGCCTTCGATGCTGCACAGTAGTCAGTTCGCTACCAAGGCTCCACGCCAGTCATCCGGCATCTTGGATCGGCACTGTCGGGCTCCTCACACGGCCAAGCATGACGTTGAACCTCACCGTTGCCACCTTTTCGCTGCCCCCCGGAGTGTCGGGCAGCGTCCATCGATGGATCGTGAGTAGCTTTGCGGCTAAGAGTGACCCGGGGCGCCCAAGGACACAAGCGCCACTGAAGCGACACTCTGTGTAGGCAGCTCGCAGCGGGCAGTTGCAACCACTTGGAGCTAGGGAGGGCTCGGTTTGTCCACTTGGGGCGGAAACACCTCGGCCAACAGGCGCTTGTTGGCCCTTAGCCGAGAAAGCGACGGAATTCGTGAGTACCGGAAGAGCGACGGTTCAGTCCGACACAAGTGCTTCCTAAGCTATTACAGCGAGGACGCCGAGGAAGTCTTGACGTTCGTAGAGAAGTTCTCTGGTGTATTCATCCCCAAGACCGTCGGGATCTCTGACGAATACCCCTGGGTGGATAGCGACGATGACGACTACGTTATGGACGTCATCAGGGATGACTACCTGGCAGACAGCACAGTAACCATCGTTTTTGTTGGTAAATGCACGTGGTCTCGCAAATTTGTGGATTGGGAAGTCTACTCCAGTCTCCGCAAGGACAAGAACAACCGCCTCAACGGGCTACTGGCGATTCAGCTTCCAAGCGCCGTTGATAAACCTTCCGCCAAGCTCCCGGCTCGCGTTAACAAGAACGTCATCCGGGATGCCGACAAGGAAGACATCGGCTACGCCAGGTACTACGCCTACCCGTTGTACGAGTCAACTCTCCAAGGCTGGATTGAGGACGCCTATCAGGCTCGCACCACACGAGACGAACTCATTGTTCTGGGAGGACCGCGCCGCAGGGCGAACTCGGCGTGCTCTTGAATGGGTCACTAATCGAGCCAATCGTAAGAAGGTGGGTACGGGTGTGTTAATCCACACTCAACCTTCGTCATTCTGAGCGGATCGGAATTAACATGACTGTTGAGGCTGCCTTCCCCAACCTGCTCGATCAAGCGGAAAAGATGTCACGCAGGGGCCAACAGTCATACATGCGCCTTACCTATTCTGGTCTTGTTCTTGCGCTCTTGGCCTCGATCGGCGGCGCGGTTTCCTTCGATCAGAAGTTCGGCGATACCGTGGTGGATTTGGGGGGTGCGCTCGCTGGCCTGGCATTCCTTTCCGGCATCTTCGTCGCTTACTATCTTCTTCATACCAAGCCCGAGCGGGCGTGGTATGAAGGCCGGGCAGCCGCAGAGTCAATAAAGACCATGTCGTGGCAGTATTGTGTCGGTGGCGGCGCTTTCGGCTGTGATGCTGCTGTTGATGCTGACCAACTGTTTCTTGATCGCCTCAGGGAAACTGACCGGACGGCAAGGGCTGCTCAACTTACATTGACGGGCGTGGGCAGTCAGATCACCAAGCAGATGCGGCTGCTTCGGGCGGCGCCTCTCACGGATCGAATAGTGCAATATCGCGCTGAGAGGCTTGAGCAGCAAAATGAATGGTACGCGCATAAGGCGGCATACAATCGCCGTCGCGCGCGTCTATGGTTCGGCGTAGCCATCATCCTGCAAGCAATCGGCCTGGTGTTCGCTGCGCTCAAAACCTTTGGCGTTGTGGACGTCGACTTACTTGGCATCATTGCTACGTCCGCAGCAAGTGCGAGCGCTTGGCTACAGACAAAGGATCATCAAAATCTCTCCGAATCTTACGCCATGACAGCCCGCGACCTGTCACTCGTGTTAACAAAAGCGGAGTCGGCTTTGGAGGGAGCGACAGAGGAAGTATGGCGGCGATTCGTGGAAGACGCAGAGCAAGCTATCTCTCGCGAGCACACGCTCTGGCTTGCTCGTCGCGGAGTTCAAGCAGGCGAAAACTAGTGTGGCGTCCGGCAACTTTACCAGCGTGCCATACCTGATCGGCGCGATCCGCACGCCATCAACGCCTGCAACGAACGCTGCCAAGCGTCCGTATGAACGAAACCGCCGCAGGATCCTCGCTAGACCCAATCGAAAAAGAACTAAGACACCCGACACTAGAGAATCACGGTCCCTCAAGCCGGCCGCACAAGGGCACCTTCTAATCATCTCCACCCGAGATTGCCGGCCCCCCTCCCGATTCACCCGCTGATCGTGTAGCCGAACTGGACTTCGTGCGAACCCCGGTTCCCATGCGCCCCATGTCCCCTCTTCTCGGACGCCTACGTCGTCTATCCCACGCAGCCAGCGGTTCCTTTAGTCGCGCAACAGCCTCCCCTACTTCATTGTCCATGTTTCGACTTTCGAGGACACGCTCTAGCATAATGATGCGGTGAACCAGGTCGTCCAGCGCAATATCAGCAGGAAAGTCGTCCAAATAGCGATGAACCATGTATCGCAATTCGTCGATCATTGGCAAGGTCATTCGTTGAGTCTTGGCCACATCCTCAATAGTTGTAACGAGTTCCGCAATGCTCCGCTCAACAGCGTTACCGCTTTGCATTGATCGCACATCAACACTGGTTGCGATAGGACTGTCTACTGCACCCTTGTCCAAGGCTTCGCGAAGGTGGGCCACGATGTCACGTCGGCACTGGTCGGCGCTCCTTAGGTCTTGATAGTCGAAGAATATGGTTCTCATTTGCGCGATATCAAACGGCAGTTTGCACCCCTTTTCGGCAATGAGAGCCACAGGGAGACGGGCGGTGTGTCTCACCGCCAATTCGTAAAAGACATTGGGATTAAGGCCAGTAAGGTCCGCAACAGCCGCTTTCGCGCCAAGAATATGGTCAATTACTTGCAGGGTGATTTGCCCAGGCTCCGCGAGCTGATCTGCGCGTATCGCTGTTAGTTTCAGCTCCTCGGCCGCTCGCGCCACGATGAATTCCAGAATGCCATCCGACCTAAGACGTTCAGGGCTGCCATCAGACCCGATCGGCGCTATAAAGAAGCACTCGTTATCCAGTGACGGGAGCACTCTGGCCATGTACCTCTCCTCAGGTGCGTCGATGACTGGAGAGTCTATCGACCCCGCTGCCATCCCGTCTGCCGTCGACCCGCCCTCCTGGGGAGCGGGGCCGCCGCCCGGCCCGCCACGTCAAGCGGACCTTGACACAGGTTCGGACGCTGGCGGGCTGGGCGGTGGTCTGCTCGGCTTGCCCGGGTCGAGGGCAGGTGGGATGGCCTACCGCAGCCACCCACGCAGCCGGCACCCGCCGACGGTGCCCCGGCCATCCTGGAGCCGGAGCGCCCCCGCCGGAGGCGCAGTAACCGCATCCCCGCGACCGCCGCCAGCTCGCCGACGCGGCCGGCGCGCGCTCCCCTACGCCGCGCGGGCTCGTGGCCGCGCGGCCCGGCCGACTGCCGGCCCACCACACCAGTGGGCAACGGTCTGTTCTGTGGCGGCCCACCGGGCTTCCCGCTCTCCGCGCCAGCCGCCGGGCATCAGGCGTGACGGCCGCAGAGCGACAGCGGCAGCGGCCGGCGCGCGCCCAGGCGGCGGCGCGTGCGGCCCGTTGCGGGCCGCCTTGAAGACGTACAGAAACTTTGAACCAACTCTGCCGGCAGCCGGCCGGATAGGGAGTATTGCGCGGCTGTAGCCGGCGCTATGGTCTGTGCATGTCGCTCGTTCCATGGGCCTATGAGATCTCCCGACAGAACCTTTCTGGCACGTTGCCTCGTCGATGGGCTCACGTTCAAGGTGTCGCCTTAAAGGCACGCACCCTCTCTGCGGCCGTCGGCGATGATGATGCGCCCCTGCTGGAAGCCGCCGCGATTCTTCACGATGTCGGCTACGCACCTCACCTCGCCACGACCGGCTTCCATCCGCTGGACGGCGCGGTTTACCTGCAAGGCTTGGCTGCGCCGGACCGCCTGGTCCACCTTGTAGCGCACCACTCCTGTGCGGTCAGGGAGGCTCGTCTACGGGGCCTGGAAAAAGAGCTCTCGCCCTTCCATGACGAAGAAGGGCCAGTGAGGGATGCGCTGTGGATGTGTGACCTTACAACGACGCCTGACGGAGAGCCTACGGACTTCGCCAGCAGGGTTGCCGAGATCAAGGAGCGGTACGGTCCCGGAGACCTGGTCACAGTCTTCATCGACAGCGCCCAGCAGGACCTATCAGACGCGATAGCTAGAACGAAGAGCCGCCTTCAAGCAGTTGCCGGCTAACCGATGTAAGGAGGGTCGGTCGTTAGGCCATGGCGGATTCGCAAGAGCATGGACGGGTGGATTGGCAGCCGCTCAATGGCATCTGGTTCAACCCACCTCACTTCCGACGACTCATCGCTCGTCCGAATCGTTCCGCCAACGGATTTCGCGCGTAGGCATACTGAGAACTCCTGTCGGACTTCGCCGTTGTCGTACGCGATCACATGAGCGGGGTCCGAGTAGATGCCGGAGATGCCGGTGACTTCAACTCGTAGACCCGTCTCCTCCTCAACCTCGCGTCGGGCTGCTTGGGCAGTGGATTCGCCGACATCTTGCGCTCCCCCTGGGAGCGCCCAAAGGCTGTTGTCGGACCGCTTGATGAGGAGAACGCGCCCCGTGTCGTCTTGCACGAAGACGGTCACAGCCACCACAAGGGAGTTGGCCATGGGCGCGTTGGGATCGTTCAGGTAATCAGTCTTGGGCATGTGCTAGGCCCTGCCTTCCTGCTGCGGCGACGCATCCCAGACCGCCTCGAAGCTGCCGGCGTAGGTGTCGAAGAGACCGTAAGACCCTGTCTTCCGGAGGTGCATCGCAGGCGCCATCGGTGCGGTCTTGCCGTAGACGTGCGGGTTTACGAGCATCTCGTTGTCAAAACGGTAGATCGAGTTGTAGAGCACCGTGGAGTGGCTTCTTACCTCGACGTTCTGCACGGCGCGGAGCGGCCGAAAGAAGGCGTTGGCGTGGTCAATCTTCGCTGAGATCGTCTCTTGCCCGATCCCTTCATCAATGCTCCGCTGCTTCACAACGTCGCTGTCGCGATCGCCGAGCAGGATGCGAACCCTGGTGCCGGCACCTGCCTTCCTGCGCAATCGGTTCAGGAGGTCAGGCTTCTCGGTGAGGAACATCCCGACGTACACAAGGATGCCGATCTCCGCTGTCGCCGCATCTAGCAGCCGGTCCCAAAGGTACGGCGGAACCGATCCTCTGGTGGGGTAGAACTGCACCATGCCGGTCGAGTCCGTCGCGTCGGTAGCAGCTCTGCGTGCTCCTGGCCAAAGGTAGTCCTCGTCTTCCTTCAGCCTCTTGGCGATTTTGAAGCGTGTACGAGGATGCGGGACTCTGCCGCCGAGCCAGCGACTGACGGTCTTGACATCGCACTCCGTCAGCAACGCCAGCTCGGCCTGCGAAACGCGGGCGCGTTCAAGGGCATCTCGTAGGCGCTCGTTCGCCATCGTCGCTCCCGATTCACTGGGACGTTTTTACCACTATAAACGTCCCAAGCGTCACTGCAAGGCCGTTCCGGCGTCACCTTCCTCGATGTGTGCTTGAGGTGCGAGCGAGAAGCCCGCAGGAGCAGTCGTCCAACAGGGGACGCGCTCAAGACACAGGAGGTCTGTTGTGAAGCTGTACGTGGACACCACGCGCAAGCAGGTGACGGCGTCGAAGGACCCGGAGCCGAAGAACGACCAGAACGGTAACCAGAAGTCCGAGAAGAACACGGGCCGGCCGATGTGGTCCACCCAGGTCTTCGTTCTCGACGAGACGGGCGGCGAGGTCATCACCATCACCACGGCGGGTGAGAAGCCGAGCGTGAAGGTGGGTGACTTCGTCGAGGTCGAGCAGTTGGAGGCCATTCCGTGGGCGACCAACGGGCGTAACGGCGTCGCGTTCCGGGCGGTGTCGCTGAAGCCGAAGACTGGCAGCTCGGCGGCCAAGTAGGTCGCTTCGCACGTCGTGCTGTGTGAGCCGCTGGTGTCCGTGGCTCGCTGAAGCGGCTGACGGTCGCTGACCCAACTGAGATGCGGTTTCCGGGAGTGTTCCTGACTCCTACATTCCCGGTCCGGTCGCCATCTGCGGGTGGCGGCAACAGAAGGAAATTTGGCCCGGGGTCGGTACTGACTCCTACATCTGCCGACCCCGGTGCCGTCCACTCATCCGATCCCAACTGGCATTGGGAGGACTCGTCGTGTCCAAGTCTAGCCCTCGCCGGTTCGCCGGCAAGTCAACCGGAATGGTGACGGTCATCGAGGCCAGGGTTCACCGTTCCTCGGCACGCCGCGCGAAGCTGGCGTTCATCCTCACGGCCGTCATCGTCGGCGTCCTCGCCGCTGTGGTGGCCGCGTCCTACTGGCACCCGATCGTGGCTCTGATCGTCGGTGCCTTCGTCGGCGTCCCCTGCGGTGCCGTCGTCTGGCTGCTCGTACGCATCTGGCCGGTGCTGCGGCTGCTCTGGTGGTGGGCCACCGAAATCCTGTTGGCCGTGGCGCTGCTGACCGTATGGGTGCAGCTGGCCAACCACACCTCAACCGTGGTGATGCTGATCGTCGTCGCCCTGGTCGTCGGCGTCCCCGCCGCCATCGGCAAGGTTCGCCGCCAGATCAAGGCGTGGGCGTGGTGCCTGATCGTCCGGCATCGACTGCGCGTGTGTTTCGCGCAGTTCATCATCGCCAACCAGTCCGGCAGCCTGCCGCTGATCCTGTGGGCCCGCCCGACCCCGGTCGGTGAGCGGGTCTGGGTGTACCTGCGTCCCGGCCTGTCGGCCAAGGACCTGGAATCCCGCCTCGACAAGATCGCCGTGACCTGTCACGCCTCCACCGTGCTCATCGAGCGCGCCTCGGAGACCAACGCCGCGTACCTGCGGTTCGACATCAAGCGCCGTGAGGTGCTCACCGCCAACGTCAACTCGCCGCTGGTCGACCAGATCGACCGAACGGCACCCGTCTCGGCATCGCCGCTGACGGTCCCCACTGCCCTGGACCTGCCGGACGTCGACGCCCCGACGATCACCCTCCCGGCCCAGGGCAAACCCGCCACCAAGAAGCCGCCGGCCGCCACGGCCAACGGCAGCAAGCCCGCGGCTTCCTCGTCGTCGACGCCCGAGGACGACGTTTCCGACTGGATCTGACCTCAACCCGAACCGGGACGCGAGGAGCCATAGCGGCTCGTTCGTGTGGCTTCTCGCGCCCACCAACCGCCCAAGGAGGGCAACACCATGACCACCACGGCACCCGCCCCAAGCAGCGGCGTTCCGGTGGGTCCTGGCCTGTCGATGTTCGACCCGATCTTCATCGGCATCGACGAGTTCGGCCAGCCCGTCTACATCGACGTCATCTACCGCAACATCCTCATCGCCGGGGAACCGGGCGGCGGCAAGTCCGGCCTGGTCAACAACATCTGCGGCCACGGCGCGCTATGCGACAACACCCGCCTCGTGCTCTTCGACGCCAAACTCGTCGAACTCGGCCCCTGGCGCGACCTCGCCGACGCCTTCATCGGCCCCGACATCGACCAGGGCATCGACGTGCTGCGCCGCCTCCTGGTCGTCGCCACCAACCGCTACACCTGGCTCCTGGCCAACCGGCGCCGCAAGCTCGCCGAAGGCGACGGCATGTCGGTCATCGTCACCATCATCGACGAACTCGCCATGTACTCCACCGTCCTGGGCACCAAAGCGCAGCAGGAAGAGTTCTCCACCCTGCTGCGCGGACTCGTCTCCCTCGGCCGCGCCTGCGGTATGCCCGTCGTCGCGGCCACCCAGCGGCCGTCGTGGGACATCATCCCGGCCTCGCTGCGGGACCTGTTCGGCTACCGGGCCGCGTTCCGCTGCACCAGCCTGAACAGCTCCAACATCATCCTCGGCCAGGGCTGGGCCGAGCAGGGCTACACCGCCTCCGACATCTCGCCCACCAACCAAGGCGCGGCCTACCTCCTGGCCGAAGGCGGCGTACCCCGCCGCATCAAGGCCGCCTACCTCACCGACACCGACATCTACAACATCGCCGACTACGCGGCGTGGATTCGTCGGCCCGCCGGCAACACGCTCCCGACCCGCAACCCGACCGACTGGGAGGCCGTGGCATGACCACCCGTGAACGCGCCTACGCCCGCGCGAACAACCAGAAGGCCGCGCAGTACGTCGAGCTGTGGATCGTCGCTGCGCCGTCCGAGATCGCGGCCATGGTCCAGGTCGCCTCGGCCAGCGGCCGACTCGTCTACGCCTCCGCACCGACCCCGATGGGCGGCGACGACACCCGCCACCGCCGCTACCTGCGGCTGCGCACCCGATAGCCGGTCGACAGGACCAGGTCACCGCCTGCCAGCAGAGCTGGTCCTGCCGACCACCCACCAAGCCCATCTGAAAGGACGTGGCTGCCATGAAGGCTACCCAGAAACCACCCACCACCGCGCCGGTCAACACTCCTGCTGACCTGCTGCGGATGGCTGCCCTCTACCTGCGCCGGCACGGCTGGCACCAGGGCACCTACTACAACAACCTCTTCCCCACCGACCACTCGACCCCGCCGGCCTGCGCCGCCGGGGCTATCGGCATCGCCTGCGCCGGCCGCAAGGTGGAGCACTTCTCCCAACTCGCCCCGGACGCTCTGGCCGACTACCTCGCCACCCTGGCTGCCTTCGTCGACTACCTCGACACTTCGTACCCGCTGTTCCTCGTCGACGAGGACGGCTACGTGTGGGACGAACACACCTCCCCCTACTCGTGGAACGACGACCCGGCCCGGACCGCCGAGCAGGTCATCACCGCCCTTGACGAGGCGGCTGACGAGTGGGACCGCCTCCACACCCAGGGAGGCGAGGACTGATGTTCACCGTCAAGGCGTCCTTGACGCGCACCCCCCGCCCCAAGCGCCGGCAGGTCGTCGAGAATGACGAGTTCGCCGCGTTCGCCCGGCGCATCATCCGCGCCCACGGCCGCCGCGTCGCCACCGGCGACGTCGAAGCACTCCGCGACCTGGTCGCCCTGTCCGCCCAACTCGACGACGCCATCGGTGAAGCCGTCATCGGCCTTCGCGCCTTCGGCTACTCCTGGGCCGAAATCGGCACCCGGCTCGGCATCTCCAAGCAGGCCGCCCAGCAGCGCTGGGGAGGCCAGTCATGACCGACCTTCGCAGTCCCGACCTCGACGCCCTGGCCGAGCGTTCCGGTATCCGGGTCGAGTTCTACGACCCGGCCGGTACCCGCTACGGGTTTCCCACCTTCCCCTACCAGGCGGCTCCTTCCGGGTTGGCCACTCGGCGGCAACTGCGTGCCGCCGGCCTTCGCCCGGGTGGTCATGACCCAGTGGCTCAGATCCTGTGGCGGCACCGGTCACAGCGCCGCGTCGCCTACCTCTACCGCCTCGACCTTGCCGCCCCCAAACGCGTCGCCACCCCGGCCCAGCGGGAGGCGATCGGCAAGGCGTTGCGGGCTCGCCGTACCTGCCGCACCTGCGGCGTCGTGCGGCCCTACTACATCCCCCGCCGCTACGGCGAATGTCTCGACTGCCACGAAGGGAACCCGTCGTGAGCTTCCACCTTGCCGACCCCTGCGTGTGGTGCATCGAGGGCAACACCCCCGCCGGCATCCACGACATCCTCGGCCCGGTCTACAAGCCCTGCCCGGCCTGCTTCGCCCGCTGCCTGCTCTGTGAGGGCGAGGGCCTGTTCCCGGCCGACTTCACCTGCCTGCCCTGCTTCCGGCAGCAACTCGCCGCCCAGGGCCTGGCCCCGATCATGTGCGCCCACTGCGCGGGCGTGGTCGACCTCATCCCCCTCGACACCCTTCCCGCCGCTGCGGAGGTGACTCCCCATGCCCACTGACCCGCACACCGTCACCGAACAGTTCGCCGCCGAGTACGCCCGCAACGCCGTGCCCACCATGCTCAAAGCAATCGCCTCCATCAAGCGCTACAACCGATTCGTCCTGCTCGGCGCACTCGCCACCAGCTACCTGCACCAGGCCCACTACCTGTGGACCCAGAACGCCGGCTACTTCGCCTACCTGGTACCGCTGATCTTCGACGCCGCCATGGTGTCCATGCTGACCGTCGTCCGCACCTCCGGCATCGCCCGCGATGCCAAGCGCGGAGCACTGGTCGTGTTCTCCGGTGCCGCGCTGCTGTCGGCCACCATCAACTTCGCCTCACCCGGCAGCCTCGGCCTGCGCCTGGTCTTCGCCCTGGTCGTCGTCCTCGTCATCGGCGTCGAACTCGTCGCCGGACGCATCCGACCCGACTTCGCCGCCATCGAAGCCGAAGCCTCAGCCCTCCTGACCGCCGCCCGCGACCTCGCGGCCAAGAACGAACCCACCACCCAACCCACCGACGACGCCACCGCTGGCGTCGCCCAGCTCGTCAACGAACCGCCGGCTTCGGCTCCTATCGTCGACACCCAGCCGGCTGCGCCGGCCGTCATCGAGGCACCCGTCAACCCGGTGCCGATCACCAAGCCGGACGTGCCGGCACACCTGGTCCCCACCGCCCGCTTCGTCATCGGCCGCCACCAGCAGAGCACCGGCCGACCCATCACCACCGACGAACTCGCCAGCCTGCTCTCCGTCACCCCGGACATCGCCCGGGAACTCCTGCACACCCTCGGCGAACCCGTCACCGCCGTCAACGGCACCCCCGTCACTGGTGGTGCCCGATGACCATCCACGTCGTCGACATCGAAACCACCCTCCACACCTGCCCGGCCTGGCCCGGCGAGCCGCACATCTACGACACCCGACGCACCGTCATCCACATCATCCCCGGCGGACCCTGCCGGACACCGATCACCATCCACTGCGGCCAGGTGACCACCACCATCCCCTGCTACCGGCACGAACCGGCCGACCGCCAATGCGGCGCCTGCCGACTCATCGTCACCCAACACACCATCACCACCCGGCACCTCGACGAGGTGGCCGCCTGATGGCGTCGACGCTGGACCTCACACCCCGGACCGCTCTGGCCCGGGGTGTGGGCTCGAACGCCGACACCACACCCGTCTACGGCTACACCGCCGCCGGCTCCGCCTTCTTACGCGCGACTCAGCCGAACTACTTCGGTTGGCTGGAACACGTCCGCGCCGCCGCCGGCTGCACCCGACCGATCCGGCTCGCCGGTAGCTTGCTCACCGTCGAGCCTGGCACCGGACGTGTTGTGGACGAACGACACACCGACGCCATGCCCGACGCCGCCATCTACAAGGCCTGCGGCAACCGCCGATCCCGCGTGTGTCCGGCCTGCGCACAGACGTACCAGCGCGACGCCTTCCAACTCCTGCGCGCCGGCCTGATCGGCGGCAAAGGCGTCCCCGAGACGGTTGCGCAGCATCCGGCCGTGTTCGCCACCTTCACCGCGCCGTCGTTCGGCACCGTTCACGCGCGGGTAGTCAAGCGGCACACGTGCGGCAACCGACGGCGCTGCGACTGCCGCGCCGAACCCTGCCACGCCCGCCGCAACCTCGGCCTCTGCTCCCACGGCCGGCCCGCCGTCTGCTGGGCCCGACATGAGTCCGGGGACGCGGTGCTCGGTCAGCCGCTGTGCCTGGACTGCTACGACCACGACCACCAAATCGTCTGGAACATCTTCTCCGGCGAGCTGTGGCACCGCACCAAACAAGCCGCGGAACGCCACCTAGCCAAACTCGCCCGCCGACGCGGCATCCCCCGCGTTGAGATCATCAGCGAATCCGGGCGCATCCGGAAGGTCCCCCCGGTTCGGCTGTCGCCCGGCAAGGTCGCCGAACTGCAAGCACGGGGAGCGGTGCACTTCCACGCCATCGCCCGCCTCGACGGCGTCGACGGCTTGGACCCGAACGCCGTCGTCCCCCCACCCGCCGGGTTCACCGTCACCGACCTCGTCGACGCGCTCCGGCACGCCGCCGGCCAAATCGCCTTCCACAGCCCGTCGCATCCGGACCGGCCCGAGGGCTGGCCGATCGCCTGGGGCGAGCAGGTCGACCTTGAGCCGATCGCCACCGATGGCACGGGTGAGGTCACCGATGGGATGGTCGCCGGTTACCTTGCCAAGTACGCCACCAAGAGCACCGAGGCCACCGGGCACACCTCCACCCGCCTGACCGCCGACACCATCGGCGACTACGCCGACCCCGACGGCGACCACACCGCCCGCCTCATCGACGCCTGCTGGCGCATCGGCCGACCCACCCGCACACCCGTGCCCCTGTCCCAGCGGCCCAGCGACCCCCGACCCACGCCCGGCTTCGTCCAGCCGTGGGCGTGCCCAGACTGCGGCACCCACACCCGATACGCCGCCTGCCCGGTCTGCGTGGCCGACCGTCAAGCCGCCCTTGACGCCCAACCGGCCAGTAGACCCGAACCCGGCCCGTATGCCCGGCTACGCCGCTGGGCGCACATGCTCGGCTACGGCGGGCACTTCCTCACCAAGGGCCGCCGCTACTCGGTGACCTTCCGGCTCCTGCGGGACACCCGCGCCACCTACAGGCGGCACGAGCACGACCACCAGGCCGACGAACACAGTGGCCTCCGGGCCGTCGACCACCTCGACGACGACGCCACCCTCATCGTCGGCACCCTCACCTTCGCCGGCGTCGGCTGGCACACCACCGGAGACGCACTCCTCGCCAACACCGCCGCCGCCATGGCACGAGAGCGACGAAGCGCCGGCCGCGAAGAACTCGCCCACGAACTCAGCACCGCCCCCGCCGGCACCGCGCCGGTCGCCGCTTGAACCGAACAGGAGGAAGGACTCTGACGGTGGACGACGAACTGATGACCGTTCCGGAGGTGCTCGCCACGCTCAACAATGTGTCACGCCGGACGTTCTACCGGTGGCGGGAACTCGGCATCGCCCCGGCCTGCATCCGGCTTCCCAACGGGGAGCTTCGGATATCGAAGAGGGATCTCCGGATCTGGCTGGAGCAGCGGCGCGAGGTGGCGGCGTGAAGTCTCATCGCGTCCGGATCTGGGCAATCAAGACCAACACCGCCGACGGCGCCCGGTCGAAGAAGGCCAAGCGGTCGTACACCGTTCGGTGGGTCGTGGCTGGCCGCGAGAAGTCCCGCACGTTCGTCACGCGGGCACTGGCCGACAGCTTCCGCTCCAACCTGATGCAAGCCGCCAACCAGGGCGAGGGGTTCGACATCGACACCGGGCTACCGGACTCGATGACAGAGACCCCGGCCGCTGTGACGTGGCTGGACTTCGCCAAGAAGTACGTCGACATGAAGTGGTCGGGCGCTGCGGCCAAGTCGCGCGACAGCATGACGGAGTCGCTTGCCAGCGTCACCGCGGCGCTGGTCAAGGACGCTCCCGGACGACCGCCGGTCAAGCTGCTGCGCCAAGCGCTGCGCAACTACGTGCTGCCGCCGCCAGCTCGTGGCCTGGAGATGCCGCCGGAGGTTGCTGACGCGGTGCGCTGGCTATGCCACGCTTCCCTGCCGCTGCCTGATCTCCGGGAGGCGGGGACCGTTCGCGCTGCGCTCGACGTCCTGGTGGTGAAGCTCGACGGGATGCCGGCCGCCGCGACCACCGTACGTCGGAAGCGGTCCGTGTTCTACAACGCGCTTCAATACGCGGTCGAGCTGGAAGAGTTGGAGTTCAACCCGGTCGACAAGCTACGTGTGCGATCGCAGCGGCAGAAGATTGCCGAGGTCATCGATCGCAGGGTGGTCGTCAACCAGCGCCAGGCGTCGGAACTGCTGATCGCGGTCACCTACGTCGGCCAGCGGGGACGGAAGGCAAAGCGTGGTGAGCGCCTGGTCGCGTTCTTCGCCTGCCTGTACTTCGCCGCACTCCGTCCGGCAGAGGCGTTGGCGCTGCGAGAGCAGGACTGCGATCTACCCGAGAAGGGATGGGGTCGGCTGACGCTGGCCAGGAGCCGACCACAGGCGGGCAGGCGGTGGACCGACAGCGGCGAGGTTCACGACGACCGGGGCCTGAAGCACCGAGCCGAGGACGAGCCGCGTGGCGTGCCGATCCCGCCCGCGCTCGTGAAGATCCTGCGGCAGCACATCGAGCGGTTCGGTGTCGCCAAGGACGGTCGCCTGTTTCAGAGCGAGCGGGGCAATGTCGTGGCGGCCTCGACGTACTCGCGCGTCTGGGATGAGGCGCGTCGACTGGCGCTGACACCGCGCCAGGTTGACTCTCCGCTCGCTGGTCGGCCGTACGACCTGCGGCATGCCGCTGTGTCGCTGTGGCTCAACGCTGGGGTTCCAGCGACCGAGGTAGCCGACCGGGCCGGGCACTCCGTGGACGTACTGCTGAAGGTCTACGCCAAGTGCATCGACGGCGCGGAGGCCACCGTCAATGACCGGATCGCTGAGGCTCTGACCGGGATGGCGTGGCCGTATGATGGTCGCCGTTCCGGATCTTGCCTCAGCCGTGTCGGCTGACCTGGACAGATGTCTTCAAGGTCATTCCGCGCCTGTTCCGCGACCTACGACAAACGGCGGCTTCCGGTGGCCTACGGCTGCACACCTGTGCTAATTGAGCAACGTGTGTATTACCAGCTCAGATGGCGTTTCGGCTGCGTATCGAGGTGCCCCCGGCAGGATTCGAACCTGCGACACACGGTTTAGGAAACCGATGCTCTATCCCCTGAGCTACGAGGGCGCGAGGGCACAGTCTAGCGACCCGGGGGTTTACCCGGGGTGGCAGGGAGTGGCCCACGTTCACCCACGTCACCCGGACCGCCGTTCTCGTAGCCAGGACCACAGCGCGAGCACACCAACCCCCGTTCGCGACTGGCGGTCGGCCACGGCGACCCGCGTCTTCCACGGCCGCCCCGCTGACGGGGCCCGCAGATCGAACACCGGACAGCCCGCATAACGAACGCACCCGTTGCCGCGAATCGAAAGCCAATGTCCCCGCAGATCGAAAGTGCGGCTGTTACGATGACGCCGTGCCCACACCGCATCTGATCCCCCGTCGCGCCGCCGCGCAGGTCAATGCCGCTCTAGCGGACACCCGCGTCGTCTTGATCAGCGGAGCACGCCAAGCAGGCAAGAGCACCCTGGTCCGCCTCGTTGCCGGCGATCGTCTGGCCGAGCGCCGCGATCTTGACCGGGCCCAGGACCGGGCGGCGGCGATCGCCGATCCCGTCGGGTTCGTGGACTCCTCCGAACTCCTGGTCATCGACGAGATCCAACGCGCTCCGGAACTCCTGTTGGCCATCAAGGCTGCCGTCGACGAGGATCCCCGTCCTGTCCGGTACCTGCTCACCGGTTCATCACGGCTGTTCGGCATGGTGGCCGCCCCGGACGCATTGCCCGGCCGGATGGAGACTGTCGAACTCTGGCCATTCTCCCAGGGCGAACTCGACGCAGCGCCGGACGGATTCGTTGACGCCGTCTTCGCGCTCGGCGCGGACCTGCGACACGAGTCGGACGTGACCCGCGCCGACTACGGGGCCCGGATCGTGCGCGGCGGCCTACCCGAGGCGACCACCCGCACCGACCCGCGCCGCCGCCAACGATTCCTCGACGCCTACGTCCAGGCGCTCATCGACCGCGACGTCCGACAGCTGTCCGACATCCAGCACAAGGGCGAACTACGCAAGCTGGTACGCCTGCTCGCGGCCAGATCCGCGACCATCATCGCCGCAAACTCCCTCGAATCCGCCCTCGGACTGAGCCGGCCGACTATCGCCCGCTACCTCCAAGCCCTGGAGGAGATCTTTCTGGTCAAACGGATCCCCGGCTGGTCCCGCAACCTCGGCACCCGCACCACCGCCGCGCCAAAACTGATCTTCGTCGACTCCGGCATCGCCGCCAACGAAATCGCGACCGACGCTCGGGCACTGCTCCGGCCGGGCGCACCGTTCGGCCCGCTCCTCGAATCATTCGTCCTGTCCGAGCTGTCGCGGCAGCTCACCTGGTCCGCGCAGCCCGTTGATCTGTCTCACTACCGCGACCAGAGCCGGTACGAAGTCGACGCCGTGCTCGAAAACAGATCCGGCCAGGTGGTCGGGATCGAAGTCAAAGCAGCCACCACCGTCGGACCCCACGACTTCCGCGGGCTACGCCGACTCGCCGACCGCCTCGGCGACGATTTCATCGCCGGCATCGTCCTCTACACCGGAACCTCCACCCTGCCGTTCGGCGACAGACTCCGCGCCATGCCGGTCAGCGCCCTGTGGCAGGTTCCCGCCCCGACAACAGACTGAGCCCCGCTCGCAAGAAGACCGAGAGGCGTGGCCAGCTGATCTTCGGCAAGCGATCACAGCAAGGGCCGGAGCCGGCAGTGCGCTGGGGTCAGTTGGTGCGGTTGAGGCGGACGATGGCCCCGTTCAGGGTGGTGGCGAAGAGGGTCCAGGCGACGTACGGGGCCAGTGCCGCGCCGGCGAGACGATCGGCGCGTGCGGCGCGGCGCAGCAGCAACAAATTGGAGGCGTTGAGCGCGGTGATCTCGGCCAGCGCGGCGGCCGGCTTGCGGGCCCGGAAGAAGAGGGCGGTCCAGCCGGCGTTGAGCGCCAGGTTGAGCGCGTAGTCACGGGTGAACGCGGTGCGGTCGGCCCCGTCGGTACGGTCGATCGCGCGGGCGCCGGCTACCGCGATCAGCGCGTACAGCGGCGTCCACACCAGGGGAAACGCGGCCGACGGCGGCTGCCAGAAGGGCTTGTGCAGTCGCCGGTACCAGCGCGAGGAGGTTCCGGAGGCGGTGGCGGCACTGCCGGCGGCGGCGGTCGCGGCGACGGCCGCCGCGGTCTTGGCGAGAGTCGGTAGTCGCATGACGGTCAGCTACCCCGACCGGCGCGGATCAACCCGGGTCCGGTCGACCCTGTGGCCGGCCGACCGGAGATCATCTTTCCGCGACCGCCCGGCTGCACTAAATCTTCATGCTCGACACCCTGTTCCGTAGACGATTTTCATCACCTTCGATAACCTCCATTCAGCGAGATTCATCGATGAAGGGGGTTCCATGCGGCACACCTGGCAACGGCTCGTGCTCACCTGCGCCCTGGCGGCGATGGGCACCTCGACCCTGGCACCGGCAGCGGCTGCGGCCACACCCGGCGCGGCGCCGGTGACGGTCACCGACGCCGTCACCGCGAAGCTCATCGGTCAGGCCGACGTGACCGCCACCCGGGCCGGCGGAGCCGAGCGGACCAGGGTCACGGTCACCCGCGCGAGCGGTCGATGGGCCTTCGGCACGGCGGTGCTCCTGGCGGACCGGTCCGCGGACGCGCACCCGACCGGCTCGATCTTCCTGGCCCGCGCGGGCGCCGGAGGCTGGACGGTCACCTTCGACGGCGAGGAGTCGTTCGCCGACCTGGCCGCCGCGTCACCGCTGGTGAACCAGGCCGAGAAGTCGGTGCTCACGACGCCGGTCACACCGATGTACGCGGGCGGCGACTACCGCACCGGCATGGCACTGCCGTTCGCCGTCGGGCAGACGTGGACGCTCACCGGCGGCCCACACGGCTGGAGCGGCAGCGCCGCGCCGTGGAGCTCCGTCGACCTGGCCGGCGGCGACCAGGTGGTCCGTGCCGCCCGCGCGGGCACGGCGTACACCATGTGCACCGGATGGATCCGGGTCATCCACGACCGCGGCTACTCCACCGACTACTACCACCTGTGGAGCAGCATCTCCGTCAACGGCGCCAGCGTTGCCCAGGGGGCCTTCCTCGGCTACACGGGCACCGACGTCACCTGCGGCGGCAGCGCCTCCGGGCGGCACGTGCACTTCGGGCTGCGGCAGAACAGCGCCTACGTCCCCATCGCCGGGCACGACATCGGCAAGTGGACCTTCGGCAGCGGGGCCGGCGCCTACCAGGGTGGCGCCCGGCACGGATCGGCCTGGGTCGGAGCAGGTGGACAGCTCTACAACTACGGCCCGCTCGGCTTCAACCAGGGGGTCGTCGACGCCAACGGCGGAGGGACGCTCACCCGGCGATCCGGCCCTGGCACCGGGTACGCCGTCCTGGGCTCGGTCGCCGACGGCGCGACGGTCACCATCGCCTGCTCGGCGAACGGCACCTCGCACACCGGCCGGTACGGCACCACCGCGCTGTGGAACCGGCTCACCGATGGCAGCTGGGTTTCGGACGCCTACCTCTCCACCGGCGTGAACGGACCGGTCAACGGGTGGTGCTGACCAGGACTTGCCGGCGGCTGCCGGGACGGTGCGGGAGTGGTGCCGGCCGGGGACGGCGCCACCTCCGCACCGACCGTATGACGAAGACGGGATGTAGCAACGCATTGTCGTTCATCGATGTTTGCCAATAGGCTCCCTGCCACCGCGGATGCGGCGCAGCCAAGAGGCACGCCGTCGATGTTTGGAGGGACCCATGGTGCGTTGGCGTAGATTCCTCGGCCGGATGGCGGCCGTTCTGGTGGCGGTGACCGCGGGAACGTTCACGATGGTGGCGCCCGCGAGCGCGGCGCCGACCGGTGACATGACCCCGTACGTCGTCGGCGGCACCCGAGCGGCGCAGGGCGAATTCCCGTTCATGGTGCGGCTCTCCATGGGGTGCGGCGGCTCCCTCTACAGCTCGCGCCTGGTGCTGACCGCCGCGCACTGCGTCGGCCGTACCGGAACCAACACCAGCATCACCGCCACCCTGGGCGTGGTGGACCTCCAGTCCTCCAGCCGGATCCAGGTTCGCTCCAACTACGTCTACCGGGCGCCCGGCTACAACGGCAACGGCGACGACTGGGCTCTGATCCGGCTCGCCACCCCGGTCACCTCGCTCGCCACGCTCAAGATCACCACCAGCACGGCGTACGACAACGGGACCTTCACCGTCGCCGGGTGGGGAGCCGCCCGCGAAGGTGGCGCGCAGCAGCGCTACCTGCTCAAGGCCACCGTGCCGTTCGTCGACGACGCGACCTGCAACCGGTACTACGGCGGCCAGATCATTCCCAACGAGGAGATCTGCGCCGGCTACGCGAGCGGCGGTGTCGACACCTGTCAGGGTGACTCCGGTGGCCCGATGTTCCGGCGGGACGCCACCAACGCCTGGGTCCAGGTGGGCATCGTCAGCTGGGGCAACGGCTGCGCCCGGCCCAACTACCCCGGCGTCTACACCCAGGTGAGCACGTACGCCTCGGCGATCCAGTCGGCAGCCGCGAGCCTCGGCGGCTGACCGTACTCTCCGGTGGCCCCGCCCCTTACCCCCGCCGGGCCCCCCGCCAGGGCCCCGCAAACCGCGTCGCCCCCCC
>JAEYGD010000160.1 GCA_023402505.1 Actinomycetes bacterium
GGGCCGAACACCTCGTAGGCGATCCGCTCCGCCGGCACACCCCGCCGCAGCAGGCCGCCCCGGACCCGGCGCATGAACGGCACCGGCCCGCACAGGTGCACCTGCGCCTCGGCCGAGAGCGGGATCAGCGCCGGGTCCACCAACCCCGCCGCGACGTGCGCCTTCAGCCCGGACAGCTCGGCGCCGGCCGCGTCCTCGTACCACAGCCGCACCGACAGGTTCGGCAACCGCTCCTGCAGAGCCGGCAGCTCCCGGCGGCGCGCGTGGGCGGCGGCGGCCCGGTCGGCGTGCACCAGCACCACCTCCCGGTCCGGCTCGGTGGCGGCCAGGTGCTCCAGGGCCGCCATCGCCGGGGTGAGACCGATGCCGGCGCTGACCAGCAGCAGCGGACCGGCGTCGCCGATCGCGCTGACCTCACCGAACGGCGGACTGAGCCGAAGTGTGTCGCCGACCGCCACCCGCTCGTGCAGGAATCCCGAGACCATGCCGTCCGGTGCGCCGTCGGTGCCGCGTACCCGCTTGACGGTGATCCGCCAGTGCGCCGCGCCGGGCCGGCCGGAGAGGCTGTACTGGCGGATCTGCTGCCCCCGGTCACCGCCCAGGTCGACGGCGACCGACACGTACTGGCCCGGAGTGAACGCGGGCACCGTGCCGCCGTCCGCCGGCACCAGCGCGAACGAGACGACGTCGGCGGTCTCCCGGGTCGTGGCCGTCACCCGCCAGTCCCGCCACACCCGGCCGTCCTCGGCCACCCCGGCCAGCGTGTAGAGGCGCGCCTCCCGGGCGATCAGCTCACAGGCGAGCAGCCAGTACACCTCGTCCCACGCCGCCGCGACCTCGGCGGTGACGGCGTCGCCCAGCACCTCACCCACCGCGGCCAGCAGGTGCCGGCCGACGATCGTGTACTGCGTCGCGGTGATGCCCAGGGACGCGTGCTTGTGCGCGATGCGGTCCAGGACCGGCCCCCAGGGCACGTCGCTGCCGCCGGTCAGGTGCTCGGCGTACGCGACCACGGCGGCGGCGAGGGCCGCCTTCTGCTGCCCGGTCGCCTGGTTGCCCCGGTTGAAGATGTCCAGCAACTCCGGGTGGGCGTCGAACATGCGCTGGTAGAACCGGCCGGTGATCGCCTCGCCGTGTGCCTGTACGGCGGGCAGCGTAGCGGTCACCACAGCGGCTGAGGATTCCGAGAGCACGACTTCTCCTTCGGGCGTCGACGGCGTCGAGCGCCACTGAACAGAAACGCAACACCCCGCTTCAGGGTCGAAGGTCCCGGCCGTCCGGTATCGCCCGTCACACCGCGTGCCGGTCGGAGAGCCGTCGGACCTCGCCACCGGCCGGCCACCCCGCCGCCCCCCGGCGGCCGGTTCCGGTCCGGGGCGGCACGCAGCGAAAACGCCCCGGGCGGCGAGCCACAACGGGCCCGTCGCACGGGGCGTTCACGCCGGACCGGCGGATTTCCGGCCCGGCGCCGGCACGATGGCCGGGCGTCGGGCCGGGCGGCCGCCGATCAGCTCACCGTGACCGTGCCGTTGGCCGACCGTACGCAGGACACCGAACGGACGCTCGCCGCGGCGGCGCCGGCCAGGCAGCGCCCGAGCACCTGGTGGCCGGCCGCGTTCGGGTGCCACGACTCCTGGCAGGTCTGGAAGTACGTCCCGCAGGAGTTGGCGATCCGCTGGATGGCGATCTTGTCGTACCCGGAGAGGCTGGTGACGAAGACACCGGTCGGGCCGTCCATGAGGCGGATCGGGGTGGCCAGGGCGTTGCCCGGGCTGCCGGTCGACTCGCAGAGCCGCGCCCCGTCGAAGGCACGCTGCACGTTGAGGTAGACCAGGTCGGCGTTCGGGAACTCGGCGGCCATCGCCGTGCGGACCGAGCTGACCATCGTGCCGAGGCCCTGCGAGAAGCGGTGCCCGGGCGCGAGGCTGGCCCGGTGGATCGGGCAGCCGGCGGCGTACCGCTCCGCCCCGAGCGCACGGAACTTGTCCCGGGTGTCGTCGCGGCTGTCCTCCGTCCAGTAGGCGCTGGCCAGCTCCGGCGGCAGCGGGTTCGTGTAGTCCTGCAGCACGACCCGGTGCTGACCGTCGGCGTCGACCTGGGCGAGCGTGGTGAGGATCTGCCGCACCGCGGCGATGGTCTCCGCGGTCGCCGCGTTGAACTGCGCGGCCGTCGCCAGGTCGGCGTCCGTGCAGGGCTCCTGCTCGACCGGCCCGCCGAGGTAGGCCCAGAACTCCCACCACCCCGTCCAGGCGTCCGCGATGAACCGGTTGGCGCACTTCTCGGCGACACCGCCGAACGTGAACGAGCTGTTGTTCGAGCCGAGCCCGACGAGCACCAGGTCGATGTCGTGCGTCTGCGCGACCGCACGGAGCTGGTCGAGCTGGGAGGCGACCTGCCGTCCCTTGGCCCGGCTCGCCGACGCGCTGGCGATGTCGTACGGCTGCCCGCCCGAGCAGGCGAGGTTGAACCGGGCCGCGATCCCCGGCAGGTTCGCCTGGAACAGCGAGGCGTTCGGCGAACGGTGGCAGAAGTACGCGTTGGCGTTGGGCGCCGACCAGCCCGGGAAGCCCTGGGCCACCCCGTTGACGTCGACCACCGAGGCGTACGCCCCGGCGCCCTCACCGCTGATGAAACTGTCCCCGAGAGCCACGGCCGCGGTGGGCGGTGCCGCCACGGCCGGAGTGGACGGTGCCGCTACGGCCGGAGTGGACGGTGCGACCGCCACCGACAGGGCGGCCGTGACGACGGCGATTCCCGCCGCCAGGGCCGTACGACGCAACCTGGACATGTGAAACGCCCCCATCGAAATGCGAAAGATCCTCTGGGTTTGGGATCAGATCACCCGCACGTGACGGTCGTCAATGCCCTGTCACAAGTTCGTTCCCCGGGGGCAACATCCGGGGGCTAACCAGACCTGTCCCGGTGATGGGGCAGGTCGCCGTCGGGCCCCGCGTGCTGACGGGCAGCACTTTCGGGGAAAGTGTTGCCTCATCCGCCTGGGAGTCGACACCTTCCCCGAAAGTGTCAGCTCCCCGAAGGGGTCGGGGGTGCGCGACCTGCGGCAGGTGACCGACCGAGCACGCTGCTGGCCGGCACCCGTTGTGGGTGCCGGCCAGCGTGGTTCCCCCTTGTGAGGAAGGTCTGTGGTTGTCCGGTTGTCAGCTGTTCCAGTGCTCGGTGACGAGGTCGGCGGCCTGCTGTTCCCACTGGGCGTAGTGATCCGGGTAGGCCGAGACCTGCACGGTCTGCGCGGCCACGGTCAGCGGCATGTCCTGCCAGCCGTCGACCTGCTTGAGGCCCTTGAGGAACGCCATCGTGGAGTACTCGGGGTCGGTGATCTGCTCCACCGTGCCCCAACCCGAGGAGGGGCGCTGCTGGAACAGGCCCTGCGAGTCGTGGTCGTTGCGGTCACCCAGGTGACCCAGGTTCTCCAGCTTCGACT